>NZ_JBLRVY010000036.1:0-117712 GCF_048159485.1 Streptomyces sp. 4F14
CCTCATTCTCGCTGGTCAGAGGCACTTTCTGCTTTCCTGACCGCCTGCCGGACAGCCCGCTTCATGAAAGCGCGAGGCTAGGTACTACCCCCACAGAACCACCCCGCAGCCGAACCAGAGATATTGTCGGCCGATGCCAAATCGAACAGTGTCAGCCGGAGTCGGTCTCGCGCGAGTGCTGGCGCACTGCGGGGGTGACCTGACAGCGGCCCTGCGCCATCTCACGAGTGCAATCGCCTCCGCCCCCTCGACCCCCGAGCCCTACACGGTGCTCGCCGAGTTGTGGCAGGACAGGCCGACGGAGCTTGCCGAGCTCCTGCGCAACGACTCCTTGGAAGCGGTACTGACGCAGTCGTACATCAGCTTCCTCAAAGGCGACATGGACAGCGCAGCCATGACTCTCGGCTCGGTCACGGGCGCACGACCCGACATCGCGTGGGCCGAGGCTCCCTGGTTCAGCGATCCGCGTTTCCTCGGCACGGTGAGCGCGGACGCGCTGGCCGAGGCCGCGATGCGAACGATGGACTACGGCCACGACCTGGACACCGAGAGCATGCGGCAACGGTTCCAACCCTGGTTCCACGCGATCGACAAGGTCTCCACCCACCGGCCGTCGCCGGACGCACTGGCCAAGATGGCGATCTTGCTGCGGGCCTGCGGTCTCACGGACGCGTCGTTCGCCCTGTGCGACCGGGCGGACGCGGTGGAACGAATCATGCTGACGGAAGTCGTCAGAGCAGGCACATGGCGCAAGCTGAACAACCCCGCCCGAACAGCGGCGGCATTCGAACGCGCCCTCACCCTGGACCCGACGAACTGGTCCCTCCACCTGGACCTGGCCGACATACGAGCCGAACAAGGTGACTTCACCGCAGCCGTCCACCTGACCGCCGAGGGCCTGACCCACGAGCCCACCGAACCCACCCTCCGCGCAGCCAACGCCGCCTACCGCACCCGCCTCACCGGTTCCCCCGCGGCGCTGGCCGAATTCCTCGAACTGGCCCCGAATCTCCCGAACATCTCATACCGAAACACATTGATCGACCACGCTTGCGCGGCCCATTCACTCCCTGCCGACCTCATAGCTACGGCCCGCCGCATCCGGAACAACTGAGGCCCCGCGACTGCCAGAGGTGTAGCACAAGGCAGAAGTCAAAAATCTTCGAGTCGCCCCCTCCCAGAAAGAATTACCAGCCGCTACATCCTCCCGAACGTCGATAGCGACATGTCGATCTCCGTTCCATTCACCAAGAAGACCCGCCTCTGCCACAGCTTCACGCAGCACAGATCGCACCTTCATCGACTCGCGTGAATCCACAAAGAGAACTCGCAAGACGCGCCGACCAGACTTCGCAATCAATCGGCCAAAAGTCCGTAAACATAAAAAGGGACACGAAAAACTTCACACCCAGAGCCTCCGCTGTTCTCGCGAAGCCACAACTGCTCCCGCATCCCTTCAAGGCCGAACGGAGCCAGGTCCGTCATGGCCATGTAACTCATCCCTTCTTCCCCTGCCTCTCAAGTCGCTGGGTACACCCATCCCCCAGAGGTACGCCAAACACACGTACGAAGAGGTAGCCCTGCGGAACGACAGGTACAGCTGATACGCCGGTGGCCCGCAGCGGCGCCGATCAGCCCGCCAGCAGCAGAATCACCAGCACCACAGCCCCCGCCGCGACCGGCCCCAGTACCTCCCACGCCCACCGCACGCTGACCTCGCCCGGTGTCCCCTCGGACGAGGGCGAGCCCTCCGGCCGATAGCCCTCGTGCAGGGCCCGCAGGTCCGCCATGGAGCGGTCGCCGGAGGAGAGGGTGTCGCCCGCGTCGAGGTCGGTCGTGCGCCAGCCGGTGCTGAAACCGGGCAGGCCGCCGCCGATGACGCCACCGGCGCCCCCGCCCGTGTTTCCGCCCGCGCTCGCCCGCGCGGCCCGCCGGGCGGCCTTCTTGCGGCCGCGCAGGGAGACGGGGATCGCCCAGAGCTGGAACTTGGCGCCCGCGTTGCTGACGGCCTCGTTCGTGTAGTTCGAGCGGACCACCGCGACCTGGGACCAGGGCAGGACGATGACCCGGAAGGGGTTGCGGATGCGGAGGCGCTCCTCGTTGGCGTACACCGCGGGGCGGATCGTGAAGGCCGCCACCAGGGGTACGGCGAGCAGGAGCCCCGCGAGCGCCAGCCAGGGCGTGCGGCCGTGGCCGACGACGACCGCGTCGATGCCGAGCCAGCCGCCGATGCCGAGCAGCAGGACTCCGCCGACGATGCCGGCGGGTGAGCGGTAGACGCGGTCCTGGTACTCGGGACCGGAGGGCTGCGGCTCGCGTGCGGGGGTCGTCATGCGCCCGATTCTGCCCGAAGGGTCTGCCCGGGCCATCTCAGACCCCGGTAGGGGGTACCGGTAGCTCCGCCGGTGGGCCGGATCAGCCCCAGGCAGGGGATACCCGTAGGCCGGGAGAGCCGCCCGCACGCCCTACCCGGGAGCGAGCCCGCACGCCCCCTACCCGAGAGCCAGGCGCCCTCCCGGTCGCTCCGGTAAGGCCCTCCGGCCCTATACATCCGCTACGCGCGTAGATATGCTCATCTGGTGACCATGCCCACCACTGCATCTCCCGCTGCTCGCTCGGCGCTCGCCGACGTCGCCGCGTCCGACAGCACGCTGCGGCGCTTCCTGCACGGCCTGCCCGGTGTCGACGCGGTCGGCCTGGAGGCGCGTGCCGCCTCGCTCGGCACCCGTTCGATCAAGACCACCGCCAAGGCGTACGCCATCGACCTGGCCATCTCGATGGTCGACCTGACGACGCTGGAAGGCGCGGACACCCCCGGCAAGGTCCGGGCGCTCGGCGCGAAGGCCGTCCACCCCGACCCGACGGACAGGACGACGCCCGCGACGGCGGCCGTCTGCGTCTATCCGGACATGGTCGCGACCGCGAAGGCGGCCGTAGCCGGTTCCGGTGTGAAGGTCGCGTCGGTGGCGACCGCCTTCCCGGCCGGCCGTGCCGCGCTCGACGTCAAGCTGGCCGACGTCCGCGACGCCGTCTCCGCCGGCGCCGACGAGATCGACATGGTCATCGACCGGGGCGCGTTCCTCGCCGGGAACTACCTCAAGGTGTACGACGAGATCGTGGCCGTGAAGGAGGCGTCCGGCGCGGCCCGGCTCAAGGTCATCTTCGAGACCGGCGAGCTGTCGACGTACGACAACATCCGGCGCGCGAGCTGGCTGGGCATGATCGCGGGCGCGGACTTCATCAAGACGTCCACCGGCAAGGTCGCGGTCAACGCGACGCCCGCGAACACCCTGTTGATGCTGGAGGCGGTGCGCGACTTCCGGGCGCAGACCGGCGTCCAGGTCGGGGTGAAGCCCGCGGGCGGCATCCGTACGACGAAGGACGCGGTCAAGTTCCTCGTCCTGGTGAACGAGACGGCCGGCGAGGACTGGCTCGACAACCACTGGTTCCGCTTCGGCGCCTCCTCCCTCCTCAACGATCTGCTGATGCAGCGTCAGAAGCTGGCCACCGGCCGCTACTCCGGTCCCGACTACGTGACGGTGGACTGATTCCCCATGGCTTTCGAGTACGCACCCGCCCCCGAGTCCCGCTCGGTCGTCGACATCGCGCCGTCCTACGGCCTGTTCATCGACGGCGAGTTCACCGACGCGGCGGACGGCAAGGTCTTCAAGTCCGTCTCCCCTTCCACGGAAGAGGTGTTGGCGGAGGTCGCGCAGGCCGGTGAGGCCGACGTCGACCGCGCGGTCAAGGCCGCCCGCAAGGCGTTCGAGAAGTGGTCCGCGCTGCCCGGCTCCGAGCGCGCGAAGTACCTCTTCCGTATCGCCCGCATCATCCAGGAGCGCAGCCGCGAACTGGCCGTCCTGGAGACGCTGGACAACGGCAAGCCCATCAAGGAGACCCGCGACGCCGACCTCCCCCTGGTCGCCGCGCACTTCTTCTACTACGCGGGCTGGGCCGACAAGTTGGACCACGCGGGCTACGGCGCGAACCCCCAGCCGCTCGGTGTCGCGGGCCAGGTCATCCCGTGGAACTTCCCGTTGCTGATGCTGGCGTGGAAGATCGCCCCCGCTCTCGCGACCGGCAACACGGTCGTCCTGAAGCCGGCGGAGACCACTCCCCTGTCGGCCCTGTTCTTCGCGGACATCTGCCGTCAGGCGGGCCTCCCCAAGGGTGTCGTCAACATCCTTACGGGATACGGCGATTCGGGCGCCGCCCTCGTCGCGCACCCGGACGTGAACAAGGTCGCCTTCACCGGCTCCACGGCCGTCGGCAAGGAGATCGCCCGCACGGTCGCCGGCACCCGCAAGAAGCTGACGCTCGAACTCGGCGGCAAGGGCGCGAACATCGTCTTCGACGACGCCCCGATCGACCAGGCCGTCGAGGGAATCGTCAACGGAATCTTCTTCAACCAGGGCCAAGTCTGCTGCGCCGGAAGCCGGTTGCTGGTCCAGGAGTCGATCCAGGACGAGCTGCTGGACGCCTTGAAGCGCCGCCTGTCCACGCTCCGCCTCGGTGACCCGCTCGACAAGAACACGGACATCGGCGCGATCAACTCCGCCGAACAGCTCGCGCGGATCACGGCGTTGACGGAGCAGGGCGAGGCGGAGGGCGCCGAGCGGTGGTCGCCCGCCTGTGAACTCCCGTCCTCCGGCTACTGGTTCGCGCCGACGCTGTTCACGAACGTCACGCAGGCGCACACGATCGCGCGCGACGAGATCTTCGGCCCGGTCCTGTCGGTCCTCACCTTCCGCACGCCGGACGAGGCCGTCGCCAAGGCCAACAACACGCAGTACGGCCTCTCCGCCGGTATCTGGACCGACAAGGGCTCCCGCATCCTCGCCGTCGCGAGCAAGCTGCGCGCGGGTGTCATCTGGTCCAACACGTTCAACAAGTTCGATCCGACCTCGCCGTTCGGCGGTTACAAGGAGTCGGGTCACGGCCGCGAGGGCGGTCGCCACGGCCTGGAGGCGTACCTCGATGTCTGACCGACTCAGTGTGTTCAAGACCTACAAGCTGTACGTCGGCGGGAAGTTCCCGCGTTCCGAGAGCGGCCGGGTGTACGAGGTGACCGACTCCAAGGGCAACTGGCTGGCCAACGCGCCCCAGTCGAGCCGTAAGGACGCCCGGGACGCGGTCGTCGCCGCGCGCAAGGCGTTCGGCGGCTGGTCGGGCGCGACCGCCTACAACCGGGGTCAGATCCTGTACCGCATCGCCGAGATGCTGGAGGGCCGCCGCGAGCAGTTCACGCGTGAAGTGGCCGAGGCGGAGGGGCTGTCGAAGTCCAAGGCCGCCGCTCAGGTCGACGCGGCGATCGACCGGTGGGTCTGGTACGCGGGCTGGACGGACAAGATCGCGCAGATCGTGGGCGGCGCGAACCCGGTCGCGGGGCCGTACTTCAACCTGTCCACGCCCGAACCGACCGGCGTGGTCGCGGTGTTGGCGCCCCAGGACTCCTCGTTCCTGGGCCTGGTCTCGGTGTTGGCCCCGGTCATCGCGACCGGCAACACGGCCGTGGTCGTCGCCTCCGAGAAGTCCCCGCTCCCGGCGCTCTCCCTCGGCGAGGTCCTCGCGACGTCCGACGTACCGGGCGGAGTGGTGAACATCCTCTCCGGCCGTACGGCGGAGATCACCCCGTCGCTGGCCTCCCACCAGGACGTCAACGCGATCGATCTCGCGGGCGCGGACGAGGAGTTGGCGAAGGAGCTGGAGATCGCGGCGGCCGACAACCTGAAGCGCGTCCTTCGTCCACAGCCTGTGGACTGGAACGACCCGCAGGGCACGGACCGCCTCACCGCGTTCCTGGAGACGAAGACGGTCTGGCACACGACGGGTTCGCTGGGCGCGTCGGGCTCCGCCTACTGACGGTGCATCAAACGGCCCTGCGGCAAGGCGACTTGCCGCAGGGCCGTCCGTCCTCCTCACCCCTTGAGCAGCCCCGCCACCTGCCCCACCACCGGCATCGACCCGATCGACTGCGCCTGGGCCACCGGCCCGGTCAGCGCCCGTGTCGCCACCGGCTGGAAGTCGGCGAGCTGCGTCCCGACCCCGTTGTCGAGGGGGTCGACGCCGGTCCCGGCAAGGGGGTTCGGCTTGAGGGCGGTCACCGCTCCGGTCGCGTACGGCAGGGCCGTCAGCGTGCCCTGGAGCCCCGCCTCGGGGTCGACCTGGCCGAGGGCGGACGGGTTCGTGCGGACGGCGTCGACGACCGGCGCGTCGGCGGCGGTGGCCACTCCGGCGCCGGCCCCGAGGGCGACTCCGGCGGTCGCGAGGGCGGCCAGTGCGCGGCGGCCGGTTGAAGAGGAGGGGACGTTCTCGTGCTGAGGCATCTCGCTGCCACCTTTTCGATGCGGTGAGTAATCAGATCGACGCAGAGGGTAGTTGAAGTGCGCCGCGCGCATCAAAGGTGACCCGCGAAGGTGTGACGCACGCTTCAAAGGCCCCCCGCGGACTCGTGCTGAGCAGGCACCATGCCGCACACTGGTGTCCCGTGAGTCCCCTTCCCACCTCCACGCGAGTCGTACTGCTGTGCGGCCCCTCCGGCTCCGGCAAGTCCCTCGTCTCGGCCCGCTCCGGTCTCCCGGTGCTGCGGCTCGACGACTTCTACAAGGAGGGCGACGACCCGACGCTGCCGCAGGTCGAGGGAAGCTCCGACATCGACTGGGACCACCCGGCGTCGTGGGACACGGAGACGGCCGTGGCGGCGATCACGGAGCTGTGCCGCCGTGGCTCCACGGACGTACCCGTGTACGACATCTCGCTCAGCGCCCGCACCGGCAGCGAGCGCGTCGACTTCGGCCGTACCCCCGTCTTCATCGCGGAGGGCATCTTCGCCGCCGAGATCGTCGACCGGTGCCGGGAGGAGGGGGTGCTCGCGGACGCGCTGTGCCTGAGCCGGGGTCCGGTGAAGACGTTCCGCAGGCGTTTCCTGCGCGATCTCAAGGAGGGCCGCAAGTCGGTCCCCTTCCTGCTGCGCCGGGGCTGGCGCCTGATGCGCGCCGAGCGGGCCATCGTCGCCCGGCAGACCGCGCTCGGCGCGCACGCCTGCGACCGCGAGGAGGCGATGGGCCGCCTGGCGGACGCCGCCGCCGGCCGCGTCGTCCAGACCCCGGCGCCGACTCCCATACCGTAGGACTACCGCTGTAGCCCGGAAGGACTACGCCACTCGGCGATCTGCGCCCCGGCGAGCGCCGTCAGATCCCCGAGCGCCACGTTCACGTCGACGACATGCAGCCCGAGCGCGTTCGTACGGGAGTCCGCGGCGAACAGCGACAGGTCCCCCTCGACCTGAAGCCAGTCCACCCGGACCCCGGCGGGATCCACCGCGCTCTCGCAGGCCCCGGTCACCGCCCCGGTGTACCGGGCGAACCCGGCGGGCAGGTCGGGGAACGGGTAGCCCCCCATGACGGGAGCCAGGTACCCCGCGGGTACTAGAGCGCTACCCCCGACGAGCCGCCGCGTCGGCATCAGCGCGTCCAGCGGCACCCGCTCCCCCTCAGGTACCCCCCGCAGCAGCGCCGCCGGATTGACGCACGCCTTCCGGTGCCCCGGAGCGGTGCTGCGCCCGAAGCTCGTGGGCACACCCCCGTCCGCCAGGTCGAAGGAGGAGTAGGCGACGACACACCCCACCGGCACCGCAGCCCCGGCCCCGGCCCCCCGAGTGCACACGGGCACGTGCTGGAACGTCGAGTCCGGATCCCCGCCCCCGCCCCGAACCCCGTCCACCGGCACCTGCACATCCCCGCCGAGCAGATAAGCCGCGACCAGCTGCCGCCGCATCCCCGGGTCGGCGTCGAACGTGGACCGCATCAGGGCGCTCAACGCCGCGGTCCCCTGCGAATGCCCGACGAGGACGACACCCCGGCGCTTCCCGGTTGCGGGGTCGGCGTTGTCGTGGGCCCAGTAGTCCGCGAACGCCCGCTCCACGTCCCCGAATCCCACCGAGGGGTCGGGACTCGTCCCGGTCAGGATCCCACCGGCCAGTTCCAGCAAGGTGAGTTGACGGTAGACCGGCGCGAACACCCGGCACTGCCCGGCGAACCGCTGCGCCTGCGTGAACGCCACGGCCAGCGCGTTGTTCTGCGGCACCGGCGGCAGACTCCCCAGCCGCAGCAGGGGGTTGGGGAGCAGGTCGACGGTCGGGTACACGTAGAAGCAGTCGACGGGAGGATCGGGCGTGACGGTGAACGGCTCCCGTGTCCCGTCGGCACGCTGGACGTCGAACTCCGTGCTCCCGGACGGAAGATAACGGCCCGTCAGAGCAGGATCGACCGGATTCCCCCGGGCGTCCTGCCCGCAGGGGTTCGCCGGCATCCCCGGCCTGCACAGCCAGACGGTGGAGTCGAGCGGCGCGGCCCCGGCGGCGGGCGCGGCGAGCAGCGGTAAGAAGAAGACGGCGGCGAGCACAGCGACAAGACGGCGCAAGGCGGTCCTTTCTCCGGAAACCGAACCGCCTTGATCTCTGCCGCAGTCGGGGCAGAAGGAAACGAGGACACGGGAAGGGGAACAAAGAAACGGGACTGGACGGACCCCCCGGCCCTCCAGCCCCGCTCTCTGTTCCCCCGTGTCCCCCGTGTTTCCCCCGTGCTTTCCCCCCTGCGGTACCGCTCCCCGCGACGCTCCCCCGAACGCCGTCCCCCGAAGGTCCCCCCGGTACCGCTCCCCCGTGCTCCCCCACTACCCCTGACGGCCGCTCCCCCAGAACGGCGCCGGGGTCCACCCTCAGGCGACCAGCTCCCCGAAGGCGCTCTCCTCGTCACGGCCGAAGCTGAGGACCTCGTCCTCGCGCAGCCGGCGGAGCGACCGCCAGATGCTGGACTTCACCGTGCCGACACTGATGCCGAGGATCTCCGCGATCTCCGGGTCGGTACGGCCCTCGTAATACCTGAGGACCAGCATCGTCCGCTGGAGTTCCGGCAGCCGGGCCAGCGCCTGCCACAGGACCGCGCGCAGTTCGGTGCCGCGCATCGCGTCCGTGTCGCCGGGCGTCTCCGGCAGTTCCTCGGTCGGGTACTCGTTCAGCTTGCGGCGGCGCCACGCGCTGATGTGCAGGTTCGTCATCGTGCGGCGCAGGTAACCGCCCACCGCCGCCTTGTCGCTGATCCGGTCCCAGGCCCGGTACGTCGAGAACAGCGCGCTCTGGAGCAGGTCCTCGGCCTCGAACCGGTCGCCGGTCAGGTGGTAGGCGGTGGCGTACAGGGAGGCGCGGCGCTCCTGGACGTAGGCGGTGAACTCCGCCTCGCTGATGGAGCGACGCTCCCCCGTGCCCTCCCTGTACGCGGCTCCCCCCGGAACCGCATCCCCCGTTTTCGCGTCAACCACCGTGACGTACGTGGTGTGTTGACGCCCGGTGCTGCGAGCGCACCCCCGCCCGCTCACAACACCGGACTTCTCCGAGCTCCACCGCATGTCGTGGAGACGCGTGACAACTGCGCTGGTGTTCAAGCTGTGCAGCGACATGTCGCGCCTCCCGTCGTGGACCTCTGGTGCTCTTGCGCCAGGGCGGCTTGCCCTGTGCCGAAAAGCTTGCCCGGGGACCTTCATGGACGTGTCCGCCGACTGTCACAGACCTGTCACAGGGGCCCCTCACGGCGACACCACAGCGGGCTCAAAGGCGTTGGCGGTACAACCAGCCCGGACACCAGCGGGTTTGGCCTCCTCACGGCCCTCGTGGGACCCTTGCGGACATGTATTACGGCATGGTCCTCGGCGACCCGTTCCCCCGCGCTTCGGCGCGGCGGTGACAGCGGGTCCCCCAGCCGTTCCCCCTGCTCCTCGCCCCGTCGAAGTGCCTTCGCTCCCACGGCACTTACGACTTCCAGGAGCATCCCCATGCCCATCGAACCCGGCATCGAGCCCGGCATCGAATACGACTCCGTCGTCCCCGTCGACGACCGCCTGCGCGCCGCCACCGCCCACCGCCTGACCTCGGCCGGCACCGCCCTCCTCTGGCAGGGCGACTACGTCAACGCCCGCCAGATGCTTACGGCGTTGAGCCGCCGCATCCCGAACTCCCCGTACGACAAGGCTGGTTCACCGGCGGAGATCTTCCGCCTCCAGCGCCGCGACCGGGCTCGCCGGGCGGCGACACTGAACCGTCTCCTCGTGGAACTCGACGAACTCGACGGCGGCCACACCCTCGCCCTGCGCCGCGCCCCCGACGTCCGTGCGGCCTGCCGAGCCGCGTACGGCCCTCCCACCGGGCCCTCCGTAGTACCTCTGAGGGAACTCCTGGGAGTGATCGGCGCCCACCAGTGGCAGCGGAGGGGCGTGGAGGTCCCCGCGCTCGGCGACCGCGTCCATCCCGGGTACGGGGTCTTCTCCCCCGTACGAGGGGAGTACGTCGACCTCGTCGCCTCCACCCCGCTCCCCCGCCGCTGCCGGACCGCCTTCGACCTCGGCACCGGGACCGGTGTCCTGGCGGCCGTGCTGGCCCGCAGAGGGGTCGAGCGGGTCGTCGCGACCGACGTCAGCCCCCGCGCGCTCGCCTGCGCCGAGGAGAACGCGCGCCGCCTCGGGTACGGCGCGCGGATCTCCGTACAGGGCCCGGCGCTGTACCCCGCCGAGGGCCGCGCCGATCTCGTCGTCTGCAATCCCCCGTGGCTGCCGGGCACGCCGAGTGCCGGGCTGGAGCTGGGGGTGTACGACGAGGGCGGCGGGATGCTCCGGGAGTTCCTCGCCGGGTTGCGTAACCATCTGCTACCACAGGGTGAGGGGTGGCTGATCATGTCGGATCTCGCCGAGCTGCTCGGGCTGCGGACGCGGGAGGAGCTGCTGCGGCTGCTGCGCGAGGGCGGCCTCACCGTCGTACGGAGGTATGACGTGCGGCCCCGGCACCGGCGGGCGCGGGATCGGAGTGACCCCTTGTACACGGTCCGCAGCGCCGAGGTCACCTCGCTGTGGCGGTTGGGGATCAGGGTGTGACCGGGTAGTACCGGTGGGGGCTCGTAAAGGCGTTATAAGCCCCCACCTGTCGAACCTCACCCCCTGTATGGGCCAGAATGAGGCCGTGCCTTCCCTGTTGCTGATCGAGGACGACGACGCCATCCGTACGGCCCTGGAGCTCTCACTGACGCGCCAGGGGCACCGCGTGGCGACCGCTGCAAGCGGAGAGGACGGTCTGAAACTGCTGCGTGAGCAGCGACCGGATCTGATCGTGCTGGACGTGATGCTGCCCGGCATCGACGGGTTCGAGGTGTGCCGGCGCATCCGGCGCACGGACCAGTTGCCGATCATCCTGCTGACCGCGCGCAACGACGACATCGACGTCGTGGTGGGCCTGGAGTCCGGGGCGGACGACTACGTCGTGAAGCCGGTCCAGGGCCGGGTGCTGGACGCCCGGATCCGGGCCGTGCTGCGGCGCGGCGAGCGCGAGTCGAGCGACTCGGCGACGTTCGGCAGCCTCGTCATCGACCGGTCGGCGATGACGGTGACGAAGAACGGCCAGGACCTCCAGCTCACACCCACCGAGCTGCGGTTGCTGCTCGAACTGAGCCGGCGGCCCGGACAGGCCCTGTCCCGGCAGCAGTTGCTGCGGCTGGTGTGGGAGCACGACTACCTCGGTGACTCGCGGCTGGTGGACGCGTGTGTCCAGCGGCTGCGCGCCAAGATCGAGGACGTGCCGTCGTCGCCCACGCTGATCCGTACCGTCAGAGGTGTCGGCTACCGCCTGGACGCGCCTCAGTGACCCAGGCCGCACCAGGTTTCCGCGGCTGGACCGCGTTCCGCAGAGTCGTCCTGTCCCGGCTGCGTTTCACGAGCCTGCGCCTGCGCCTGGTCGTCGTGTTCGGCGCGGTCGCGCTCGCCACGGCCGTCTCCGCGTCCGGCATCGCCTACTGGCTCAACCGCGAGGCGGTGCTGACGCGCGCGCAGGACGCGGTGCTGAAGGACTTCCGTACGGAGATGCAGAACCGCGCGGGCGCGCTCCCCGAGCGTCCCTCGCAGACCGAACTCCAGCGCACCGCCGCGCAGATGGCCAACTCCAGTCAGCGTTTCAGTGTGTTGCTGGTCGCCACCGACGACGTCGGGCGGACCGTGTACGGCAACTCCGGTGGCCTGAGCGGGTTCTCGCTGGACGACGTGCCTCAGGCGCTGCGGCTCGCGGTGAACCGGCAGCAGTCGGTGTCCGGGGCCAACAGGTCGGCGTACCACCTGTTCTGGCAGCGCGTCGTCGACCACGGCACGCCCTATCTCGTCGCCGGGACGAAGGTCGACGGGGGCGGTCCCACCGGGTACATGCGCAAGTCCCTCGAACCCGAGGCGAAAGACCTCAACTCCCTTGCCTGGTCACTGGGGATCGCCACCGGGCTCGCGCTGATCGGGGCGGCGCTGATCGCGCAGGCCGCCTCCACGACCGTACTGAAACCCGTGCACCGGCTGGGAGTTGCCGCCCGGCATCTCGGTGAGGGGCGGCTCGACACGCGGCTCCAGGTGTCCGGTACCGACGAACTCGCCGATCTGTCACGGACGTTCAACCGGGCCGCCGAGGCGCTGGAGAAGCGGGTCGCGGACATGGCGGCGCGGGACGAGGCGTCGCGGCGGTTCGTCGCCGACATGAGCCACGAGCTGCGGACGCCACTGACCGCGATCACGGCCGTAACAGAGGTGCTGGAAGAGGAACTTGAGGCCGAGACCGGCAGCATGGACCCGATGATCGAGCCCGCCGTACGGCTCGTGGTGAGCGAGACGCGGCGGCTCAACGACCTCGTCGAGAACCTGATGGAGGTCACCCGCTTCGACGCGGGTACGGCCCGGCTGGTCCTCGATGTCGTCGACGTCGCCGACCAGATCACGGCGTGCATCGACGCGCGCGCCTGGCTGGACGCGGTCGAACTCGACGCCGAGCGCGGGATCCTGGCGCAGCTCGACCCACGCCGCCTCGACGTCATCCTCGCGAACCTGATCGGGAACGCGCTCAAGCACGGCGGGTCTCCGGTGCGGGTGTCCGTGCGGGAGAGTTCCGACGAGGTCGTCATCGCGGTGCGCGACCACGGGCCCGGCATCCCCGAGGAAGTGCTGCCGCACGTCTTCGACCGGTTCTACAAGGCCAGTGCGTCCAGGCCGCGTTCGGAGGGCAGCGGGCTCGGGCTGTCCATCGCGCTGGAGAACGCGCACATCCACGACGGCGCGATCAGTGCCGCCAACTCCCCTGAGGGCGGTGCGGTGTTCACGTTGCGGCTGCCCCGGGGGACCTGGGAAGCGGTGGAGCGGGAGGACGAGGACGGGGGGACGGCGTCGTGACGGTGACGGACGGCGGGACGACCGAGAGGGCAACGGCCCAAGCGGCTCGGGCGACTTGGACACGATGGGCTGACCGGACACCCCGGGCACCCCGAGTCGCCTCAGCACCCCGAGCAGGCCGGCCGGCCTCGACTGCCGTGACAGGCAACGGCCGTAAGCCGCTGCTGCTCCTCGCCGGGCTGGGGCTGCTCCTCGCCGGGTGCGGGATCCGGGCGACCGAGGTGCCGACCGACTTCGGGGCGGCGCCCTCGCGCGTGCAGTGCTCGGTGTCCGAGTCGGGGACGTCGCTCGCGCAGCAGTCGGGCGGGGTGCCGGTGCGGGTGTTCCTGCTGTGCGGGGCATCGCTGGTGGCCGTCGACCGGGCGGTTCCCGTGCCGGACGGGGCGGTCGGGGCCAAGCGCCTGGTGCTGGTCGCGCAGGGCCTGCTCGACGAGTTGGGGGCGAGCCCCTCGGCCCAGGAGAAGGAGTCCGGGTACACCACCGACGTACGCGCCGGGGTGACCGTCCTGCCCCCGCTGGCCGGCGCCGACCCGGACGACGCGCTGCGCCTGAGCGTCGCGCCGGACACGCTCTCCTCGTACGCCCTCGCGCAGGTCGTCTGCACCCTCTCCGACTCGTCCGCCTCCGACGGCGACGGCTCCGTGGTCCTCGGCGGGCCCACGGGCGGGGAGTTGAGGCGCTACGAGTGCACGGACGAGGTGAAGCAGCGCCCGGGGAGCAAGAGGCCGCCGTCGTCGAACGCGCCGAAGTGAGCGGGCGGTTGCCGTAGCACCCGCCCCAAGCCCTCTGCGGTTCGGGCGAGTTGGGAAACCGGACACGGCCCGGGAGTCGCGGCAGCAAGTGCGGGACGCCGTCGGCGCGTTGCAGCGGCGAGCACGGGAACTCCGCCCGGACGGTACGGCAGCGGGCACCCCGGCGTCTCCGCCCGGCGTACCCCGAGCGGTCACCGCAGGGCTCCGGCGGGCACACCCCCGCGAGTCCCCTCAGCGGCAGCCGGACCCCCGTGCCCGGCTCCCGGCTTGTGCGGGTGTGGTGAAGACCTCACTCCGCTCCCGGAGGCCCTTGCGGAACCATTCGCCGTGAAGGGTGCGTCTTGGGGGTCGTGCAGCGTCAAGGCCCCATCGGCGACAGCGCCGTGATCCGTGTCCGCGTGGCGGGAGGTGTCCTCCTCGCCGCTCATCTCGCGTTCGTCGTCTGGTACTCGCTGCGACCGCTGGACGTCCCCTGGGTGATGCCGGCCAACCTGCACCCGCTCGACGGCATCCGCGCCGACCTCGACCTGGGCTGGCACGAGGCGGCCCGCCGGATCGGCCGGGGTCTGGCCCTGCTGGCTCCCCTCGGAGTACTACTCCCTCTGGTGCACGGCCGGTTGCGGGTCTCCCCGCTCGGTTCGCTGGTGCGTACGGCCGCGGCCGGCGCGATGCTCTCGCTGGCGGTGGAGCTGCTCCAGACCGGCGTACCGGGCCAGGTCGTGGACGTCGACTCGATCCTCCTGAACACGGCCGGCGTGGCCCTGGCTCATACCCTGGTGGTACCCGCCGGACGGTACCTGCTGCGTAGGCGTACGACGCGGCGACGACGTCCTGCCGTCCGTCAGGAGGAGCCGTCTCAGGGTCGTACCCCGACGATTCCCAGGGTCGGAATAGCTCCGTAGAGGGACGCTTTATCCGCTTCGTCCTCGTAGCTTCGAGTCATGGAGAGGCGGCCGGCGAAGGCCGCACCTCGACCGGAGCAACGCAGAAGGAGCCCCAGATGTCCCGCCTCGCCCGTCCCACGCACGGCCGCATGATCGGCGGCGTGTGCGCCGCGCTGGCCAACCGCTTCGGCACGTCGGCCACGACGATGCGCGTGATATTCGTGCTGTCCTGCCTCCTCCCGGGTCCGCAGTTCCTGCTCTACATCGCGCTGTGGATCCTCTTCCCGTCGGAGGAGAAGGCGCGTACGACCGGCAGCGCCGCCTGGTAGCCGCCGTCCGGTCACGGGGGTGGCCGAATCCCTCATAGAGTCATCCGGGTGACTTTCGACGACGCACCAGACACGACCCCCGACGCCGAACTCCCCATGCTGACGGCGGCGCAGGCCGGACACCTGCGCTCGCTGGCCGCCCCGCACCTCCGGGAAGGCCACCGCTACTCCCTGCACGACCTGGCCGTGCGCTGCGGCAGAGCAGCCGAGGCGGAGTGGCCCGCGCTGGTGGACGCCCACTTCGAGCGTCTGAGCCGGGCGAGCCGGGGCGGCGAGAGCGCCGAGGAGCTGCTGCGGGACGCGTACGTCCGGCTGCTGCCCGTCGAGTCGATCACCCCGGAGATCGCGGCCGGCCTGACGTACGCCCGCGAGGTGGCCGACGGCCTGGTCTTCGCGTACGCCCTGGACGGCCCGACGAGCGTGCGCGTCCTGACCGACGGCGACGTGGAGCGCGCGGGCCTGGAGGCGCTCGGCAAGGCGGGGTACGAGAACCTCGCGCGCGTCCCCGTCGAGCACGACGTGGTGCAGGCGGGCGAGCACACGACGCTGCACAGCCTGTACGGCGACTCCCCGTTCATCGCGGGCAAGGCCCTGTACCTGGGCGAGACGGTCCGCCGCGTCACCGGCGAGCCGCTCCCGGAGCACGGCGCCCTGGTCGCCGTACCGACCCGCGACAACCTCGTGTACCACCCGATCGCGGACGGCACGGTCGTGGAGGCGCTCAACGCGCTCGCGCGGTACGCGCTGGGGGCGCACCAGCAGGGCGAGGGGCGGCTGTCGCCGCGCGTGTACTGGTGGTACCGGGGCAAGCTGACGTCCCTGACGGTGATCGACGAGGAGAGCCGCAGCTTCTCGCTCCAGCCGCCGCCGGAGCTGCTCGCGGCGATGAAGGGCCTGGTCAGGCTGGACGGCTCGGGCCGGCTGCGGACGGCGCTGACGGAGCGGGCGCCGGACGTGGCGGCGCTGGCGCGGGACACGGCGGGTCTGCTGGAGCGGCTGGGGCAGTCGGGCGACGCCCCGGCGCTGCTGGCCGACGCCTTCGCCTCGACGGTGACGCTGGCGCACGCGCGCTGTGCCGTCGACCCGGTCGCGTCCGAACTCGCCACGTGGGACGCCTGGTCGGCGGCGGTCCAGCTGGGGACGCTGCTGTTCACGGGCGGTGAGGCGCGGGAGTTCCTCTTCGACGACCTGGAGGTGCGTCTCCCCGCGTTCCCGGCCGAGCCGCCGGCCGACGCGCGGGCGTGGCTGGACGCCCTGTACCTCGCGGTGGTGTGCCGGGAGTGGGGCCGGGTGGCGCGGCTCGTGGAGGTGCCGGCGGAGCGGCTGCGGGAGGACGGGTCGGTCGACGAGTACGTCCTGCACTGGATCGACACGCTGCGGACGTACCTGTCGCGCGGGCCCATGGACGACATCGTGCAGAAGCTGCTGGCGACGATGGAGGCGGCCCACCCGGAGGCGGTCGCGTACACGCCGACCGGCTTCTCCGACCAGGTCGACTACCAGCCCGCCGCGCTGTTCCACCGGATGATCGCGAACGACGACGAGGCGTTCGCGGCGACCCTGGCGGCCGGGCTGGACAAGCACGCGGAGTACTGGGGCGACTCGCCCGCGCCGCGTGCGCAGGTGTCGCTGGGGCTGCTGGCGCTGGCGAGCCTCGCCGGGTCGCAGGAGTTCCCGGTTCCGGAGAAGGAGCGGCTGCTGCCGCTGTACCTGCTGAACGGGCAGCGGATCGAGGTGATCCCGGCGCCGTGAGGGGCCGGTGGGGGCACAAGAACGGGGTGCACCCGTAGTACTTCGGGTGCACCCCTCAAGAGCTACGTCAGCCGAGCGGGATCCCGTTGATCGGCAGGCCGTGGGTGGGCAGGCCCTGGCCGACCGGGAGGCCGCCGAGGAGACCGGCGACCGGCTTCGTGGGGCCCTCGGCCAGCGCGCGCTGGGCGATCGGGACGACGGTGGAGGCACTCGTCGCGACGGCGGGCTGGGCCTGGCCGACGAGCTCACCGGCGCCCGGCAGCGCGTTGGTGACGCCACCGAGGGCCTGGACGTCCGGCAGGGCGGGGGCGGCGGAGGCGGCACCCGCGCCGACGGCGGCGATGGCGGCACCGAGAGCGGCGACACCGAGGGTCTTGGCAGCAGACTGCTTCATGGAAAGTGCGTCCTCGAACTCGAAGGAGACAACGGGGAATGTACGGGGAAACGAGCGGTCCCCGACCGTAGACATGCGAAGGCACCCACCGCAAACATCGAAATGCGGACGGATGGTGAACACCCGTCCGCCTTCCGGAACCCCGAAGCCTCTGCTATCAGCCCTGTCCGGCCGAAGAACCGCTGGTGGAAGCCGTCTGCTGGAACAGCCATTCGGATTTCAGCTCGGCATATCCCGGCTTGATCACGTCATTGATCATGGCGAGTCGTTCATCGAAAGGAATGAACGCCGATTTCATAGCATTGACTGAGAACCACTGCATGTCGTCGAGCGTATAACCGAACGCGTCGACCAGTTGCTCGAATTCCCGGCTCATGCTCGTGCCGGACATCAGCCGGTTGTCGGTGTTCACCGTGGCCCGGAAATGCAGCCGCCGCAGCAGCCCGATGGGGTGCTCGGCGTAGGAGGCGGCGGCGCCGGTCTGGAGGTTGGAGCTGGGGCACAGCTCCAGCGGAATCCGCTTGTCGCGGACGTACGCGGCGAGTCGCCCGAGGGTCACGCTCCCGTCGTCCGCGACCTCGATGTCGTCGATGATCCGTACGCCGTGCCCGAGCCGGTCGGCGCCGCACCACTGGAGGGCCTGCCAGATCGACGGCAGCCCGAACGCCTCGCCCGCGTGGATCGTGAAGTGGTTGTTCTCCCGCTTCAGGTACTCGAAAGCGTCGAGGTGCCGGGTCGGCGGATGGCCCGCCTCGGCGCCCGCGATGTCGAAGCCTACGACGCCCAGGTCGCGGTACTTGTTGGCGAGTTCGGCGATCTCCAGGGCACGGGCGGCGTGCCGCATCGCAGTGAGGAGGGCGCCGACGCGGATGCGGTGGCCGTTCTCGCGGGCCCGGCGTTCGCCCTCGCGGAAGCCCTCGGTGACCGCCTCGACGACCTCTTCGAGGCTCAGGCCGCCGTCGAGGTGCTGCTCGGGGGCGTACCGCACCTCCGCGTAGACGACGCCGTCCTCGGCGAGGTCCTCGGCGCACTCGGCGGCGACCCGGACCAGTGCGTCACGTGTCTGCATGACGGCGACGGTGTGCGAGAAGGTCTCCAGGTACCGTTCCAGGGACCCGGAGTCGGCGGCCTCGCGGAACCAGACGCCGAGTTTGTCGGCGTTGGTCTCAGGTAGCCCCGAGTACCCGTACTCGCGAGCTAGGTCGACGATCGTGCCGGGACGCAGCCCGCCGTCGAGGTGGTCGTGCAACAGAACCTTGGGCGCCCGGCGGATCTGGTCCGCGGTCGGGGTGACGCCCCTGGGGATGCTCTGGCTCGTCATCCCGGCACAGTAACTCCTACGCGCGTAGACGGCTCGGCTCAGCACACCGTCGATACGCAACGGTGACCCCACGGACGGGTGGAGTACACCGGCGCTTCTGACACTGTTCTGCCATGGCACAGCATGTGACGCCGCTCCGAACCCCCCACCTGGGCAAGGCGATCGGCCCCGAGCCGGCCGCCGTCAGCGGAGCGGTCCTGCTCCTGCCCACCGGCGAGGAGCTCTCCGAGCGCAAGCCGTCCCCCATGTGGGCGACGTCCTCCGTACGCGCCCTCGGCCGCCGCCTCGCCCGCGCGGGCCGCGCCGAGGGGCTGATCGTCCACGCCGTCCACTACCGCTACCGCGGGTGGAACGGGACGGAGGCGCATCTCGCCGGCGACGCGGAGTGGGGGGTGGACGAGGTCGTACGCCGCTACGGCGACGTCCCCGTCTGCCTCGCCGGGGTCGGGATGGGGGCGCGGGCCGCGTTGCGGGCGGGTGGGCGGGAGGCCGTCAACTCCGTTCTCGCGCTGGCTCCTTGGCTGCCGGAGGAGGATGTCGCCGCGCCGCCCGAGCCGGTCAGACAGCTCGTCGGGCGGCGGGTGCTGATCGTCCACGGCACCAACGACGAGCGTACGGACCCCGAGTTGTCGTTCCGGCTGGCCGCCCGCGCGAAGAAGGCGAACCGGGACGTGTGCCGGTTCGAAGTGCACTCCGACGGGCACGGGTTGCACCAGTACCGGGGTGAAGTGCAGGCGCTCGCCGAGGACTTCGTGATGGGGACGCTGTTCGGGAAGGGGTTCGCGAGGCCGCTGGAGGACGCGCTCGCCGCACCGCCGCCGCTGGGACTCAGGATGCCGTTGGCTGTGGGGTTCGGGACATCACTCCGCAAGTAGGGGATCAGGTAAGGAGATTGCCCCTTCTCGACAGCAGGAACTTCTTGAACGCCGCCACCGGCGGGGTGTCCGGGTGGCCGTCCAGCCATGCCACCCCGATCTCCCTCGCCGCCCTCGGCGCCGTCACCGTCAACTCCGCCACCCCTGGCCTCTGTACGGCCGGGGGCGGCAGCAGGGCCACTCCAAGTCCCGCCGCCACCAAGCCCCTCAGCGTCTCCGCCTCCTCCCCCTCGAACGCGATCCTCGGCCGGAACCCGGCCTGCTGGCACAGGTCGTCGGTGATCCGGCGCAGGCCGTAACCCGGTTCGAGGGTCACGAACGTCTCCTCGGCCGCCTCCGACAGGCGTACGCGTCTGCGGCCCGCCAGGCGGTGGTCGGCGGGGACCACGAGCCGGAGTTTCTGTTCGTCGAGGCGCCGGGCCACCAAGTCCGGCGCGTCCGGCACCGGAGAGGTGAGGCAGAGGTCCAACTCCCCTGCCCGCAACCGCTCGATCATCGCCTCGCCGTAGTTCTGCACGAGACTGAACCGCACCCGCGGATGGTCCGCGCGGAAGGCGTGGATCAGCGCCGGCACGGTCTCCGCGCCCATCGTGTGCAGAAATCCGAACGCCACCTTGCCCGTTGCCGCGTCCGCGTCGGCCCGTACCGCGTCGGCGGCTTTCCCGACCTCCCCCAACGCCCGTTCCACAGAGGCGAGAAAGGTCCGTCCGGCGGGTGTCAGCGAGACCGTCCGGCCCCTGCGCGCGAACAGATCCACCCCGAGATCCCGCTCCAGCCGGACCATCGCCCGCGACAGCGTCGACTGCGGGACCTGGAGCTCCTGAGCCGCCCTGGTCACATGCTCCGTACGGGCCACCGCGGCGAAGTACGCGAGCCGCGGAGCGAGCAGCGCCGTCAGGTCTTCTGTGTCACCGGCCAGTGACAGATGACCCTCTGACCTCGATTGATGCACCATGGGAACGATTATGGCGAGTCTGTGCATTGGACGCATCAGCACAGGTCGTCCTACCGTCGACGTATGCCTTCCGCCAGTACCGAGGCGCCCGCCACCCCGGGCGCCCGCGCAGCCGTCCCCGCCCCCGACACCCGTATGCAGCCCGGCGGGAGCGACTACCGCCGGATGAGCTTCGCCCTGTTCCTCGCAGGCGTCGCGACCTTCGCGCTGCTGTACTCCACGCAGGCTCTACTCCCCCTGATCTCCGGCGAGTTCGGCGTCGCGGCGAGCGAGGCGAGCTGGACCGTGGCCGCCGCGACCGGCGGACTCGCCCTGTTCGTCCTGCCGATGAGCGCGCTGTCCGAGCGGTACGGGCGGCGTACCGTCATGACCGCGTCGCTCGCGGTCGCGGTGACCGTCGGGCTGCTGGTGCCGTTCGCGCCGTCGCTCGGCGCGCTGGTGGTGCTGCGGGGCGTGCAGGGGGCCGCGCTGGCCGGTCTTCCGGCGTCGGCGACCGCGTACCTGGCGGAGGAGGTCCGGCCGAAGGCGCTGGTCACGGCCATCGGGCTGTTCGTCGCGGGCAACAGTGTCGGCGGGATGAGCGGGCGCGTCATCACCGGGTGGGTCGCCCAGGAGTGGGGCTGGCGGGTCGCCGTAGGGGTGATCGGGGGGCTCGCGGTGGTGTGCGCGGTCGCGTTCCGCGCGCTGCTGCCCGCGCCGCGCCACTTCACGCCGGGGTCGCTGCGGCCGCGGGTGCTGCTGGGGACCGTACGCGGGCATCTGGCCAACCCCCTCCTCCGCAGGTTGTACGCCATCGGTGCGCTCTTCATGACCGTTTTCGGTGGGGTGTACACGGTGATCGGGTACCGGCTCACCGAGGGGCCGTTCTCGCTGCCCCAGGGCGTCGTCGGGTCGATCTTCCTGGTGTACCTCGTGGGTACGGTGTCGGCGTCCACCGCCGGGCGGCTGGTCGGGCGCGTCGGGCGGCGGGGAGCCCTGTACCTCTCCGGGGGTACGACGGCTACGGGGCTGGTGCTGTCGCTCGCCGGGTCGCTGCCGCTCGTCCTGCTCGGGCTGGTGCTGATCACCGCCGGGTTCTTCGCGGGGCACGCGGTGGCGTCGTCGGCGGTGAGCAAGACGGCGACGAGCGGGCGGGCGCAGGCGTCCGCGCTGTACCAGTCGGCGTACTACATCGGGTCCAGCGTCGGGTCGACCGTCGGGGCCATCGCCTTCCACGCCGGTGGGTGGGGCGGGACCGTCGCGGTGGGGCTGCTGGCCGTGGCGGGGGTCGTGTCGATCACCGTGGCGGGGACGCGGGCGGCTCGGCGGGAGGGCGGGGCGGTGGCCTGATGCCGTCGTCTTGAGGTCACCGCCTTGAGGTCGCCGTCGTCCGCGAGGCGCGTGGGGTTCCCGGGGCGGGGGTTGTCATGGCCCCGCCCCTGTCTCGCTGACCAGCGGATTTGTCAAGTCCAGGGGTGATTGTCAGTGGGGTGCGATAGCTTCCGAGGTGGTGGACGCGAAGGCGCGTGACACGACGGCCACAGGGGTGGGTGGACGAGGAATGAGTGACGGTACGACAGCGGTGGCGGACCTCGATGTGCGGCTGGAGAAGCACCGGGTCGAGCTGACCGGGTACTGCTACCGCATGCTGGGCTCGACCTTCGAGGCGGAGGACGCCGTCCAGGACACGCTGGTGCGGGCCTGGCGGAGCTACGAGAAGTTCGAGGGCCGCTCCAGCCTGCGATCGTGGCTGTACCGGATCGCGACGAACGTCTGCCTGGACATGCTGAACGCGGGCAACAAGCGCGCCCGCCCCATCGACCTCAGCGAGGCGACACCCCTCGCGCAGGCCGCGCTCTCCCCGCGCCCCGAGACCACCTGGCTCGAACCCATCCCGGACGCGCGAGCGCTCCCCACCGTTCAGGACCCGGCGGAGGCGGCCGTGGCCAAGGAATCCATCCGTCTGGCGTTCATGGCGGCGCTCCAGCAGCTCCCGCCCAAGCAGCGGGCCGTCCTCATCCTCCGCGAGGTCCTCGCGTGGAAGGCCAGCGAGGTCGCGGAGCTCCTCGACACGTCCGTCGCGTCGGTCAACAGCGCCCTCCAGCGCGCCCGCGCGACCCTCGCCGAGCAGCCCGAGGACAAGGGCGCCGCCGCCGACGTCTTCAACTCCCTCGACGAGGAGCAGAAGAAGCTCCTGGAGCGGTACGTCGCGGCCTTCGAGGGCTACGACATGACGGCGTTGACCGCGCTCCTCCACGAAGACGCGATCATGACGATGCCGCCGTTCGACCTGTGGCTCACCGGCCACGCGGACATCACCGGCTTCATGACGACGATCGGCAGCGGCTGCGAGAACTCCCGCCTCTTCCCCGTCCAGGTCAACGGCCTGCCCGGTTTCGCCCACTACAAGCCGGACCCCGACAAGGGCGGCTGGTCCCCCTGGTCCATCCAGGTCCTGGAGATCTCCGACGGCCGCCTAACCGGTTTCCACTTCTACCTCGACACCCCCCGCTGGTTCCCCCTCTTCGGGTTCCCCCTCCACCTCAAGGACGAGACCGACCAGCCGTAGCAGCGCGGTGAGCGCCGGGCCGGGGTCCCGCAGCCGTATCCGCCCCCCGGCCCGCTTGGCGGCGAGCTGCAACCGGGCGACGGCATTGACGTCCCCCAGCCCCGGCGGCCCGAGCCCACCCACATCGACGACGACCACGCCCCCAGGGGCCGCCTCCAGCACCCTCCGCACAACGTCGGAGAGCCCCTCCACCTCGCCGGGGGTGAAGGGGCCGGTCAGCGTGACTACGGGGAGTTCTTCGGGGTCCACGTGCGGTAGACCGCGGAGGCGGACTCAACTCATCGGTGCGGGAAGTCCGAGGTGTCGAGGGTGAGGTCGAAAGGCTCGGGCAGATCGATCGGATCGCCGAACTTGCCTGCCTTCAGGACACGGTAGACGTCATTGCTCGGCTCGCCGTAGAGGGTGACGGTAGGGCCGCCGTCGGCCCAGCGGTCGACAAGCAGGTACAGCGGGATACCTGCGGCGGCGTAGGCGGCCGGTTTACTCACCCGGTCATGGCGGGCGTTGGACTTGGACGTCACCTCGACGACAAGTTCGGCGAGCGCGGCCGGAACGTACGCGTCCGCTTCGGTGTGCTCTTGTACCGGCATGACCACGAGGTCGGGGATCAGCATGCCCAGGCGCGACGGTACGGCGATGGCCAGTGTCTGGAAGATCTCCCAGTCCTCAGGAATCACGGAGTAGAGGCGACGTTGGATACGGGCCGCGATCACGTTGTGGCGGTACGCGGGAGCGGGTGACACGGTGACGATCCCCTCGATGATCTCCACCTTGCTGCCCTCAGGCCCTTCCATCTCCTCCCAGAACCGGACGAGGTCGTCCCAGCTCTGCTCGGGATCGTGGCCCACGGTGAGTGCGCTCATGGCGGTCTCCTATCAGTGCGTCACCGATCCCAGCATGCCGAACGGGACCGGCGGCGGTCCACCGATCCCGTTCACTCGAAAGGGGAAAAACCCCGGTCAGGCGATGCGCTCCAGCACCACCGGGAACGGCTTGAAGTCCGTGCCGGGGGCCGCGACGTCGTAGGAACCCTCGATCGCCTCAAGGGCGTACGCGAAGCGGTCCGGGGTGTCCGTGTGCAACGTCAGCAGCGGCTGCCCAGCCGTCACCGTGTCCCCCGGCTTCGCGTGCATCTCCACGCCCGCGCCCGCCTGCACCGGGTCCTCCTTGCGCGCACGCCCCGCGCCCAACCGCCACGCGGCGAGGCCGATGTCGTAGGCGTCGAGGCGGGTGAGGACGCCGGAGGACGGTGCCGTGATCACGTGCTGCTCGCGGGCCACCGGCAGGGCCGCGTCCGGGTCGCCGCCCTGGGCGGAGATCATGCGGCGCCAGACGTCCATCGCGGAGCCGTCGGCCAGGGCCTTCGCCGGGTCGGCGTCGCGGACGCCCGCCGCGTCGAGCATTTCGCGGGCCAGGGCGATGGTCAGCTCGACGACGTCGGCGGGACCGCCGCCCGCGAGGACCTCCACCGATTCGCGGACTTCGAGGGCGTTGCCCGCCGTGAGGCCGAGCGGCGTGGACATGTCCGTCAGCAGCGCGACCGTCTTGACGCCGTGGTCCGTGCCGAGGCCCACCATCGTGGACGCCAGCTCGCGGGCATCCTCGATGGTCTTCATGAAGGCACCCGTGCCCACCTTCACGTCCAGGACCAGCGAGCCGGTGCCCTCGGCGATCTTCTTGGACATGATCGAGGAGGCGATGAGGGGGATCGCCTCGACCGTGCCAGTGACGTCCCGCAGGGCGTACAGCTTCTTGTCGGCGGGGGCCAGGCCGTCGCCCGCCGCGCAGATGACCGCACCCACCCCATCAAGAACCGACAGCATCTCCTCGTTCGAGAGCAGCGCGCGCCAGCCCGGGATCGACTCCAGCTTGTCCAGCGTGCCGCCCGTGTGGCCGAGGCCCCGGCCGGAGAGCTGGGGGACGGCCGCGCCGCACGCGGCGACCAGGGGGGCCAGGGGGAGCGTGATCTTGTCGCCGACGCCGCCCGTGGAGTGCTTGTCGGCGGTCGGGCGGGACAGGGACGAGAAGTCCATGCGCTCGCCGGACGCGATCATCGCGGCGGTCCAGCGGGCGATCTCGCGGCGGTTCATGCCGTTGAGGAGGATGGCCATGGCGAGCGAGGACATCTGCTCGTCGGCGACCTCGCCGCGGGTGTACGCGTCGATGACCCAGTCGATCTGCTCGTCGGTGAGTTCGGCGCGGTCCCGCTTGGTGCGGATGACGGAGATGACGTCCATGGCCATGTGGTGCTTGTCCTTCCGAAGAATGCGGCCCCCCGGACCGAGCAAGGGGGGCCGCACAGGAGTTACTTGGTGAGGTGCCCCGGCCCGAAGGCCTGGGGGAGCATCTCGGCGAGGGTCAGGATCCCCTCGGGGGTTTCCATCACGAGGTCGGGCCCGCCGTGCTCGTACAGGAGCTGGCGGCAGCGTCCGCAGGGCACCAGGATGTCGCCGTTGCCGTCGACGCAGGTGAAGTGGGTCAGCCGGCCGCCGCCCGTGCGGTGCAGTTCGGACACGAGCCCGCACTCCGCGCACAGGCCGATGCCGTAGGACGCGTTCTCGACGTTGCATCCGGAGACCGTGCGGCCGTCGTCGACCAGCGCGGCCACGCCGACGGGGTAGCCCGAGTACGGCGCGTACGCGCGGGTCATCGCCTCGTGCGCGACCGACCTCAGCGAAGACCAGTCGACGGTCACTTGCCCTGCCCCTTCCGGTACGGCAGCCCGTCCGCCTTCGGCATGCGCAGGCGCTGCGCGGAGAAGGAGAGGACGAGGAGGGTGACGAGGTAGGGCGCGGCGGTGACGAGCTGGCGGGGGACCTCGTCCGTGTTGGCGTACCAGATGAACATCACGGCCGCGATCACCAGCGAAACAGCCGCCGAGACGTACTTCTTCTTCCAGATCTGGTACGCCGCTGCCGCCACCAGGACCAGCGCGAGCAGCAGGAGCAGCGCGTGGACGTTGGTCGTGCCGCCGCGCAGGTTCAGGCTGTCGGTGTAGCCGAAGAGGCCCGCGCCGAGGGCGAGGCCGCCCGGCATCCAGTTGCCGAAGATCATGGCGGCGAGGCCGATGTAGCCGCGCCCGGCGGTCTGGCCGTCGAGGTAGACGTTGGACGCGACGATCGACAGGAACGCCCCGCCGAGCCCCGCGAAACCACCCGAGATGATGACGGCGATGTACTTGTACTTGTAGACGTTGACACCGAGGGACTCGGCCGCCACCGGGTTCTCACCGCAGGAGCGGAGACGCAGCCCGAACGCGGTGCGCCACAGCACCCACCAGGTCGCCGGGACGAGCGCGACGGCGACGACGGTCAGCGGGGACAGGTTCGTCACCAGACCGCCGACCAGACCCGCGATGTCGGAGACCAGGAACCAGTGCTTGTCGTTCAGGGTCTCCAGCCAGCTCGACAGACCCGGGATGTCGAAGTTGCCGAGCGAGTCGATCGGCGGGGACTGCTTGGAGGAGCCCTGCGGCGCGTCCTCGAACGTGAACTTCGACAGGTAGCGGGTCAGGCCGAGGGCCAGGATGTTCAGGGCCACACCGGAGACGATGTGGTTGACGTTGAAGGTGACGGTGGCGATGGCGTGCAGGACGGCGCCGATCGCGCCGCCGAGGATGCCGAAGACGACACCCGTCCACGGACCCCACTGATAGCCGGCCCAGGCGCCGAACCAGGTGCCGAGGATCATCATGCCTTCGAGGCCGATGTTGACGACGCCCGCGCGCTCGGCCCACAGACCGCCGAGCCCGGCGAGGCCGATCGGGACGGCGAGCCGCAGGGCGGTCGACATCTGGCCGGTGGAGGTGATGCCGTCGGCGCCGGAGATCAGGCGC
Organism: Streptomyces sp. 4F14; assembly: GCF_048159485.1. Taxonomy (NCBI): domain Bacteria; kingdom Bacillati; phylum Actinomycetota; class Actinomycetes; order Kitasatosporales; family Streptomycetaceae; genus Streptomyces; species Streptomyces sp. 4F14. Next base: position 26,882 of record NZ_JBLRVY010000036.1, read on the forward strand.
ACGATCGAGGTCAGGACCAGCACACCCGCGATGATCAGCAGGAGTACGGGCAGGGAGAGTTTGCGGCTGCCCTTGCCGGGCTGCTTCGCCTGGGGCTTGGCGACGGTCGCGGTGGCCATCAGACCGCCACCTCCTTCTTGACGTTCTGAGCGGCTTCGGCGGCGAGCTGCGCGCCGACCTGCTTCTGCTGGCGGCGCAGACCCCACTGCCGTACGGCCTCGTACGAGATGACGACGGCGAAGACGATCAGGCCCTGCATGATCGTGGCGATCTCCTTCTCGTACGCCACCGGCATGGCGTAGTCGAGCGCGGGGGACGCCTTGTCGAGGAAGGCCCACAGCAGCGCGGCGAGCGCGATGCCGCCGGGGTTGTTGCGGCCGAGGAGGGCGATGCCGATGGCGGTGAAGCCGAGGCCCGCCGGGAAGCTCAGGCTGTAGGTGTGCGCGTCGCCGAGGAGGAGCGGCAGGCCGGAGATACCGGCGACGGCGCCGGAGACCAGCATCGCGGTGACGACCATCCGCTTCGCGTCGACGCCGGACGCGGCGGCGGCCGTCTCGGACTCGCCGGTCGCGCGCAGGTCGAAGCCGAAGCGGGTGCGGTTGAGGACGACCCAGTACGCGATGCCGAGGGCGACGGCGAGGAAGACCAGGCCGTAGATCTCGCCGACGTCCGCGCCGAGGTTGATGCCGGGCATCCAGCCGGAGTCCTTCATGACGCCGGTCGTGACGTTGTCACCGACGAGGACGCCGAAGTTGTCGCGCAGGGTGAGGTAGCCGATGAGGCTGGTCGCGATCGAGTTCAGCATGATCGTCGCGACCACCTCGGAGACACCCCGGGTGACCTTGAGGACGCCCGCGATACCCGCCCACATCGCGCCGGTCAGCGCGCCGACCAGGAGCAGCAGCGGGATCTGGAGGAACCCCGGGAGCGCGACGTGCGCGCCGACGATCGCGGTGACCAGGGCGCCCAGGCGGTACTGGCCGTCGACGCCGATGTTGAACAGGTTCATCCGGAAGCCGAGGGCCACCGCCAGCGCCGCGATGTAGTACATCGACGCCTGGTTGATGATCAGGACCTGGATGTCGGAGTAGGGGATCTGCTCCAGCATCAGCCGGTACGGCTCGATCGGGTTCTTGCCGGAGGCGAGCAGCACGACCGAGGTCAGCAGGATCGCCGCGACGAGCGCGATGACCGGGCCGGCCACCGCGAGGAGCACGCGCTCCTTGTCGAACTTCTTCATCGGGCGTCGCGCTCCCCTTCAGTGCCGGTGCCTTCGGCGGATTCGGTGGCTTCGGCTTCTGCTTCGGCCTTTGCTTCGGCCTCGGCTGCGGCTTCGGTGGCGGTCTGATCATCGGCTTGTACGACGACGGGGGCCCCATCGGCGTCGGCCTCGGCCTCCTCCGTGTGCTCCAGGTGCCCGCTCGCCGCCCCGGTCATCGCCGACCCCAGCTCCTCCGGCGTGATCGTCGCCGGGTCCGCGTCCGCGACCAGCTTGCCGTCGTAGATGACCCGCAGCGTGTCGGAGAGGCCGATCAGCTCGTCGAGGTCGGCGGAGATCAGCAGCACCGCCAGTCCTTCCCGGCGCGCTTCCCGGATGCGGTCCCAGATCTGGGCCTGCGCGCCGACGTCCACGCCACGCGTCGGGTGCGCGGCGATGAGGAACTTCGGGTCGTGGCTCATCTCGCGGCCGACGATCAGCTTCTGCTGGTTGCCGCCGGAGAGGGAGGCGGCCGTGACGTCGATGCCGGGTGTGCGGACGTCGTACTCCTCGACGATCCGGCGGGTGTCGGCCTGGGCGCCCTTGGGGTCGAGCCAGAAGCCCTTCGCGTTGGGCTTCTCGGTGACGTGGCCGAGGATGCGGTTCTCCCAGAGGGGGGACTCCAGGAGGAGGCCCTGGCGGTGGCGGTCCTCGGGGATGTAGCCGACGCCGGACTCGCGGCGCTTGCGGGTCGGCCAGGGCGTGATGTCCTCGCCGAGGAAGGCGATCGTCCCGGAGTCGGCGTTCTTCGTGCCGATCAGGGCGTCGATCAGCTCGGTCTGGCCGTTGCCCTCGACGCCGGCGATGCCCATGACCTCGCCCGCGTGGATGGTGAAGGAGACGCCGTCCAGGACCTTCTTGACCTCGCCGGCCGCGGGCTGGCCCTCGACGCCGAGGGAGGCGCCGCCGGCGGCGTACACCGTCAGGTCCTCGACCGTGATGACCGCGCGGTCGGTGACCGTCGACTCGGAGGTCTCCGGCGTGGGGAGTTCGCTGCCGACCATCAGCTCGGCGAGCTGGCGGGGGGTCGTCTCGGAGGGGATCGCCGTGCCGACCGTCGTACCGCGCCGGATGACGGTGATGTCGTCCGCGACGGAGAGGACCTCGCCGAGCTTGTGGCTGATGAAGATGACCGAGAGGCCCTCGGACTTCAGCTCGCGGAGGTTGCCGAAGAGGGCGTCGACCTCCTGGGGGACGAGGACGGCGGTCGGCTCGTCGAGGATGAGGGTGCGGGCGCCGCGGAAGAGGACCTTGAGGATCTCGACGCGCTGGCGTTCGGCGACGCCGAGGTCCTCGACGAGGGCGTCGGGGCGCACCCCGAGGCCGTACCGGTCGGAGATCTCCTTGATCTTCTTGCGGGCGCCGGCGCCGATCCCGTACAGCTTCTCGCTGCCGAGGACGACGTTCTCCAGGACCGTCAGGTTGTCGGCCAGCATGAAGTGCTGGTGGACCATGCCGATGCCGCGCGCGATGGCGTCGCCGGGGCTCGCGAAGGCGACCTGCTCGCCGTCGACGGTGATCGTGCCCTCGTCCGGCTTCTGCATGCCGTAGAGGATCTTCATCAGCGTCGACTTGCCGGCGCCGTTCTCCCCGACCAGGGCGTGCACGGTGCCCGTGCGGACGGTCAGGTGGATGTCGTGGTTGGCGACGACACCGGGGAAGCGTTTGGTGATGCCCGCCAGCTCGACCGCGATCGGCGCTGCGGTGAGCGGAGGGCTGCTGGACGCGTCGATGGCGCACTCTCCTTGAGAAAGGGGCCATCTACGCGCGTAGCGCCCCTACTTTAAATAGAGCCCGGATCGGATCGGATGTTTTCGGCCGCGATCCGTTCCGAGCATTGTGCCGCGCGAACGGGGCACGGAGAGGCGATCCTCCACGTACCCCGTTCCTTGGCGGTAACGGTGTCATTACGACAGCCGAGACCCAGGGTCAGGCCGTCGTCTTGACCTTGATCGTGCCCGCCTTGATGCCCTCTTCCGCCTTCTTCACGGCGTCCTGGATCGCCGTGTCGCCGGCGAACTTCGGGTTCGAGTTGGAGAGGGAGACCCCGCCGTTGGAGAGGGAGCCGCGGACCTCGCCGGACTGCGGCTTGCCGTCGTGGACGGACTTCGCGAGGTCGTACACCGCGCCCTCGACGTTCTTCATGGCCGAGGTGAGGATGTAGTCCTTGTACGCGGCCAGCGCCTTCTGGTTGTACTGGTCGGAGTCGACGCCGATCGCCCAGATCTTCTTCGCGGCGGCGGCCTTGATGACGCCCTGGCCGGAGAGGCCGGCGGCGGCGTAGATGACGTCCGCGCCACCGTCGATCTGGCCGTCCGCGGCGGACTCGCCCTTGTCGGGGCTGGAGAAGCCGCCCTCGGCCGCGGTCTCGGTCAGGTACTGCGACTTGACCTTGACGCTTTTGTCCGTGTCCGTGACGCCCTGACGGAAGCCCGCCTCGAACTTCTGGATCAGCGGGACGTTCACACCGCCGACGAAGCCGACGGTCTTGGTCTTGGTGGCCTTCGCGGCGGCGACGCCCGCGAGGTAGGACGCCTGCTCCTCGTGGAAGACGAGGTCGGCGACGTTCGCGGCCTTGATCGTGTTGTCGTCGACGATGCCGAAGGTGGTCTTCGGGTACTTCGCGGCGACGTCCTTGACGGCGGGCGCGTACGCGTAGCCCACGCCGATGACCGGGTTGTAGCCCTGCTTGGCGAGGCTCTCCAGGCGCTGCACCTTGTCCGCGTCGGACTCGCCGTCCTGCGGCTCGACCGCGTTGGACTTGTAGCCGAATTCCTTGTCGGCCTTCTCCAGACCGGCGGTCGCGGCGTCGTTGAAGGACTGGTCGCCCTTGCCGCCGACGTCGTACGCGAGCGCGAGGCCCAGGTTCTTCTTCTCACCGGCCGACGACGAGGACGAGGTCGACGACGATCCGCAGGCGGAAACGGTCACAGCGAGAGCTGCGGTACAGACACCCGCGAGGGTGAGACGGGAAACCCGGCGCATGGTGCGAGACTCCTTTGTGCAAGCGCCCTATACCAGGCGCTGGTTCCGCGGCAGCGTAACGCGCGTAGACCGGCAGGAAAAACCCTTCTGTCCGCTCCGTTACCGACCTGTGGCCACATTCGTGTTTCAGATTACGGACAGCAATACGCCCCTCGCTTCACGCGAGGGGCGTACGGGTGAAAAGCCAGGATCACTTCGTGGTCTTGACCGTCACCTTGCCGTCGATGATGTCCTTCTTGGCCTTGTCCACGGCCGCGACGACGTCCGTCATCGCCTTGTACTTCGGGTTGGTGTCGGAGAACCCGACGCCGTCGTTCGACAGCGACCCGCGCACCACGCCGGTCAGCGGCTTGCCGTCCACGACCGACTTGACCAGGTCGTACACCGCGCCGCCGACGTTCTTCGTCGCCGAGCCGAGGATGTAGTCCTTGTACGCCTTCAGCGCGGACTGGCTGTACTGGTCGGAGTCGACGCCGATCGCCCACACCTTCTTGGCGGCGGCCTCGCTGATGATGCCCTGGTTGGACAGGCCGGCCGCGCCGTAGACGACGTCCGCGCCCGCGTCGATCTGGCCGCTCGCCCCCGCCTTGCCCTTGTCGGGGCTGGAGAAGCCGCCCTCGGCGGGGGTCTCCGTCAGGTACTGCGACTCGATCTTGATGGTCTTGTCGACGGACTGCACGCCCTGGACGAAGCCCGCCTCGAACTTCTGGATCAGCGGGATGTTCACGCCGCCGATGAAGCCGACGTGCTTCTTCTTCGTGGCCTTGGCCGCGGCGACGCCCGCGAGGTAGGAGCCCTGCTCCTCGTGGAAGACCATGTCGGCGACGTTGGCGCCCTGGACGGTCTCGTCGTCGATGATGCCGAAGGTGACCTTCGGGAACTTCGCGGCGACCTCCTTGACGGCGGGCGCGTAGACGAAGCCGACCCCGATGACCGGGTTGTAGCCGGCCTGCGCGAGCTGGGTGAGGCGCTGGACCTTGTCCGCGTCCGACTCGCCGTCCTGCGGTTCGACGTCCCGGCCGGGGATCTTGAACTCGGCCATGGCCTTCTCCATACCGGCGTACGCGGCGTCGTTGAAGGACTGGTCGCCCTTGCCGCCGATGTCGTACGCGAGGCCGATCCCCTTGCCGGAGTAGCCGCTCGACCCGCTGGACCCGGACGACGATGGCTTGGACCCGGCGCTGCTGCTCGACTCACCACAGCCGGCCGCGGCGAGCCCGACGACCGCGACCGCGGCGGCGACTCTCACACTCCTGGACAACTGACGCATGGCACACACCCTTTACTTCCCCACGGCACCGTGACCGGCCCGTTTTCCCCATGGCGGAGCCCTCCTCGAAGGCTCCCCCAACAAGCCGTTCTCGGTGGCGATTTCGGGCACCGTAACGCGCGTAGAAGGGCAGGGGAACAGGGTTTCTCCCGGCCGTTATCGATTCGTGCCGGTGGCGCGTTACGGCCGGGCACCAGGGGTTACACGAGGGTGACGCAATACGACGAAGGGGCGCGTTCCGGATATACCGGCACGCGCCCCTGGGGCCGGCGTTACGCCGTCCTCGTCGCCGCGTCCAGCAGGGCGGCGGCGGTGAACAGCTCCACGCCTACGGTGATCGCGTGCTCGTCCGCGTCGAAGTTGCCCTGGTGCAGGTCGCGCACGGTCCGCTCACCCGGGGTCCGCACGCCCAACCTGGCCATCGCGCCCGGGACTTGCTCCAGGTACCAGGAGAAGTCCTCACCGCCCAGGCTCTGTTCGGTGCCCTCCACCGAGGCCGCGCCGCGCCGCGCGGTCATCGCGTCCCTCAACAGGCCGGTGACCTCGGGGTCGTTGACGACCGGGGGGACGCCTCGGACGTACGTGATCTCCGACTTCGCGTGGTGCATGTTCGCGACCTCGTCGATCGCCGCGACGACGATGTCCGGGGCCGCCCGCCATGCCTCGATGTCCAGGCAGCGGACCGTGCCCGAGAGCTCCGCGTGCTGCGGGATCACGTTCGGGGCGTGGCCGCACTCGATCCGGCCCCAGGTCACCGCGAGCCCCGCGCGCGTGTCGACACGCCGTCCGACCAGGGCGGGTACGTCCGTGACGACGCGGGCCGCCGCCGTGACCAGGTCCGTCGTGAGGTGGGGGCGCGCGGTGTGGCCGCCCGGGCCGTCCAGGGCGATCTCCAGGCGGTCGCAGGCCGAGGTGATCGCGCCCTCCCTGATGCCGATCCTGCCCGCGTCGACCCTCGGGTCGCAGTGCACGGCGACGATCCTTCCGACGCCCTCCAGGACGCCGTCCTCGATCGCGTCCGCCGCGCCGCCGGGGAGGATCTCCTCCGCCGGCTGGAAGATCAGGCGCACGGGGCGGGGGAGGCGGCCCTGCTTGTGCAGCTCCGCCAGCACCAGGCCGGCGCCGAGGACGACGGTCGTGTGGACGTCGTGGCCGCAGGCGTGGGCCCGGTCGGGGACGGTGGATCTGTAGGCGCAGGTGGATTTGGTGTCGGGGATGGGGAGGGCGTCGATGTCGGCGCGGAGGGCGAAGATGCCGGGGGGTGTGACGCCGGGGGCGGTCGGGGTGGCGGTGGGGGAAGCCTTCACGCCGGGTGCCTTCGCGGTGGCGGCGGGGGAAGCCTTCGTGCCGGGGGCCGTTCCCGACTCCGTTCTGTCACCCGGCGTGTTCTCTTCCACGCCGATGTCGCATACGAGTCCGGTGCCTCCCGACAGGACACGCGGCTTCAGGCCCGCCTTCTCCAGGCGGGACTTGATCGCGGCCGTCGTGCGGAACTCCTGGTTGCCGAGTTCGGGGTGCATGTGGACGTCGCGGCGGAAGGCGACGAGCTCGGCGAACAGGGCCTCCGGAAGGACGCCGGGGAGCTGGGGTTCTCCGGCGGGGTCGGCCTCGGACTCTCGGGACATCAGTTGCTTCACCCTCTGAAGGGTAGGACGCCGAGGTGGTCAACTGACCCGCGAACCAGAAAACTTCAGCCCGTCAGGCGAAGAAAAGTGGCCGCGCGGCGCATGGCTGGCAGGGCGGATGGGTAAACTCGCCCGCTCGTGCGAAGGGGTACCGCGAGGAGCGATCCGCAAACCCGTCCGGGGGTTCCCCGGACCACCACCCTTATCACGGGAGATCGATCGCGCGCTGGGCCTGTCCAACTGGTGAAACCGGTTGCTGCGCAGTTACTTTGCGTGGCGGCAGGGCCCAGAGCAGGGCCACCGCGAGAACGGCCCCGATGGGCAGCAGCCACGGCAGCGCGCCGGCCGTGGCGAACGGTCCGATGATCAACCCCGTTACTCCGGCGGCGAGTTGCAGAGACAGCGACTGGACGGACAGGGCGGTGGCTCGCCGGTCGTCGGGGACGCGGTGGTGCAGCAGCTCGTTCAGGCCGGGGCCGAGAACACCGAGAGTGACGTAGAAAGCCCCGTACCCGACGACCGCGACGGCATCCCCACCGAGCGCCAGCAACGCGAGCGCCCCGGCCAGCACCCCCGTCCCCACCACCACGCCCCGCCGCCCACCCCCCACCAACGCCGCGAGCTGACTCCCCCCGGCCGAACAGAGAAACCCGACGGTCGCAAGCCCGGCATACCCCACCGCCCCGGACTCGGCCCCACCGGTGACCCCGGCGACCCGCCCCGGCACGAGCAACTCGACAACGGCCAGCGCACTGCCTGCGGCGGCGGCACTGAGCAGGACACGTCGGACGATGGCGTCCTGCGCGGCTAGACGGAGGCCGCCGAGGATGGTGGCGGGGATGGCGCGGAGGGTGGGGGATTTGCGCGGGGTGCCGTCGAGGGGCGGGCAGGGCCCACTGGGCTGCTCGCGCGAGGCGCCGTCGAGAGGCGGGCGGGGGTCGGGGCGAGCGGCGTCGGAAAGCGGGTGAGGGGCGGGGGGAGCAGGGTCGAGAGGCGGGTGGGGATCGGGGCGGGGGGCGTCGGAAAGCGAGCGGGGTTCAGGGGCGGCGGCGTCGAGGAGCGGGTGCGGGGCGGGGTGAGCGGTGTCGAGGAGCGAGCGGGAATCAGGGCGGGTGCCGTCGAGGGGCGGGCGGAGATCAGGACGAGCGGCGTCGGAAAGCGAGCGGGGTTCAGGGTCGGCGGCGTCGAGGAGCGGGTGCGGGGCGGGGTGAGCCGCGTCGAGGGGCTGCCTCCGGTGGGGAGTTTCGTGGAGGGCGAGGAGTGAGTGGGCCGTGTATCCCAGTGCGGACAGCGCCGCGAGCAGCATCGGTGTCGACAAGGGGAGGACCGTACCCCCGGTCGCCCCGCGCAGGTCGTCCGCGTACCCGCCGAGCAGCCACGGCAGCGCTCCCCCGGCGACCGTCCCCACGGCCAGCGCCACGGACGACGCGGTCGCGCCGCGCGCGAGGCCCGTACGGAGGTCGGCGGCGGGCCCCTCCGAGGCGCGTACGGAGTCGACGTACCAGGCTTCTGCGGGGCCACTGGACAGGGCCCGCGCGGCGCCGAGCAGGCCGGTGCCGATGCCGAGGACCACGGCCGTACCGCCGAGGGCGATCAGCAGGAACGCGGCGCACATCAGGAGACCGGCGGCGGCCAGGACACCCCGGCGCCCGACGACGTCGGAGAGCCCGCCGGTCGGCAGCTCCAGAGCGGCGGCGGTGAAGGAGTGCACGGCGACGACACCCGCGACGGTGCCGGGGGTGAGCCCACGCTCGGCGAGAAGCAGCACGAGGGGGGCGATGCCCAGGCCGACGGGGAGCCAGAAGAGGGCGGTGTTGACGACGTAGCGGCGGCGGAAGGTCACGTGGCGTCCTGGGAGAGGGGCGCACTGTCCGGGGCGGGGGCCGCGCTGTCGCGGACGGGGTCCGTGCCGCGCCGGGCAGAGCCCCCGCCCTCCCGAGCAGGGCCCTCACTGCCCCGGGCAAGGGTCGCGCCCTCGCCGGCAAGGCCCACGTCGCCCCCGGCAAAGCCCGCGCCCTCCCGGGCAGGGCCCACGCCCTCGCCGGCAAGGCCCACGCCGTCCGGGGCGGGATCCGTGCCGTCCCCGGAGAGGTCCGCGTCCCCCTCAAGGCCCGCCCCCTCCCCCTCGGCGTCCGCGTCACCGCGTGGCAGGCCCGCGAGGACCAGGACGACCTGGCGGGCTCGGGGGTCGGCTTCGTCTCGGCGGCGGAGTTCCTCGACCTTTGTGTCGAAGAGGTCCGTGAGTTCCGCGAGGGATTCGGGGGTGAGGCGGGGCAGGGCGTCCGAGATGCCCGCGGCCGCGATCCATTCGGGGCCCAGGAGTCCCACCGTGACGTCGTTCTCGTACCGGCGGGCCGCCGCCGCGAGGTGTTCGGCCTGGAGACGGCGGGCCATTCCGACGAACGCCTGCCCGGCGGGGTCCTGTTCCATCACCGCGTTGTCCCAGGAGGTGACGAGGTGGACGGCCCGCCAGCGCCGCTCGCGGCCGTCCCGGTGCTCGGCCTCCGCGATGAACGCGTACTTCGCGAGCACCCGCAGGTGATAGCTGGCCGACGCGGAGGACTCCCCCGTCCGCACGGCCAGCTCGCTCGCCGTGGATGGTCCGAGCTCCCGCAGCAGGCCGAGGAGCCGGATGCGCAGAGGGTGGGTGAGGGCCTTGAGCGCGGCGGCGTCGCGGGCCGGATCGAGGACGCGCTGCCGATCGTCGTCACTGTCCATGGGAGGGACGTTAGCCGCCCGCCCGAAGTTTGCCAAATAGTTTTTGGAAAACTTCTTCGGGAAACCTGCCGGCCGACTCCGGCGGATAGGGTCCCCTCGTGACGGACGCGGACTTCATACGCAACACTCGGGACTCGTACGACAAGATCGCCGAGGACTACACGGAGCAGTTCCCCAGCGGCCTCGGCGACCGGCCCGTGGACCGCGGACTCGTGGCCGCCTTCGCGGAACTCGTCCGGGCGAGAGGCCCCGAACCCGTCGCCGACCTCGGCAGCGGACCGGGACACGTGACGGCCCACCTCCGCGACCTCGGCCTCCAGGTCTTCGGCGTCGACCTCTCCCCCCGCATGGTCGCGCTGGCCCGCCAGTCGCACCCCGGACTCCGCTTCCACGTCGGCTCGATGACCGCGCTGGACCTGCCGGACCAGACCCTCGGCGGCATCTTCTCCCTCTTCTCGGTCATCCACGTCCCCGAGTCCGAACTCCCCGCACTCTGCGAGGAGTTCAGCCGCGTCCTGGTCCCCGGCGGCTACGCCCTCCTCTGCTTCCAGACGGACCCGGCCACCACCCGCCTGCGCCTCACCGAACGCTTCGGCCACGACATCACCCTCGACTACCACTGGCACGACCCGACCCGCGTCGCCGAACTCCTCACCGAGGCGGGCCTCTTGGTGGAGGCACACTGCGTCCTGCAACCACCGGAGGGCGCGAACAGACCGAGGGCGTTCCTGCTGGCACGGAAGAGGTAGGGCGGGGGGAGGGGGCGGGCTGCGCCCCCTCCCGGAACCGGGGATGGGCTACGCCCCCGTCCTCCCCACCTCGCTCCCCCGCCCCCCGAACTCCTCCGCCGCCCCCGGCATCGCGATCGACCGGTCCCCCGCCGTCTCCAGCAGTGCCCGCAGCCCCTCCACCAGCCCGGCCCGTGCCCGGGGCGGTACGCCGTCGACGAGTTTCTCGATCTCGCGGCGGCGATGGTCCAGCACCTGCCGTACGAGTTCCTCCCCGCGCCCGGTCAGCCGGAGGACGACCTCGCGCCGGCTGACCTCGCTGGCCCGCCGGTCGACGAGCCCGACCTGTTCCAGCCGCATGACGGACCGCAGCGCGGTGGACGAGTTCACGCCCAACACCTCGGCGAGGACGGCCAGTTTGACGGGCCCGCACCCTTCCAGCGCGACGAGTGTCCGCAACTGGGCCAGCGACAGGGACTCGTCGACCTCGGCGAGCGCCCGCGCGGACATCTCCATGACCAGCCGGGACGCGGCCATCACGACGGACACGAGGTCGTCGGACCGTACGGAGGAGTCAGTCACGGTCTCTCACCACACCCCTCACCACACCTCTGACCGGCGAGTTCTCAGCCATGCGCGCTCCTGCCCCATGCCGCGACGAACATCCCTGGCCGCAGCATCCACAGCAAGGCCGCCGATGCACAACCCCACGGCGCCCGGTCAGGCCATGCTCACCGACGCCAGCCGATGCACGTCCCGCGCCGTCCCCGTCACCCCGGAGAGGAACCCCTGCGCCCGGGGAGACGCGCCGGTCGTCAGCCACGCGGGGTCGATGTCGCAGACGGTGACCCGGACCCCGGTCCCGGCGAGAGCGATCGGCAGGGTGTGCACGACAGTTGAGGGAAAGCTCAGGATCGTACGCCCGATGGGCCCCCGCCGGGCGATGAGTTCGAGGGGGAGTTCGGGCCGGACGATCTCCAGACCGGTCCGGGCGTGGAGCCGGTGGAGTTTCTCCGTGGACTCGCGGCGGTGCGCGAAGTACCGGGTCACCCCATGGGTCCCGGCGAGTCGGTGGACGGCCTCCAGATACCGTTCCTCGTCGACAACTCCCGTCTCCACCAGGGAGGTTCCGACCATGTCCGCCCCCTTGGTGACGGACGGCGGCCCGAACCGCTCGCGGGTCCAGGCGAACGTGTTCTCCGTGAGCCGTACGTCCTTCGGCGCGTCCTCGATGGGCATCGCCGAGAACACCTCGACGTGCCGCCGCGCGGTGGGGGTGAGCCGGCGCCGCGCGGACGAGGAGACGGGCGCGAAGACGAGGTCTCGCGGACCGGGCCGGCCCCCCTTGCGGTGCCACCGCACGAGCCGTTCCCCGCGCGCGAGTTGACCCACGAACTCCATGGTCGCGGTCCCGTCGTCGACGACGACGAGTTCGGACGCCTTGGTGATGGTCAGCAGCAGCTGCACGTACCGGGAGAACGGATCCCCCATCACGACACGCCCGGCACCGCGCAGCAACCGCGACAGCCCCCCGACGGTCCGGAAGGGCGCCGCGGTACCGCCCCGCGCCTCCTCCCACCGCACCACATGCCCGTCCCCCCGCGCGAGTTCGGCCATCCGCCGCAACTGCCCCCGGGTCATGGGGTCGTTGGGAGCCAGCACGACGAGCACGAGCCCCGATACCGCCCCGGCTCCCGACCGACCGCGCATTCCGGCTGAGTCACCGGTCCCGGCGCCCGAACTACCGCGCATCCCAGCCGAGTTACCGGACCTGGCTCCTGAACTACCACTGGGCCCCGCGGAGTTGCGCACCCCGGCCTGCGAACCACCGCCGGTCCCAGCCGAGTTGCCCACCCCGGCCCGCGCCCCCGGCACCTCTTCAGCGCCGGGCGCGCGGTCCGGGTCCGGCGTACCGTCCGGTCCCAGCCCACGGGCGTACGCCCACTCCAGGACATTGAGCAACTGCACCGGACTCTCGACGAACGCGAGCGTCGTGGGCATCTCGGCGTGAGGGCTCATCCTCGTACGGCCATCCCGTCGTAAGGCGTAGCGGGGCACAGGGTTCAGACGGTGAGCGGCTCGCCCGCGGCGTCCGCGATCTCGGCCTCGGCGACGACGCCGGCGACACGGCGGAGCTTCTTCATGGGGCCGAGCTCGGACTCGTAGACCTTCTTGACGCCGTCGCCGAGGGACTCCTCGATGGTGCGGATGTCGCGGACGAGGCGCGCGAGGCCGCCGGGCTCGACGGAGGCGGCCTGGTCGGAGCCCCACATCGCGCGGTCGAGGGTGATGTGGCGCTCGACGAAGGTCGCGCCGAGGGCGACGGCGGCCAGCGTGGTCTGCAGGCCCGTCTCGTGGCCGGAGTAGCCGATCGGGACGTTGGGGTACTCGGCCTGGAGGGTGTTGATGACGCGCAGGTTCAGCTCCTGCGCCTTCGCCGGGTAGGTCGAAGTGGCGTGGCAGAGCAGGATGTTGTCGGAGCCGAGGACCTCGACGGCGTGCCGGATCTGCTTCGGGGAGGACATGCCGGTGGAGAGGATGACCGTACGGCCGGTGGCGCGCAGCGCGCGCAGCAGCTCGTCGTCCGTCAGCGAGGCGCTCGCGACCTTGTGCGCGGGGACGTCGAACTTCTCCAGGAAGGCGACGGCCTCGGTGTCCCACGGGGACGCGAACCAGGCGATCCCCTTCTCCTTGCAGTACGCGTCGATCTGGCGGTACTCGTCCTCGCCGAACTCGACGCGGTGGCGGTAGTCGATGTACGTCATGCGGCCCCAGGGGGTGTCCCGCTCGATGTCCCACTGGTCGCGCGGCGTGCAGATCTCGGGCGTGCGCTTCTGGAACTTGACGGCGTCGCAGCCGGCTTCGGCGGCGGCGTCGATCAGCTTGAACGCGTTGTCGAGGTCACCGTTGTGGTTGATGCCGATCTCGCCGCAGATGTAGACGGGGCGACCGGCGCCGGCCTCGCGCGAACCGAAGCTGCGGATACGGGAGTTGGTGCTCATGGCGGGGTGTTTCCTTACTGGGTGAGGGTGTCGAGCGAGGGTCCGAGGAGCCAGCCGGCGATCTCGCGGATCGCTCCGTCACCGCCGGCTGTGGCGGTGACCGCGCGGGCGGCGCCCCGGACGACGTCGTGGGCGCTGGCGACAGCCACCGGCCAGCCGACGAGGGCGAAGCAGGGAAGGTCGTTGACGTCGTTGCCGGCGTAGAGGACGCGCTCGGGCGCGATGCCCTGGTCCTCGCACCACTGCTTGAGCGCGAGGTCCTTGCGGTCGATGCCGTGCAGGACGGGGATCCTGAGCTTGCGGGCCCGGGCGGCGACGACCGGGTTCTGCTCGGTGGAGAGGATGAGGAGCTTCTTGCCGCTGCGGCGCAGGGCGGCGATGCCGAGCCCGTCGCCGCGGTGGACGGAGACGAACTCGCGGCCGTCCTGGTCGATCATGACCCGGTCGTCGGTCTGCGTCCCGTCGAAGTCGATGACGACGGCGTCGACTTCGGCGCCGGTCGGCAGGCCGCCCGCGCGTTCGGAGTCGAAGAGGGGCGCCAACGCCCGTGCGCGCGCGAGGTCGTGGGGGTCGTCGATCTCCAACACCCGTGCGGGGTCGGTGCGGACGAGTTCGGTGCGGCCGAAGAAGCGGTGGTTGTGGCTGCGGAACCCGGCCGCGTCCATCGCGTACGCGGCGCCGGTCTCCAGGAAGTCCTGCGGCCGGTCCTGGCGGCGCGGCCGGTACGCCTTGTCGTGGTTGACGCCCTGCCCGCCCTCGGTCTCCTCCCGCCACACGAATCCGTGGAAGGAGGCGACGGTCACGGCGGTGTCGGCGCCCTTCTCGACGACGGCGGCGGCGACCCCCTCGACGTCCTCGCGGATCACGAACGGGCTGGTGCACTGCACGAGCAGCACGACGTCGACGGGCGCACCGTGCGCCGCCTCGTGCGCGTCCATCGCGTGCAGGACGGCCGCCTCGGAGGTCGCGGTGTCCCCGGCGATGACGGCGGGCCGCAGCACGACCTCGGCGCCGGCCTCGCGGGCGGCGGCGGCGATGCCGTGGTCGTCGGTGGAGACGACGACATCGGTGACCAGCCGCGCGGCCAGACACTCCCGCACGGCTCTCGCCACCAGCGGCACACCCCCGACCGGCGCGAGGTTCTTCGCGGGAACCCCCTTGGAGCCGCCCCGCGCGGGAATCACGGCAAGCACCCGGCGAGGTGAACCGCCTTGTACTGCTTGCGAGTTGGACATGGAGTGAACTCCTTGTGGGGAATCTGGGGGCACCGGGGACCCGGTGGGTGTCGCGGGAAGGCCGCTCGCGGCGGGCGCACCGGCCGGACGGCGGCCCGCGCCCGAGGCAGAGGCAACCGCCGGCCGGCCCGTGCCCGCGCCGAGCCGGTCCCGGGCAGCGGCCTCGCCCTCCATGGCCGGCTCGTTCGCCGAAGGCGCCCCGCTCACAGCTCCCCCATCCGCCGGATCACCGGCGCCACCCGCTGCACCCCGTGCCGGTAGGCACCCCGCGCGGCCCGCCGCACGATCTGCCGTACGGGTCCGGGGGTCCTGTCGGCGGCCGGCGCACCTGGCAGGGGCGAGCCGTCGGGGCCGAGGTGGTGGCGGGCGAGGATGCCGGGGAGGTAGCCGGGGGCGGTGGCCCGCGTGTAGTACGGCTGGAGCGGCGGGAGCTGAGGCCGGTCGAGCAGCTTCGTGATCCGCTCGCGGGCGGCGTCGAAGGCGGTCCCATAGGAACCGTCGGCGCAGACGCCCTGCCGGGACACCCACTCCTCGTCCGCCACCGGCCGGTGCCCGGCGTCGAGTTGCTCCCAGGAGGCCAGGCACCCGGAGCCGACGAAGTGGTGGTTGCCGAGGGATTCCCGGATGCCGAGGTCGGTGAGGACGACGGTCGGGACCCGCCGGTGCAGGGATTCGAGCGCGGCCGTCGAGCTGATCGTGACCAGCAGGTCGGTGCGGTCGAGGACCTCGCCCATGTTGCCGTACACCAGACGGAAGTTGGCCGGCAGGTCCCTGCTCTGGGCGAGCTTCTGGTAGGGCAACTCCTCGATGTGGGTGGTGTGTTCACCCGGCTTGGAGCGCAGCTTGAGCAGCACCTCGCGGTTCGGGTGCAGGCGGGCGTGCCGGACGAGCCTCTCCAGCAGGTAGGTGCGGTCCTTGCGGCTCTCCGGCACGGAGGGCTGCGCGGCGAACACCACGGTGTACGGCTCGTGTTCACCCGTGTACGGCTCGCCCCCCAGGAACGGCAGGGCGACTTCGGTCACCGCCGAGGAGTCGGCGCCGACACCGTCGTACACGGCCTTGAAACGGTCCGCGTCCTGGCGGGAGTTGGCGAGGACGAGGTCCGCTCCGTGGCGCAGGAGGAGGCCGTCGGCGAGCTTCTCGTAGACGACGCCGACGTACCCGGTGACGACGACCGGGCGGGGCCCGTCCTCCCAGGCGCGCTTGAGGCCGTGGAGCATGGCCTGCACGCCACCGCCGACGAGCGACAGGACGAGGACGTCGTAGGACCCGTCCCCCATCGCGCGCAGGAACTCGACGGCCGTGACCTCGCGCAGCGAGTCCGCGGCGATCCCCACCTCGGCGAGCTGCCGGGGTGTGGGGGTCGCGCGTCCGCGCAGCAGATAACCGTCCAGAATGGATTCCCGGCCGCTGTCGGGAGCGATGCGCCGGGCGGTGCGTGCTCCCCATTTCCAGCGGGTGTCGGAGTCCGCGAGGACGGCGATCCTGAGGGGTGTCGAAGTACGTGGTGGCACAGCACGAGACACTAGTGAGGCAAATTCCGGCATCACGAAAACCAAGAATCAACAAAAAGTGAACAGCAACCTACCGAGCGGCCAACTGGCCCGTGGAATCACGGAAAGCAGACAGGATGCACACTCCCGACGCATCGAGTTCACCGCCCGTACAGCTTCCGGACGCCTCCCCCGCCGCGACGCCTCCTAGGCTCACTCGGGTGCCCAAGCTCTCCGTGATCGTGCCCTGTTACAACGTGCAGCACCTCGTACTGGACACCCTCAGAAGCCTCCAGGCGAACGCGCGCGAGGATTTCGAGTTCGTCCTTGTCGACGACAAATCGAAGGACGACACCGCGGCCGTTCTGGAACGGGCGGCCGAGACCCTCTCGAAGGTCTCCGAAGTGCAGGTCGTCCGCCCCGAGAAGAATGGCGGACTGGCCACCGCGCGCAATAACGGACTGAATGTGGCGCGCGGTGAATATCTGACATTCCTCGACGGTGACGACTGGTACGCGCGCGGTTTCCTGGCCGAATTGGTGGATTCCATCGAGAACCTCGGCTGTGATTTCGTCCGGGTGGATCACGTGCAGACGACGGCCCGCGCCCGGGCGATCTTCCGGCACCCGGAGGGCCGCCGGAACGTGGTCCTGGACCCCCGCGACTCGATCCTCCCGGCGGACCGCTCGTCCTCGGTCGACTACCCGTACGCGTGGGCCGGCGTCTACCACCGCAGGCTCGTCGACCGGGGCCTGCTGCACTTCACGGACGGCCTGCGCACCGCCGAGGACCGGCCCTGGATCTGGAAGCTGCACCGCGAGGCGGAGTCGTTCGCGGTGGCCGACCTGCACGGCATCTTCTACCGGCGGGGCGTCGCCAACTCCCTTACACAGATCGGGGATGTGCGCCAACTGGACTTCATCCGCGCCTTCGACCAGGTCGTCGAGGAGACTTCGAAGGACCCGGACGCCGACCGGCTGCTGCCGAAGGCCGTCCGTACGTATCTCGCGATCATCGCCCACCACCTGTCGGAGATCGAGAAGTTCGAGCCCGCGGTGGCCAGACTCCTGCGGGTGCGCAGCGCCGCCGCCATGCAGCGGCTGCCGCAGGAACTCCTCAAGGACGTCCTCGACACCATGGACATCGAGCGCTCCGCCAAGCTGCGGCGGCTGCGCCGCAAGGCCACGACTGCGAAGGCGGCCGCCTGATGCCCCGCACCACCCAGATCTACGTCGCCTCCACGCTGTACGGCGTGGCGACCATCGCCGCCGCCATGGACGCGGACGCCTTCCCGGCGGCCGACCGCAGGCTGCTGCTGGTCTGCAACAACGGCAACGCCCCCGAGACCACTGACGCGTTGGACGCGATGCCGGGCTTCGGGCCGCTGCGCCACCGGTTCGACGGCGTGCTGTCGTGGAACGACGCGATCAGCCCCTTCCACCCGAGCACCTGGTCGCCGCGCGCCGACGACACCGTGCTGTTCGAGCGGTACCTGCGCATGCTGTGGGACCTCGGCGACGACCGCGTCGAGATCGTCCTGGAGTCCCTCCAGGTCAACCCGGCGCAGGCGATCGCCGCCTGCTTCTTCGGCGCCCCGGTCGACGTGTACGCGGACGGCCTGATGACGTACGGCCCGACCCGCAACAAGGTCGACCCGCTGATCGGCACCCGGGTCCGCCGGGTCCTGCACCTTGACCTGGTCCCCGGCCAACTCCCGCTGGTCCTCACGGAGTTCGGGGTCCCGGCGGAGGTCGTGCCGACGGACGCGTTCCTCAAGGTGCTCGGCGAGATCATCGACACCACCGAGGAGTTGCCGCGCCTGCCCGCCAACACCGCGCTCCTGCTGGGCCAGTACCTCGCCGCCCTCGACATCCTCACCGTCGACGAGGAAGAGGCGCTGCACGTACGGATGTTGCGGGGCGCGGTCGCCAAGGGCCACACCTCGATCGCGTTCAAGCCGCACCCCGCCGCACCGGCCGGTTACAGCAAGGCACTTGAGGCGGCGGCGAAGGAACTCGGCGCGGATCTCCTGGTGCTTGACACCCCGGTCCTCGCGGAGGTGCTGTTCGCCACCGCCGACCCGGCGCTGGTCGTCGGCTGCTTCTCCACCGCCCTGTTCACGGCGAAGGAGTTCTACGGCATCCCCGTCGCGCGGGTCGGCACCCCGCTGATGCTGGAGCGGCTCGTCCCCTTCCAGAACAGCAACCGGGTGCCGGTGATCCTCGCGGACGCGCTCCTGCCCGACCTGGAGGGCAAGGACGAACCGGTCGCGATGGACGACTTGTTGGAGACGATGGGCTTCGTCATGCAGGCGCAGATCTACCCGCACCTGAGGCCCACGGCGGAGCGCTACCTCGCCACCCGCCTCACCCCGCGCACCCAGCGCTTCTTCAAACGCCGCCGCCTCACCGCCCTCGGCCTGCCCGGCGGCATCCCGGCCCGCCTCGCCTTCCTGCCGCGCAACGCCACGGCCCGCAGGGTCGTACGACGGGCCCGCGCGCTGAAGAAGTCGGTGTCGAAGTAACCCGGCGGGGCGCCGGGATGAACATTCGGCGACGAGTGGGCGCACGGCCCGCTCCCCGCCCGGACGGGCCCGCCCGGCGCCCTACGATCCCCCCTGACCACCTCTCCCGTACGAGGGATACCAGCGTGACCGAGACGGCTGTAAGAACCACGGAGCCCCCGGCGGAGCGGATACCCGCGCCCAAGCCTCCCCGGGTGAACCGGCTGCGGGCCCTGGACGGGCTGCGGCTGGTGGCCGCGCTGATGGTCGCGGTGTACCACTACGCGGGGCGCGGCGCCCAGGTGTCGACGTCCTGGGGAGCCTCGCCGAAGACCGAGTTCCCGACGCTGCACCTGTTCGCGACGTACGGCTGTCTCGGGGTCCAAGTCTTCTTCGTCATCAGCGGGTTCGTGATCTGCATGAGCGGCTGGGGGCGGTCCCTCCAGTCGTTCTTCGCGTCCCGGGTCTCGCGGCTGATGCCGGCGTACTGGTTCGCCGTCGCGCTGCTCGTCGTCGTCATGGCGCTGCCCGCCGTGCCCTTCAAGGGGGTCTCGCCGAGCGACGCGCTGATCAACTTCACGCTTCTTCAGCAGCCGATCGGCGCGGAGCGGGTCCTCGGGGTGTGCTGGACCCTGTGGGTCGAGATCCGCTTCTACGCCCTGTTCGCGCTCCTCGTCGTCATCCCCGGCGCGAACCGGCGCCGGGTGCTGATGTTCTCCATCGGCTGGCTCTTCGCCATCCCGATCGCGCAGGCGTCGAAACTGCCGCTCCTCGACGTGGTCGTCATGCCCGAGTACGCCCCCTACTTCATCGGCGGCATGGGCCTCTACCTCGTCCACCGCGACCGGCGTGACATCTACGCCTGGGGCCTCGCCGCCGCCGGCTTCCTCATCGGCCAGCACTACGCCGTCAAGGACCTCTGGAACGCCTCCGACCCGAACGCCTTCGCCCACCGCACGACCTTCGGCATCGTCGCGATCGTCGCCTTCGGCTTCATCGCGGTCGCGGCAATCGCGCTGGGCTGGCTGAACTGGGCGAACTGGAAGTGGCTGACGGTGGCGGGCGCGCTGACGTACCCCTTCTACCTCCTGCACGAACACCTCGGCTGGGTGGTGATCTGGACCCTGCACAGGAAGCTGGACATCCCGGCGATCCCGACGTTCTTCCTGACGGTGGGGGGGATGCTGGTGCTGGCGTATCTGATCTACAGGTTCATAGAGAAGCCGTTCACACCGAAGTTGCGTTCCGCCTTGCTGAAGGCTCGCTAGTTCCTTCCGTACCGCGCCGCGACGCCGTCGATGATGATCTCCAGGCCCTCCGCGAAGTGCCGGTCGTAGTCCGCGAAGATCTCGGCCCCGGCGGCAGCCGCCAGCGGAAAGTCCGCCATCCTCCGAGCCCGCTCGGCCACGTCGTACCCCTCCCTCCGTTCCCCGGGGAGGGGTACGACGCCTTGTTCCTCGGTCACGAACCCGACCGTGTAGTTCGTGGCGGTGCTGTACGCCCGTACCCCATCGGCCAAAGAGAACCCCGCGTCGAGAAAGAACCGCAGGTTCTCCTCCATCCGCACGGCGTGCTCGGTCCCGGTGAACCGCGACCCGCTGAACACCTTCGCGCCGTCCCGGTACGACAGCAGCGCCCCCCGCAGGGCGACGCACGCCCCCCGGATCCGGTCCCGCCACGTGTCCCCGGCATCGAGGACGATCCCCGCCTCCATCCGCCGGAACATCACCGTCGCCATCTCGTCCAGCAACGCCTGCTTGTCCTTGAAGTGCCAGTACAGCGCGGGCGCCTTGACGTCCAGCTCCTTCGCGATGGCCCGCAGGGTGAGCCCGTCGAGCCCGACGTCGTTGAGCAGGGTCAGCGCCGTCTCGGCGACGCGGGTGCGGTCGAGGGGGGCACGGCGTTCGGTCGTCACGGGAAACAGCTTGACACCTTAACGGCGTTAAGGGCACTCTCGTGGACGTAGCCACTTAACAGCGTTAAGGAGACGACCATGCAGCACACCGACGTCCTGATCGTCGGCGCCGGCCCCACCGGCCTGACCCTCGGCATCGACCTGGCCCGCCGCGGCGTAACCGCCCTGGTGACCGAGAAAGGCCCGGCCCTCTCCCCCGGCTCCCGGGGCAAGGGCCTCCAGCCCCGCACCCTGGAGGTCTTCGAGGACCTCGGCGTCCTCGACGGGATCCTCGCGGCCGGCGGCCCCTACCCGCCGACGATGACCTGGCGGGACGGCGAACAGCTCGGCGAACGCCCGATGTTCGACCCCGTCGAGGAGGACGAGGGCTCCCGCTTCACCGAACCGTGGATGATCGCCCAGTGGCGCACCCAGGAGATCCTGTACGACCGCCTGCGCACCCTCGGCGGCCAAGTCCTGTTCGACCACGAGGCGTTGACCCTCACCCAGGACACCGACGGCGTGACCGTCACCTTCACCGGCGGTACGGAGATCCGCGCCCGGTACGTCGTCGCGGCGGACGGCGGACGCTCGACCCTGCGCCGGGCCCTCGGCATCGGCCTGGCCGGCGGCGAGACCCTCTCCCTCGACCCGATCGTCGTCGCGGACGTCCGCGTCCCCGGCCTCAGCCGCACGCACTGGCACATGTTCCCGCCGGCCGAGGAGGGCACCGGCTTCCTCGCGATCTGCCCTCTCGCGGGCACGGACCACTTCCAGCTCGTCGCCCAAGTCACGGGCGTCGAGGGGGCGTTGGAGACCCCGGCGACCGGCGAGACCGTGAGTCACGCCCCGCGCCCCGACACGGACGCCACGCTGGAGACCGTGAACGCCCTCCTCCGCGCCCGCACCCACCTCCCCACCGCGACCGACCTCACCTGGTCCTCGGCCTTCGTCCCCCGTACCGCCCTCGCCGACCGTTTCCGCGCCGGCCGAGTCTTCCTCGCGGGTGACGCCGCCCACATCCACACCCCGGCGGGCGGCCAGGGCCTCAACACCAGCGTCCAGGACGCCTACAACCTCGGCTGGAAACTCGGCGCGGTCCTGCGCGGCGCCCCCGCGAGGCTCCTCGACACGTACGAGGAGGAGCGCAGGGCGGTCGCCGCCGGCATGCTGGGCCTCTCGACGGCCATCGCCCGCTCCGAGGCGCGGCGCGGCCGCTCGACCCGCCAACTCGACCTGAACTACCGGGAGTCGAGCCTGTCACAGGGGACGACGTCATCATTGCGCGCCGGTGACCGCGTCCCCGTCACCCTCGCCGGCACCGACCTCCACGCCCTCATCCAGGGCCCCGACTGGACCGAACTCACCCTCCCCGAGGGCGTGTTCCTCGTCCGCCCGGACGGGTACGTCGGCTGGTCGGGGCCGACGCGCGAGGGCCTGGCCGAATACGCGGCACAGGTCGGCGCCTGAACTCACGTACTGGCCACGGAGAGCTTGACCGCGAACCCCAGGAACAGCGCCCCCGCCCCCGAAGTCGCCCCCGCCGCAAGCCTCTTGCGACGCCGGAACGCGGTCGCCAGCTTCGTACCGCCGAATATCAGCGCGCTCAGGTACAGCACGCTGAAGGCTTGCGCGAACGCGCCGAGCACGACGAACGACAGGGCGGGGTAGGCGTATCCGGGGTCGACGAACTGCACGAAGAACGCGATGAAGAACAGGATCGCCTTCGGGTTGAGCAGGCTCACGACGAACGCCCGCCGGAAGGGCCGCTCAACTCCCCCCACGGCGACAGGAGTCGCCCCCTCCGTCGCCCGCCGCGCCTTCCACATCCCCCACGCGGCCCGCAGCATCCCGACCGCGAGCCAGCTGAGATATCCGGCGCCGACGTACTTCACGATCCCGAACAGCAGCGCGTTCCCCTGGAGCAGCGAGGCGACCCCGGCGGCGGACAGCGTCATCAGCACGGTGTCCCCGCACCAGACGCCGGCCGCGGCGGTGTAGCCGGCGCGTATCCCGCGCCGGGCGGCGACGGAGAGGACGTACAGCGAGTTGGGTCCCGGCAGCAGGACGATCACGAGCAGACCGACGAGGTAGGTGGGGAGGTCGATGACACCAAGCATGGGACCGAGTGTGACATGGGGATACGGCTGTGACGTGCGGGGCGTTTCCGGGGGCCCGGCACCCCGTTCAGAACGCGGTGCGGGGCGTTCCGGAAGGCCCGGCGCCGGTTCAGAACGCGTCCGTCGGGACGTACGTCCCCCACACCTCCCGCAACGCGTCGCACACCTCGCCGACCGTCGCCCGCGCCCGCAGCGCCTCCCGCATCGGGTACAGCACGTTGTCCTCCCCGGACGCCGCCTTCCGCAGCGCGTCCAGTGCCGCGTCCACCGCGCCCTGGTCCCGGCCCGCCCTCAACTCCGCGAGCCTGCGCGCCTGTTGCGCCTCGATCGCCGGGTCGACGCGCAGCGGCTCGTACGGCTCCTCCTCGTCGAGGCGGAAGCGGTTGACGCCGACGACGACCCGCTCCCCGGCGTCCTGCTCCTGGGCGATCCGGTAGGCGCTGCGCTCGATCTCGCCCTTCTGGAAACCGTGCTCGATCGCGGCGACGGCCCCGCCCAACTCCTCGACCTTGCCCATGAGTTCGAGCGCGGCGGCCTCGACGTCGTCCGTCATCCGCTCGACGACGTAGGACCCGGCGAAGGGGTCGACGGTGGCGGTCACGTCGGTCTCGTACGCCAGCACCTGCTGCGTCCGCAGCGCGAGGCGCGCGCTCTTGTCCGTCGGCAGGGCGATGGCCTCGTCGAAGGAGTTGGTGTGCAGGGACTGGGTGCCGCCGAACACCGCGCCCAACGCCTGGACGGCGACCCGGACGAGGTTCACCTCGGGCTGCTGCGCGGTGAGTTGGACGCCGGCGGTCTGCGTGTGGAACCTCAGCATCAGCGACTTGGGGTTGCGCGCGCCGAACTCGTCCCGCATCACGCGGGCCCAAATGCGCCGTGCGGCACGGAACTTGGCGACCTCCTCCAGGATCGTCGTCCGCGCGACGAAGAAGAACGAGAGGCGGGGCGCGAAGTCGTCGACGTCCATGCCGGCGGCGACGGCCGTACGGACGTACTCGATGCCGTCGGCGAGCGTGAACGCGATCTCCTGCGCGGGGCTCGCACCGGCCTCCGCCATGTGGTACCCGGAGATCGAGATCGTGTTCCACCTGGGGATCTCGGCCCCGCAGTACTTGAAGATGTCGGCGGTCAGCCTGAGGGAGGGCTTGGGCGGGAAGATGTACGTCCCTCTCGCGATGTACTCCTTGAGTACGTCGTTCTGGATCGTCCCCGTCAACTGCCGTGCCTCGACGCCCTGCTCCTCCGCGACGAGCTGGTACATCAGCAGGAGCAGCGCGGCGGGGGCGTTGATCGTCATCGACGTGGAGACCTGGTCGAGGGGGATGCCGTCGAACAGCACCTTCATGTCGTCCACGGAGTCGATCGCGACGCCCACCTTGCCGACCTCGCCGGAGGCGAGCGGGGCGTCCGAGTCGTGGCCCATCTGGGTGGGGAGGTCGAAGGCGACGGACAGTCCCGTGGTGCCGTTCGCGATCAGGTGGCGGTAGCGGGCGTTGGACTCGACGGCCGTGCCGAAACCGGCGTACTGGCGCATCGTCCAGGGGCGGCCGGTGTACATCGACGGGTACACGCCCCGGGTGTACGGGTACTCCCCGGGTACCCCCAGCTTCTCGGCCGGGTCCCAGTCCGCGAGCGCCTCCGGCCCGTAGACCGGTTCGATGGGGAGTCCGGACTCCGACTCGCGTGTCATGCTGCCGCCGCCTCTCGCCGGTCTGATGGGCCTCGGCACCATCTTGGCCCAGCGGCGTACGGGAGTCCCGTAGCTGAGACGGCGCGGACGGGACCGGGGGAACGTGTCCCGCCCGCGCCAGGTGCACGAAGCCGTAGGTACGGGGGGAACCCCGGCTCCGTGCGAGGGCCGATGACCAGTCGGCTACTTGTTACTGCGCCGGGGAGCGAGAAAGTGTCACACCCTCAGGGAGATTTCTTTGAGAACCGGGCTCAGAACCGGGCTCAGAACCGGACTCAGGACCGGGCTCAAGACTGGGCGAGGAGGTGACCGCCGCCGTGCGGGCGCGCGCCTCCGCCACCGCCGTGGCCTCCGCCCCCGTACCCGCCCGAGCCGGACCAACCGCCTTGCCCGCCACCGGAGTTGCCGCCGCTCCAGGAACCCTTGGTGGTTCCACCGGACCCGCCGGCCGCGAACCCCGCACCCCATCCCCCCTGAGAGCTGCCCCCGGAGCCGGACCCCCCGCCGGATCTGGACCCGCCGTTCACCCCCGCACCCCCCGTATCCCCCTTGCCTCCGCCGGAGCCCCCGTCGCCCCACCCGCCCTGGCCACCACTGCCCCCCTTGTCACCCTTGTCGCCCTTGTCGCCCTTGTCGCCCTTGTCGCCCATGAGTACTCCGGCGCAGTAGGCGGGCACCTTGGCCGCACCGCCCGCAGCCCCCTCCAGCGACTTGCGACGGGCCCCGTCCACGGACCGCCCGAGCGCGAGATCCCGGCACGTCGTACCGAGCGCCTCGGCCTCCCGGCTGCTCTGCCCGCCGGTAACGCCTCCCCCGGAGGTAGTCCCCCCGGATGCGCCGGACCCGCCGGACGAGGTCCCGCCCCCGGTGGTACCCCCACCACCCCCACCCTCAGGTACTACCCCCTCGGCACTGACCCCGGGCTCGGGCACCGGAGTAGTACCCCCCTCCCCGTCCTCGGACGGATCCGGCGTGGGCGTGGCGGCGGCGGAGACGGTCGTACCGGGCTCCGGCGTCGTGCTCCCCCCGCCGGACCCCACCCCGGCGACCACGGCCGCACCCCCCGCGACCCCCAGCACCAGCGCGGCGGCGAGCCCGAACCGGGCCACCCGCTGCCGCCGCGACACCCCGGAGGGCACCTCGGGCACCCCGAGCCGGACCACGCCACCCATCTCGGCGGCATCCCCCACCGGCCCCCCGACGGCGTCCCCCGCGCGCACCTTGCGGAACGCGGCCAGCGCGGCGGCCTCGCCGGGCAGCTCCGCGCCGTCGTCCGCACCGGCCGGCGTCAGCGAGCCGAGCGCGCGCGCCAGACGCGCCGCCCGTTCCCGGTCCGCGGGCTCGACGACGTCGGGCGACTCCCCGCTCAGCAGCCGTTCCGCCGTGTCGGAGTCCAGCCACCTGTACTGCTCGTCGGCCATCACATGTCCTTCTGCGTCCGCGCGCACGCATGCGTCACACCCGGCGACGGCAGGGTCCCCGGCTGCTGGGGCAGCGCGTCGAGCACCGCCTCGGGATCCTCCCCGATCAGCTCGGCGAGCTTCTTCAGTCCGCGGTGCGCGGCGGTCCGTACGGCGCCGGGCCGCTTGCCCAGCGTCTCGGCGGCGGTCTTCGCGTCGAGCCCCATCACGACCCGCAGGACGACGGCCTCGGCCTGGTCCTGCGGAAGCCGCGCGATCAGGGAGAGCGTACGGCCGGTGGCGAGCGCCTCGATGGCCTCCCCCGCGGTGTCCGACTCGGCGGCGTGCCCGCTGAGCTCGGTCTCGTCGCCCCCGATGGCGGGCCGGCGCCCGCGCATCCGGATGTGATCAAGAGCACGGTTCCTGGCGATCCGCGCGGCCCAGCCCCGGAACCGGTCGGCGTCGCCGCTGAACCTCTCCAGGTCCCGCGCGACCTGCAGCCACGCCTCGGACGTCACGTCCTCCGCGTCCGCCTCTCCCACCAGGGTCCGTACGTACCCGAGCAGCCGGGGATGCACGGCGCGGTACACAGCCCGGAACGCGTTCTCGTCCCCGTCCTGCGCACCGAGCACCGCGGCAGTCAGCTCCGCGTCGTCCCCCAGCACCCCGGCACCCTGGTCTCTAGATCGTCTGATTCGCGCCACCGGAAGATCCCTGGACAGGGCGGTCGGTCCCCACCCCGCTCCCCGGCGCGAAAGGCACGTTACGACCTCGATCCGCGCCCCGTCCACGCCGGTCCCCTGTGTATCCCGGCCAGGTGTGACACAAACCGCCGTCCCGACGCTGTACAGAACACGGGCCGCCGCGCGACCCGTACAGCGACGACCGGGGTCTCTCCTGTGGGGGGTGGCGACCCCGGTCGTCGCCTGTTCGCACGCTCCTCGCGCCGCGTACGCCCCCCGGCTACGAGTCCGCCGAAAAGCCGCAGGAAGTCCCCGCTCCCCCCTCCCGCCGCCAGTCGTCGCACCGCCGGGTCGGCGCCCGCAGCGCCCCCGAATCCCGCGCCACCCGAAACGCGGCCACCGCCTCGGCCTCCGCCCCGGTGTCGGGGTCGGGCAGGGTCAGCGCGTCGGCGAGGAGGCGGGGCAGGTCGGTCATCCGATCCCCAACTCCTTCGCGAGCCGCCGCAGTCCACGATGCGCGGCGGTCCGTACGGCGCCGGCCCGCTTCCCGAGCACCCGCGCGGCCGCGGGCCCGTCCAGCCCGACGACGACCCTCAGCAGCACGGCCTCCGCCTGATCGGGCGGCAGCATCCGTACGAGGGCGAGGGCGCGCTCGGTCGACAGCGCCTCGGCGACCTGGTCGTACGTGTCGTGCGGCGCGACCGGCTCGACGTCCTCCAGCGAACCGCCCCGGACGGGCCGTACCTTCATCCGCCGCAGATGATCGAGGGCCCGGTGCCTGGCGATGGTCGCCGACCAGCCCCGGAACCCGGCCCCGTCCCCCCGGAACCGCCCCAGGTCCCGGGCGATCTCCAGCCACGCCTCGGACGCGACGTCCTCCGCCTCGTCCCCGACGATCCCCTTGAGATACCCGAGCAACCCGGGCTGCACGATCCGGTAGACCACCCCGAACGCCACCTCATCGCCCTCCTGGGCACGGGCGACGGCCACCCCGAGCTCCCCGTCGAACGCCGCCTGAGGGCGCCGGGGTTCCCCACCCTGCCCCACAACAAGTCCCCGTAGATCCCGAAGTCCGAGGGCGACGACCGCGCGGCCCACCCCCGTGGGACCGCACCGGCCGCCGGTCCGCGACGCGGCCCTCACTACTCCCAGCGACGAACGGCCCGAATCCATCACGGGGTTGAGGTGTGGAACGGGTCACATGCCGGGGGCGAAGGGAGAAAGGCTCACGGCATTCGCCCGCTCACTCGCCGGGCACCACGTCGGCGAACGACCGGACATCCCCGAGGGCGTCCTCGGCGGTTCCCCCCAACTCCGGGTCCCCGAGGAGCCGTTCCAGACAGGCAACCACCTCGGGGCCGACGACGCCCCGCGTCCTGCCGAGATGCCCCATGCACGTCACCGCCAGCGACCGCAGTTGGGGCTCGTTCCCCTCCCGCACCTGGTCGAGCAGCAGGCCCTCCAGCCAGCGGCGGTCCGGGTCCTCGTAGGTCAGGTACAGGAGAGCCCGGGTCGCCCGGGAGGTGTCCCCGCTCGCGAGGTCCGCCAGCTTCTCGGTACGCGTGGTCATGGGTGGGCGCCGGCAGCTCGCGCACCCCTCAAGACGCCCCCACCACACGCCCCCGCCGAGAAACCACCGCCCGCAGCACCCTTCGCCCCTCGGTCGACACGTCCACCGCGCGCCGCAACCCCGCGCCCCCGTGCGCCGTGACCACCTCCAGCACCGTCACCTGGCGGCGGAGTTCGGCGACGACCAGTGGGGGCAGGCCCTCGGTGCGGCCGTCGCGGGGGATGTCGGTGTCGGTGCCGGTGGGGTCGAGGAGGAGGTGGATGCGGAGGGCGGCGAGGGAGCAGGTGTCGGCCCAGTCGCGGAGGGTGTCGGCGGTGCGGTCGGGCGGCGTGCCGTCGAGCATCGCCCGGGTGAGGAGGACGGCGTCGTCCTCGGAGTCCGCGCAGCCGTCCAGCTTCGACTGGATCTGCTGGAGGAGGGCGGGCCAGTCGGCGGGGTCGCCGCCGGGCGCCAGGTTTCCCCACAGCGGTCTGAGGGCTTCGTCGTCACCGCCCAGCAGCGAGACGCACCGATCCAAACAAGCCAACCCGCTTGCCGCCAGCGTCAGTTCGTCGGCCCCCGCCAACAGTTCGGCCAGGTTCATCGCCTTCTCCCTCCCCTGGGCCTCACCCCCGTACGAAGCCCCTGTTTCCCTGTGGCGCCCCAGTCTCACAGGGCCACCACCCGAAACGCCAGGGCAAGCGGAACGGAGATTTCCGGCCAGAAATGGCCGAGAGAGGGGCGGAAACGCCCGTCCCGCACAAACGCCCGCCTCACGGAGAAACGCCCACCCCGAGCGACACCGCCCCCTGAGGCCCCGCCAACGCCTTCTCGTTCTGCATCCGCGTCACCCGCAGCACGACGAGGATCGCCAGCACCCCCGCCACCGCCCCCATCAGATCCGTGACCATGGTCACCCCGCTCGCCTCCCGGAGCTCGGCAGCGGTTTCCGCGGACCTGTAGTTCACGCCCGCCCCCCAACCGACGAGAGCCGTGAGCACCCACATCACCCACCAGGCGTTGACGAGCCCGTAGGACACCGTCCGCCCGACCGGCGCACTCGCCCTCCAGACGTCGGCCATCACCCGCCGGGGAATCCAGAAGTTGGCGATCGGCAGGAACCAGCCGCCGATGGTCCACCCCCGCCCCATCGCGTGCCCGGCCGGCTCGAAGACCTCCGCGTTCACGCGGACCCGCCAGAACCAGCAGAGGTAGACGACGATGGCGGCCATGAACGGCGGCCCCTGGACCACCGCCGCCAGATTCTCCAACCGGTCCGCCTCGACGGCCCGTTCGACGACGTCGACCCCGTCCGCGAGGTCGCTGTAGACGCCGTACGTCACGCTCCCCGCCCACAACCCGAACAACCGCGTGACGACGACGGCCCCCAGCAGCACCGCCGTGGCCCTCCCCAGCCCCACCGGAGAACGCAACCACGCAACAGCCATGAAATCCCCCCAAGATACGAGAATTCCGGCCCTCCCCAGAACCAGAACGCGCATTCTCGCACAGGAGCACAGGAACCCCTCAGCTCACCCGCCCCGCCAACTCCCGGAACCCCGCCCACGGCAAGGCGGGTGTACGGGAGTCCCACAGTTTCTGCGCGGTCGCCCGCAACGGCATCCGGATTCCCGCCGCGACCTGCGCCTGCGTCTGCGACTGGGACAGATCGCACCACACGGCGAAGACCCCGCCGAGAATCTGGGAGTCGTAGGACGAGGAGACCTCGGCGGTTCCCCGCAGCACGCGGGGATTCCACCGCTCGTAGATCCGCTGCCCCGTCGGATAGACGAAGGTGTTCGGCTCCCCGAGCACGTAGTACAGGAATTCGTCGTTGTAGTTGACGACTTTCCGTCCGGCGGAGAGATAGGCGACGGGTTTGCGCGCCCCCAGTTCCTTCCCGGTCCAGTACGCGACCTGGATCCCGTCGGCTGCCTCGACGGACGTCCCCGCGTAGAACCCGTCGTTCCAGGCCCGCACGGTCCGCCCGGCGACCGCCTTCGCCCGGTCGTTGAGCCACCCGGTGGCAAGGTCGGCGACGCTCGCGCCGGAGCCGTACGCACTCCGCGCGGCGGCGGCGAGCTGGGGGTAGAGGGCACCGGGATTCGGCACGGTCAGGGCCTGGTACTCGTCGCCCCCGAGATGCCAGGACGAGCCGGGGAACAGTTCCGTGTATTCGCCGAGGAGTTCGTCGACGAGCTTGGCGGAGGCGGGCTTGGAGATGTCGACGGCGCCTTTCGCGGGCACGCCGTTGACATTGCGCAGCTGGAGTTCCGGATGCGCGGCGATGACCGCCCCGAGATGCCCAGGGGAATCGATCTCGGGCACGATCTCGATATGCCGGGACGCCGCGAGGGAGACGATCGACCGCACCTCGGATTTGGTGAGGTGAATCTTCGAGACGACCTCCGGATGCGTGTCGGAGGCGATCCGGAAACCCTGGTCGTCGGAGAAGTGCAGCCCGAGCTGATTGAACTTCAG
The DNA here is from genome assembly GCF_048159485.1 of Streptomyces sp. 4F14. NCBI lineage: Bacteria > Bacillati > Actinomycetota > Actinomycetes > Kitasatosporales > Streptomycetaceae > Streptomyces > Streptomyces sp. 4F14. The sequence continues at coordinate 57,516 of NZ_JBLRVY010000036.1, forward strand.
GTCGCCCAGTTCCCGTACCCGGTCCTCGATCCAGGACGCGGTGAAGTTCTTGCGCGCGATGTCGAGCATGAACCCGCGTACGGGCTTGGCGGGCTTGTCCCGCACGACCCCTTCGGGCGCCGCCCCGCTCCCGCGCACCTCCTGCTTCAGCGTCCGCGTCCCGTAGAACACCCCCGCCTCGGACGCCCCGCTGACGGTGACCTTCCCCCCGCTCACGGTGATGCTGTACGCCTCCGGGGGTCCCTCCTCGCCGAGTTCGAGCCGTACGTCGCCGTCCCGGCCGTCGCCCGCCTCACCGCCGTAGGAGATCCCCAACTCCCCCGCGATCAGCCGCCCTTCGTCGGCGAGCCGGGAGTCGTCGACGACGACCCGGTACGCCTTGGCGGGCCGCCAGCCGGGGCCGCGCGCCGGGGTGTGGGAGACGACGGCGGGGATGGTGCGGGGGCCGGTGGACAGGGGGTACGAGGAGGGGGGCCGGGTGGTGGGAGAGGCGCTGGGGGTGGAACGGGAGGCCCGCGCGGACGCCTCGGTCCCGCCGCCCTTCGGCGACGACCCGGACGTGGCCCACACCCCGACCCCCACCCCGAGCCCGACCGTCACCACGAACGCCCCGGCGACCAGGGCCCCTCGCCGCCCACCGCCCTGCCGCGTACCCCGCCGATGCCTGCTCACGCCGTCAACCTAAGGCTCACGACCGACCACCCGTCGTCCACCACACGTTCCGAAACTCTCCCGATCGAGTGAAATTCGGGCAACTGTCGGACACACCACGACCACTCTCGATAACGTGGCGCCACACCAGCATCCCGTGACACAAGGACCAACGCTGCCCGCCCACCGCGTGGCCATACCGGCCCTTCCCGAACAACCATCACCTACGCACCAACGCCTCGCCGCGTTCAACACGGCTCCCCCGGCGGAGGCGTACACACTCCTCCTCACCTGCCTCCACAGCGAGACCTGGGCGGTGAGAGTGACCACCCACCGCCCGTACCCCACGGTCGAAGCCCTCCTGGCAGCAGCGGACGAGGCGGCGTACGACCTGACGAGGGGGGACCTGACGGAAGCACTGGCGGCGGAGAAGATGCCGCAACTCCCGCCGGGTACATATGTAGCGGCCCATATGGCGCTAAGCGCCGCGCACACGGCATACGAGTCGAAGTTCGGCCACGCCTTCGTCATCGCACCCGACACTCTGGATCACACCCTGGAAGCCATCCGGTCACGTTTGCTGAACGATCCGGAGGACGAACGGGTACTGGCGGCGGACGAACTCCGCAAGCTCGCAAAGCACCGGTTGATGAGGGCCTTTTAGGGGCGCGAGGAACTGCGCGACCAGCCACAACGGCGCCGCACCCGGCACATAACAGCACCCACCACCCCAGATGCCGCACGGCTTCACCCATCCGCGTGCCACTTTGATCACACCGGTAGGCCCGCCGTAAACCCGCCCCCACTGCGTAGCTAACATGCTGGGGGCCGGTGGACCGTACCCGGCCGGGCCGACCGACAGCACAAGCCGGCAGGCCCCGACACCCCGCTCCCGGAGGGACTTCCGTGCCGGCTGGAACGCTGTACCGCGGCCGGGAAGGAATGTGGTCCTGGGTGGCTCACCGAGTCACCGGCGTCCTCATCTTCTTCTTCCTGTTCGTTCACGTGCTGGACACCGCTCTCGTCCGCGTCTCCCCCGAGGACTACGACAAGGTCGTAGCCACGTACAAGACGCCGATCGTCGCCTGCCTTGAGTACGGCCTCGTCGCCGCCATCCTCTTCCACGCCCTCAACGGCCTGCGCGTCATCGCCGTCGACTTCTGGTCGAAGGGCCCGCGCTACCAGAAGCAGATGCTGTGGACGGTCGTCGGCCTGTGGGTCGTGCTGATGATCGGCGCGATCTACCCCGTCCTCGGCCACGCGGCCCGCGAACTCTTCGGGAGCTGACACCGATGGCCACCACCGAAACCACCGCGTCCGGCATCGGCCCCGTCGAGGGCGGTTCGCTGTACGACGTCGACAACCCGGCCCCGTACATCGAGGCCCCGCGCAAGCGCACGAAGAAGACCCCCAAGTCGACGCGGGGCAACTTCGAGCTGGTCGCGTGGCTGTTCATGCGGCTGTCCGGCATCGTCCTGGTCGTCCTGGTCATCGGCCACCTGCTGATCCAGCTCGTGCTGGACGGCGGCGTGTCCAAGATCGGCTTCGCGTTCGTCGCGGGCCGCTGGGCGTCCCCGTTCTGGCAGGTCTGGGACCTGCTGATGCTGTGGCTGGCGATGCTGCACGGCGCGAACGGCCTGCGTACGGTCATCAACGACTACGCGGAGCGCGCGAACACCCGGCTGTGGCTCAAGGGCCTGCTCTACACCGCCACGGTGTTCACCATCCTGCTGGGCACGCTGGTGATCTTCACCTTCGACCCGAACATCCGCTAGGCACGGGGCTGCGACCAACATGAAGATCCACAAGTACGACACCGTCATCGTCGGCGCGGGCGGCGCCGGTATGCGCGCGGCCATCGAGTCGACGAAGCGCAGCCGCACCGCCGTGCTGACGAAGCTCTACCCGACCCGCTCCCACACGGGCGCGGCGCAGGGCGGCATGGCCGCCGCGCTGGCGAACGTGGAGGAGGACAACTGGGAGTGGCACACCTTCGACACGGTCAAGGGCGGTGACTACCTGGTCGACCAGGACGCCGCCGAGATCCTGGCGAAGGAGGCCATCGACGCCGTCCTCGACCTGGAGAAGATGGGCCTGCCGTTCAACCGGACGCCCGACGGGACGATCGACCAGCGCCGCTTCGGCGGGCACAGCCGCAACCACGGTGAGGCGCCGGTGCGCCGCTCCTGCTACGCGGCCGACCGCACCGGTCACATGATCCTCCAGACGCTGTACCAGAACTGCGTGAAGGAGGGCGTGGAGTTCTTCAACGAGTTCTACGTCCTCGACCAGCTCATCACCGAGGTCGACGGGGTCAAGCACTCCGCGGGCGTCGTGGCGTACGAGCTGGCGACCGGCGAGATCCACGTCTTCCAGGCGAAGGCCGTGATCTACGCGTCCGGCGGCACCGGCAAGTTCTTCAAGGTGACGTCCAACGCGCACACCCTCACCGGTGACGGGCAGGCCGCCTGCTACCGCCGGGGGCTGCCGCTGGAGGACATGGAGTTCTTCCAGTTCCACCCGACCGGCATCTGGCGCATGGGCATCCTGCTGACGGAGGGCGCCCGCGGTGAGGGCGGCATCCTGCGCAACAAGGACGGCGAGCGCTTCATGGAGAAGTACGCGCCGGTCATGAAGGACCTCGCGTCCCGTGACGTCGTTTCCCGCTCCATCTACACGGAGATCCGTGAGGGCCGCGGCTGCGGTCCCGAGGGCGACCACGTCTACCTCGACCTCACGCACCTCCCGCCGGAGCAGCTCGACGCGAAGCTCCCGGACATCACCGAGTTCGCGCGCACCTACCTCGGCATCGAGCCGTACACGGACCCGATCCCGATCCAGCCGACCGCGCACTACGCGATGGGCGGCATCCCGACGAACGTCGAGGGTGAGGTCCTGTCGGACAACACCACGGTCGTTCCGGGTCTGTACGCCGCCGGCGAGGTCGCCTGCGTCTCCGTGCACGGCGCGAACCGCCTCGGCACCAACTCGCTGCTGGACATCAACGTGTTCGGGCGGCGGGCCGGCATCGCGGCGGCCGAGTACTCGCAGACGGCCGACTTCGTCGAACTCCCGGAGAACCCGGCGCAGTTGGTCGTCGACCAGGTGGAGAACCTGCGCGCGTCGACCGGGACCGAGCGGGTGGCGGTGCTGCGCAAGGAGCTCCAGGAGACCATGGACGCGAACGTCATGGTGTTCCGGACCGAGCAGACGATCAAGACGGCCGTCGAGAAGATCGCCGAGCTGCGCGAGCGGTACAAGAACGTCTCGGTGCAGGACAAGGGGCGGCGGTTCAACACCGACCTCCTGGAGGCCATCGAGCTGGGCAACCTGCTCGACCTGGCCGAGGTCATGGCCGTCTCCGCGCTGGCCCGCAAGGAGTCGCGCGGCGGTCACTACCGCGAGGACTACCCCAACCGCGACGACGTCAACTTCATGCGCCACACCATGGCGTACCGCGAGGTCGGCGACGACGGCACGGACTCGATTCGTCTCGACTACAAGCCGGTCGTGCAGACCCGCTACCAGCCGATGGAGCGTAAGTACTGATGGCAACCCCCGTTCTGGACAAGGTGGAGGCGGAGGCCGCGGCCTCGGACCACCTCATCACCGTCACGTTCCGCGTCCGCCGGTTCAACCCGGAGGTCTCGGCGGAGGCGGTCTGGGAAGACTTCCTGCTGGAGATCGACCCCAAGGAGCGCGTCCTCGACGGCCTCCACAAGATCAAGTGGGATCTGGACGGCACGCTCACGTTCCGCCGCTCCTGCGCGCACGGCATCTGCGGCTCGGACGCCATGCGGATCAACGGCAAGAACCGGCTTGCCTGCAAGACCCTGATCAAGGACATCAACCCGGCCAAGCCGATCACGATCGAGCCCATCAAGGGCCTCACGGTCCTCAAGGACCTGGTCGTCGACATGGAGCCGTTCTTCCAGGCGTACCGCGACGTCATGCCCTTCCTCATCACGAAGGACACGAACGAACCGACCCGCGAGCGCCTCCAGACGGCCGAGGACCGCGAGCGCTTCGACGACACGACGAAGTGCATCCTCTGCGCGGCCTGCACGTCGTCGTGCCCGGTCTTCTGGAACGACGGCCAGTACTTCGGCCCGGCGGCCATCGTCAACGCCCACCGCTTCATCTTCGACTCGCGCGACGAGGCCGGTGAGCAGCGCCTGGAGATCCTCAACGACCGTGACGGCGTGTGGCGTTGCCGCACCACCTTCAACTGCACGGACGCCTGCCCGCGCGGCATCGAGGTCACGAAGGCGATCCAGGAGGTGAAGCGAGCGCTGATCACGCGCCGCTTCTGACCACTGCGCGTCACCGCTGAGGGCCCTGTTCCGCACCACCGGGAACAGGGCCCTCAGGGGTTTTGGCGGATTCGCGCTGCTGCCGCCGGCTGCTTCTCGCCGTCACACTCCTGTCGAACGTTCCGACAGACACCGGGTGTTGGGGAGGGCGGGGGCTTGTGCCGGCACCGAATGTGACTCCGCCTTGGCAGAGCCCCGACCCGCTGGGATACGGGCACGGCTCCAAGGAGGCCCAGTTCGTCGCCGCGCCCCTGCTGGCCGCCGCGGCACTCGGACTCGCCGGCGTCGTGGCGGGCGCCAAGGACGACCTGTTCCTGTTCTCGGGGCCGACCCTCCTCATCCTCGTGCTCTCCGCGATGTCCCTGATCTTCAGCATCCAACTGGCCTATCACGCACGGAAGTTCCTCTACTCCCGGCAGGACGTCTACGACTGGCACGAGTACGAGGCCGCGGACGAGCGGACGCGACTGGCCCTGCGGACGAAGCAGTACAACGACTACCGCACCTGGTTCCGGTTCAACAACAAGGCCAACCTCGGCTTCAACACGGGGACCGTCCTCCTGGCGTTCGGTGTGGCCGCGGCGCTGGCTCCCGGTGGCGACAGCAGCCAGAAAGGCTGGCGGTGGTGCGCGGCGGGCATCGTCCTGGCCTGCGCCTTCGGGGAGATCTACTGGCAGCACCGGCTCACCCGTCTCATCGACGAACGCGCCGCCGAGAACAGTCGACCCGTCCGGCAAGGAGGCTCCACATGACCATGCACGCCATGGCACTTCCCGGTTACCAGGCCCACTCGGTGCTCTGTGGCAGCTGTCCGGCGAACCTGGGACACGTCAGCACGACCATGATGCCCCTCCTCATGCACGAGTGGCAGAAGGCGTTGCGGGCCGGTCCTGCCGCCATCGACGCCTACCTCGCCGAGCACAACGCCGGGGTCGTCGACCGGCACGACGAGAACTGCCCGTTCCGGGAGTTGCCTCCGGTCGTCCACGCGTCGCACAGGACCTGGGACGACCTCGTGCGGGCCCGCCACGCCTTGGACGCCGCACGCGCCGGAGAATCCTAGAGCTCCGGACCGCCCCGGACCCGGTGGTCGTACACGCGCCGCTCCGGTCTGATCCCCGCCAGCAGATCCGACACGTCCGCGAACACCTCCTCCTCGCTCTCCCGGTCCCCCGGCAGCGGATACCGCAGGGCCTCCAGCAGATCGAAGCGGTGCAGGTCGTAGACGACGTGCATCAGGCCGGAGTACGCCTGCGCGGTCGTCACCGCGCCCTTGTAGGCGAGCGCGGCGAGGAGGAGACCGGTGGCGGGGAGCCACCACAGGGCGGGTTCGTCGTACAGGGCGGGGAGGGCGGTCGCGGTCAGTGCGAGGAAGGACCAGCAGAGGTTGACGGCCGTGTCGAGGGCGTCGCGGGCCGAGCGGAGCGCCTCGTCGACACGGCCGGAGACCTGGGGGTAGATACGGGGCCAGGAGGACAGCGTGGTGAGGCCGTACCGCTCACCGGCGCTCAACTCCCCGGCGCGCAGGGCGTTTCCGAGGGCGGTGGGCAGGAGGAGGTCGCCCGGCGGATGACCGGCGAGCCGGCGCAGGGCATCGGCGCGGATCCGTTGCTCACGTTCACCGCCCGTCTTCCCGTACGCCCGTTTCCGCAGCGCCCGCCACCGCCTGCGCTGCACCCCCGTCAGCACCCCGGCGAGCCGGGCCGTGAGCGGCCAGCGGTCCCAGTAGCCCTCCAGGACCCGTACCGCCCGTACCTGGAACGGCTGGAGGAGCAGGCCGAGAAGGGCCGCGCAGGCGGTGAGGGCGGCGGTGAGCTGGAGCGTCGTCTCGGGGCGGCGGGGCCACACCGCGCCCCAGTCGCTGCGCCCGGAGAAGCTCCCCGCGCGGACGAGGACGAACACCCCGGCGACGAACAGCGCGCACGGCGCGAAGTGCACCGACAGCACTCGTCGCACGAACTCCGCCTCCCCTTGGGCTGTTTGAGCGGTGTTCAGTATGGGGTGCGGTGGCGGAAGGGGCTGGTGTGGCTCAAAGAGTGCGTTGATCTGCTTGAGAGTTCAAGCCAGACTCTGGCGCATGGCAATCCTGAGAAAAGCGGCGACGGCCGGACTGGCCCTGACAGCCGTGCTCTTCGCGATACCCCCCACTGCCTCGGCAAGCCCCGCGTGGACGACGGAGACGTCGGCCGGCAGTTCGATCACGGTGGTGCCCAGCACAAGTGGGCGCCCCGGCAAGGAACTTCTCTTCCACACGGAGGGCAACGGCAAGGCGTTCCTCGTCCTCCCGCTCAAGTCCCTGCCGGGCAACAGCCTTTGGGCCCGCGCGCGGGTCAAGGTGGGGGCGTACCCGATCTCGCCGGACTGGGCGCACTGGACGATGGCGGAGGCGTCGGGGAGTGATTCGCCCACGCTGGTACGGCCGTTGGGCGGGCAGTACGCGCCGACCGACAAGGGGAACTTCTACGGTGTCGGCTCGGACCTGGGCGTGACCGGCGACTGGACGAACTGGCGGACCTCGGCGCCCGCGGTGGGCGGCGTCTGGCAGTGCCTGGAGTTCCACCTCGACGCGTCGGACAACAAGGTCACGGTGTACTTCGACGGGGTGGAGAACCCTGATCTGACGGTGTCGACGAAGAACCACGGCGGGACCGCCGACGACTTCGTGTTCCCCAAGTTCGACAAGCTGAAGCTCGGCTGGCAGCTCTACCAGGCGAACCCGGACCCGGCGTCGTACGACGTGCGGATGGCCGACATCGCGGTGGGTCCCCGGCGGGCCGGCTGCTGAGGCCGTAGGGCCCGTGGAGGGGTCCGCCCCTGGGAGAAGATCAGGGGCGGACCCGGGACCCCGCGGGGGGATCAGCCGCGCAGGACGCGGCCCTGCTTGTCCGTGCGGTCGTTGCTGACGAGGAAGATGATGCCGTCGATCAGCGCCCAGATGCCGAGGCCGCCGCAGGTCAGGAGCTGGGCGATACCGACGCCGACGTTGCCGACGTAGAAGCGGCCGATGCCGAGGTAGCCCAGGAAGAGCTGGAGGATGCCCGCGACGATCTTCGACTTGTCGGAGTACGGGCGGCCCTGCGGGTCGTAGCCGTAGGGGGCATCGGGGTTGGGGACGGGGACGGTCATAGGAACTGCTCTCCTGACGGGACTGCTCGGAATGCGAGAACCGGGGAGCGCGCGCCTGTCAGCACATGACTCGGTCGCCCCCCGTGTGTGAGCGCTGAGCGTAGGCAGCCGACGGTGCCCGACGGCAGGCATGTCGAACGATCGTTCCCGTTCCGTGACAAATCTTGCGCCAAGTTCCGGCTGCTTCAAGCCACTTCGGAAACCCCGCTCAACCCGGGGTCATCAGGGGGCGTCGCGTCAGCGAAGGTTGCGGGCGACGGTCCAGGTGACGGCGAGGCCGAGGATCAGCGCCTGCCCGCGCACGCCGATCCGCGGCCGCCAGGACCGGCGGCGCCCGATCCCCTCCCACATCCAGCGGGCCAGCAGCGCGAGTGCGAACGGGGCGGCGAGCAGCAACGCCCGGTTGTCGAGCCACGCCGCGTCGAGGCGGCCGTGCATCAGGTCGTACGTCATACGGGTGCCGCCGCACGCGGGGCACAGCAGGCCGGTGACGAGCCGGAAGGGGCACTGGGGCAGGAGGTGCCCCGGCTGGTGGGGGTCGGTGCCGTAGAGGTACACCGACCCCGCGGCACCGGCGACGAGCACCGCGAGAGGGGCCGTCGCCGGGTGCCGGAGGAAGGAGACGGCGGGTTTCGGGTCTCCGGACGGCACGGGTGCCGTCTCAGCCACGGAGGACCCGGCCCTGCCCGTCCGTCGTGCTGTCGCTGGTCAGCAGGATGATGCCGTCGATCAGGGCCCAGATGCCGAGGCCGCCGCAGGTGAAGAGCTGGGCGAGGCCGAGGCCGACGTGTCCGACGTAGAACCGGCCGACGCCGAAGGTGCCCAGGAAGAGCTGGAGGATGCCCGCGACGATCTTCGACTTGTCGGAGTAGGGGCGGCCGTAGATGTCGTACCCGTAGGGGGCGTTCGGGTCGCCGGTGTAGGTGCCGGGCGGCGCGTATCCGGCGCCCGGGGGCATCTGGCCGCCGGGGTACGCGTAGCCCTGCGGGGGCGGGGGGTAGCCCGGCCCGGGCTGGCCCGGCTGGCCCTGCGGGGGCGGGGGGTACCCCTGGCCCTGCGGCGGCTGCTGGTAGCCGTATCCCGGCTGGGGCTGCCCGTAGGGCCCCGCGCCCGGGTAGCCGTATCCCGGGGGCGGCTCGTAGGGCTGCTTCGGCTGTTCCGTCACGGTGGTGGTCCCCCAAGGTCTGACGATCTGACTAGCGCCATCTTGCCCGACATCCCTGTGCCGCAGCCCCCGATCCGGACCGGGGTGCACCTATTGTGACGGTATGTCTGATGACGAGTCGTACGAGCTGCTCGGGTTCGACAACGTGCTGCTGCCGGTCGGGGACCTCGCCGAGGCGGTGGGGTTCTACGAGCGCGCCGGGTTCGCGGTGGGGTTCCGTTTCGACGAGGGCGGGATCGCGCTGCTGAAGGTGGGGCGGGAGACGCCGGGGATCCTGCTGCGGGAGGAGGCGGCGCTCGGGCACAGGCCGCCGCCGTGGGGGTGCACGCGCGTGTGGATGGAGGTGCCGGACGCGCGGGCTGCGGCGCGGCGGCTGACGGCGGCGGGGGTCACGCCGATCGACGAGCCGGCGTCCGTGGCGACGGGCTGGACGGTGGAGATCGCCGACCCCTGGGGCAACGTCCTCGGCTTCACGGACTACACGAAGCGCCCGGAGCTGGCGAGGCGCTGAGACGCCGGGCCCCCTGCCCCGCCCTCGGACTCCCCACCATGTTGAACACGTTCAAAAACAGGTCTACAGTCATCCACGACAGCGTTTTGAACGCGTTCAAGAAAGTGGTGGGGACATGGACCGCACAGTCATCGCATACGTCGTCTACCTGGCCGTCAGCATCGCGCTGACCGTCTGGGTCGCCCGGACCCTCAGCCGCAACGGCCGGATCTTCCTCGCCGACGTCCTGCGCGGCGACGAGAAGCTCGCCGACGCGGTCAACCACCTCCTGGTGGTCGGCTTCTACCTCGTCAACCTCGGCTTCGTCGCCCTCTACCTGAGCGGCGACGACGCCCTCGCGAACACCCGCGAGATCTTCGAGGCCCTGTCGACGAAGCTCGGCGTGGTCCTGCTGGTCCTCGGCGCGATGCACCTGGGCAACGTGTACGTCCTCAGCCGCATCCGGCGCCGGGGCATGCTGGAGCGCGAGCAGGTGCCGCCGGTCGCCCCGCGCGCGTGGGTCGCGCCGACGAAGCCGGCCCAGGCGTGAGCGCCGAGACCGACGCCGCCGACCGGGACGCCGTACGCGTCCCGGTCCGCCGGCTGACCGTCCTGTACGACGCGGAGTGCGGCCTGTGCCGCGCGCTCAGCGCCTGGCTGGCCCGCCAGCCCCAACTGGTCCCCCTGGACCTCGTCCCGGCCGCCTCCGACGCCGCCCGCGCCCTCTTCCCCGGCCTCGACCACGGCCTCACCCTCGCCGAGGTCACCGTCGTCGGCGACAGCGGCCAGCTCTACCGGGGCGCCGACGCCTGGGTCGTCGTCCTGTGGGCGCTGCGCGAGCACCGGGCCCTCGCGCACCGGCTCAGCACACCGTCCGGGGCGCGGCTCGCCCGCACGGCGCTGCTCACCGTCGCGCGCGTGCGCGAGGCCGGGTGGGGCGGGGACGCGTACACGCGCGGCGACGGGTGGGCCTACGACCCCGCGCACGGGTGGGAGTACGCCTGTGACAGCGGCTCCTGCCCCACTGACTAGGCTCGCGACCGTGTCCGCGAACAACGACGGCCCCGCCGCAGCGCCCAGCAAGTCCGAACAGACCCGCGCCCTCATCCTGGAGACCGCCATGCGGCTCTTCCAGGAGCGCGGGTACGACAAGACGACCATGCGGGCCATCGCCCAGGAGGCCGGGGTCTCCGTCGGCAACGCCTACTACTACTTCGCCGGCAAGGAACACCTCATCCAGGGGTTCTACGACCGTCTCGCCGCCGAGCACCGCGCCGCCGTCCGCCCCCTCCTCGCCCGCGAGACCGACTTCGAGGCCCGCCTCGCCGGGGTCCTGCGCCTGTGGCTCGACCTCGCGACGCCGTACCACGAGTTCGCGGTCCAGTTCTTCAAGAACGCGGCAGACCCCGACAGCCCCCTCAGCCCCTTCTCCCCCGAATCGGAGCACGCGCGCGAGGAAGCGATCTCGGTCCACCGAGAGATCCTCCGGGGCGCCACGAAAACAAAGGTCGCGGACGACCTCAAGGACGTCCTCCCCGAACTGATGTGGCTCTCCCAGATGGGCCTGGTCCTCTACTGGATCTTCGACCGCACAGAAAACCGCGAACGCAGCTACCGCCTGGCGGAACGGGGCGCCCGCCTCACCGCACGCGGGGTGGCACTGTCCCGCTTCCGGGTGCTGCGCCCCCTGGTGAGGGAGGTCCACGAACTGTTCACGGACTTCCTGCCGGGGATGACGAGGATGCTGCCGGATCCGGGAGACAAGAGGGGCAGGAGGGAGGAAAAGTGACCACTGCTAACAACTCCGTTGCTCCAAGCAGTGTTCCCGACCTCTCCCTGGTGACCGCCGACATCGACAGCCACCTGATCGCGAACAACTGCTACGCCCCCTCCTGCTTCCGGCTCGTCCTGGAGGCCACCTCCCGGAACTGGCGGACCGACCTGCACGCCAAGGTCGCCGCGTACGCCGCCGGGGACACGTACGCGAACCACCGCGTACACGCCCCCGGCGAGACGGTCGCCGTACTCGAAGTCACCCTCGACGTCGGCCTGATCCCCGAAGCCGGGCGCCCCAGGTCCGCTAGCTGACCGCGTCCACCTCCCCCTCCCGCAGCTCCACGTCCTGCACCACCGGCCCCTCCCCCACGCTCACGTGCCGCGCGGACGACCCGTACGCGGGTGCGGTGACCGCCAGGAGGTACGTCCCCGGCGCCGGGACCGCGAGGACGTACGAACCGTCTGCCAGGGTGACGACGTGGTCGAGTTGGCGGCCTCCGCCGGAGGACAGGAGGGTGACCGCGGCGCCGGCGACGGCGGAACCCTCCGGGTCGCGGACGAAGCCGTGGACGACGGAGGCGGGGCCGTTCTCAGCCGGTTCGCGCGGCTCCTCCTGGGGTTCCACCGCCAGGTGCGGCAGGCGTTTGTCGAGCCACGCCGGGAGCCACCAGTTCGACGTACCCAGGAGGTGCATGGCCGCCGGGACGAGGGCCGTGCGCAGGATGAACGCGTCCAGGGCGACCGCGACCGCGAGGCCGACGCCCGCCATCGCCGCCCCGGCGTCCCCGCTCAGGACGAACGCGAGGAACACGCACACCATGATGAGCGCGGCGGAGTTGATGACGCGGGAGGTCTCGGCGAGGCCGACGCGTACCGCGCGCGCGTTGTCGCGGGTGTGGACCCACTCCTCGTGCATGCGGCTGACGAGGAAGACCTGGTAGTCCATCGACAGGCCGAACAGCAAGGACAGCATGATGACCGGCAGGAACGCGTTGATCGGCCCCTCCTTGCCGAGCCCCAGAAGCTCAAGCCCCCAGCCCCACTGGAAGATCGCCACCAGCACGCCGAACGAGGCAGCGGCGGCGACGAGGTTCATGACGGCCGCCGTCAGCGGCACGACCAGCGACCGGAACGCCACCAGGAGCAGCAGGAACCCGAGCCCGATGATCGTCGCGACGAACAGCGGCAGCCGGTCGCCGGTGACGGTCGCGAAGTCCTTCGACACGGCCGTCACACCGCCCACGTGCGCCTGCGCGCCCGCCTGCGGGATGACGCGGTCGCGCAGGGTGTCGATCAGCTCGTCGGTCTCCCGGGACTGCGGGGACGTCGTGGGCACGACCTGGACGACGGTGACCCCGCCGGCCGGCGGCAGCGCGGCGACCCGCGCGACGCCCTCGGTCGCCTGGATGCCCCGCACGAGCGCGGCCGTGTCACCGCCCTCGGCGACGACCTGGAGGGGCCCGTTGAAGCCGGGCCCGAAGCCCTCGGCGAGGAGGTCGTACGCCTGGCGGGTCGTCGTGGACGTGTCGTCGTTGCCCTGGTCGGTGGCGCCGAGCCGCAGCGAGAGCACGGGCAGCGCGAGGACGACCATGACGGCGAGGGCGAGCGCGGCGATGGACCTGGGCTTGCGCTGCACCTGCGCGGACCAGCGGACGGCGGGCCCGCTCGTCCCCTCCGGTTCGGGCCCGGCGGCGGCGAGCCGGCGCCGCTGCCCACGGCTGAGCACGCGCGGCCCGAGGAAGCCGAGGAGCGCGGGCAGCAGGGTCGTCGCGGCGAGGACGCTGAGGACGACCGTCAGGGACGTACCGATGACGACGCCGTCGAGGAAGCGCAGGTTGGTGACGAGCATCCCGGCGAGCGCGATGCAGACGGTACCGCCCGCGAACAGGACGGCGCGGCCCGAGGTGTTGAGGGCGGTGACGGCCGCCTCCTCGGGGTCGAGGCCGCGCAGGACGCCCTTGCGGTGGCGGGTGACGATGAACAGGGCGTAGTCGATGCCGACGCCGAGGCCGATGAGGGAGGCCAGCAGGGGCGCCAGGTCGGGGATGTCCGTGGTGTGGCTGAGGAGCTGCGTGCCGAACAGGCCCATGCCGACGCCGAAGACCGCGATGGCGATCGGCAGGAGCATCGAGAAGAGCGAGCCGAACGCGAGGAACAGGACGACGGCCGCCGCGGCGAGCCCGATCATCTCGGCGAGGCCCGTGGGCGGCTCCTGGACGCGCTGGATCGCCTGGCCCCCCAGCTCGACCCGCAGACCGCCCTGTTCGGCCTTCTGAGAGGCGTCCACGACCTTCTCGATGAGGTCCTTGGGCACCTCGTTGGCCTGCTTGGTGAACGTCACCTGCGCGTAGGCGATCGTCCCGTCGCGGCTGATCTGCGCCGCCCCGCCCGCGCCCGCGTACGGCCCGGCGACGTCCCCGACGCCGTCCATCGCCGCGATCTCCTTCAGCGCGGGCTCGATGCGCTGCCGTACGGCGTCGTCGCGGACGCTGCCGGTCTCGGTCTTCCACACGATGGTGTCGGTGTCGCCCGCGCGCGCGGGGAACGCCTTCTCCATCAGGTCGTACGCCTTCTTGGAGTCCGTGTCCGGGAGCGAGAAGACGTTCGCATAGTTCGTTCCGGCCGCCGAGGCCGTGAACCCCATGCCGAACAGTGCCCCCACCCACAGCAACAGGACCACCAGCCGGTGCCGGTAGCACCAGCGTGCCAATGCCGCCACGCTTCAACTCCTCTTCGTATCCGGTCAGTTCGGTTGGTCCCCCAGGTCCTGGAGGACAGCATCGACAGGAGCGGACGCGGCTGGACATCGACTGGGCATGACTCTCAAGGAACTCCAAAGTCAAACCCCGTACGCGCGTGCGGGGCGGCGCCGATACTGGGGGCATGACGACGGCCCCTGGCACCGTGCTGGTCGTGGAGGACGAGCCGAGCATCGCTGACGTCCTCGCCATCGCGCTGCGCTTCCACGGCTTCGAGGTGATGGTCGCGGGCACGGTCCGCGAGGCCCTCGCGCTCGCCGGCCGTACCAGCCCCGACGTGGCGCTCCTGGACGTGATGCTCCCGGACGGCGACGGCCGCGCCCTGGGCCGCGAACTGCGCGCCCGGCGCGCGGACCTGGCGATCGTGTTCCTGACGGCGCGGGACTCGCCCGCCGAGATCGTCGGCGCGCTCGGCTTCGGCGACGACTACATCACCAAGCCGTTCGACATCGACGTCGTCATAGCGCGCATCGGCGCGGTCCTCAGGCGTACGCGCGCGGAGGACGTCCTCACCCAGCGCCCGCCGCTGCGCTACGGCGACCTGGAGCTCGACGAGACGACGTACAGCGTGCACCGCGCGGGGCGCACGGTGGAGCTGACGCCGACCGAGTACGCGCTGCTGCGGTTCCTGGTGCGCAACGGCGGCCGGGTCGTCCCCAAGGAGCAACTCCTGCGCCACGTCTGGCAGTACGAGCACACGCCGCCCGAGTCGACGGTCGTCGAGACGTACATCAGCTACCTGCGGCGCAAGCTGGCCGCCCTGGGGCCGCCGGTGATCACCACGCGGCGCGGGGTCGGGTACGGGCTGGCGTGATGGGCCTCCCGCGCGCGTGGGCGATGCGTTCCCTGCGGGTGAAGCTGACGCTGGCGAACGTCGCGCTGCTCGCCCTCGGGATCACCGCCGCGACGGCCGTGAGCCTGATGGCGATGCGGCACTACCTGATCGGGCAGATCGACTCCGGGCTGACCAAGACGCGCTCCTCGCTGGAGAGTTCGCGGCTCACCCTGCGGGACGTCGACTCGCTGACCGTCCTCGCGTTCATCATCGACCAGGGGCTGCCCGAGGCGGAGCGCGAACAGTCCGCGCCGGACTCGGTGTTCGTCGCCGTCGACGCCGAAGGGACCGCGCTCCCGATCTTCGGCATCGCGCCGACCGACGTGCAGACGGGGTTCGCGAAGGCGGTCGGTACGCCCGCCGCGCTCGTACGGCACAGCTCCCCGCAGGACGTCGACCTGCACGGCACCCCCTACCGGGCGACGGCGACACTGCTGCGGGACGGTACGTACGTCCTGATGGGGACCTCCACCGACCGGCTGCACAAGGGGATGGCGAAGGCGCTGCGGGCCGATCTCGCCGTCGGGACGCTGCTGCTCGCGCTGCTGGCGTGTCTGACGCTGTTCAACGTGCGGCGGCGGATGCGGCCCCTGGAGGACATGGTCGAGACGTCGTCGGCGATAGCGGAGGGCGATCTGACGCGCCGGGTGCCGTCCAACTGCGACGCCACGCAGGAGGTCGAGCAGCTGCGGCTGGCCCTCAACTCGATGCTGCACCAGGTGGAGACGGCGTACCGCACGCGCGAGCGCAGCGCCGCCCAGCTCCGGTCCTTCGTCGCGGACGCCTCCCACGAGCTGCGCACCCCGCTGGCGGCGATCCGGGGCTATCTCCAGCTCTACGACAAGGGGATGCTGCGCGAGGAGGAGGAGCGGCGGCGCTCCTGGGACCGGATGAACGCCGAGGTCGACCGGATGGGGCGGCTGGTGGACGAACTCCTCACGCTGGCCCGCCTCGACCAGCACCCGGAACTGCGGCTGCGGCCCGTCGACGTGACGCGGCTGGTGCGGGACGCGGCGCAGGACCTGCGCGCGCAGCAGCCGGCCCGCCCGGTCACCGTGGACGCCTCGGGCACGCTGCTTCTACAGGCCGACGAGTCGGGGCTGCGGCAGATCCTCGGCAACCTCGTCGCGAACGTCCGCACGCACACGCCGCCGGACGTGCCGGTGCACCTCTCCGCGCGGCGCGCGGGCGACCGGATCACCCTCGCGGTCGCCGACCAGGGACCCGGGCTCACCGAGGAGAACGCGGCCCGCGTCTTCGACCGGTTCTTCCGCACCGGCAGCGCGGCGGGCAGCGGCCTCGGGCTCGCGATCGTCCAGCGCGCGGTGGAGGCCCACAACGGGACGATCAGTGTGCGGACGGCGCCCGGGGAGGGGCTGACGGCGACGGTGGAGCTGCCCGAGCGGCCGGGGTGCTCCTGAAACGGCTGACGGCACCCCGGAGTTCCCGGGGTGCCGTCAGAGTTCCCGCTGGAGCTAGATCCAGTTCAGGCTCCACAGCCGGAACACGCCGTTGCCGTCCGCGAGGTACTGGCTGCCGCCGACGTCCTCGGTGGCGACGACGTACTCCTTGCGCTGCCACAGAGGGATGACGGGGGCGTCCTGGGCGACGTCGTCCTGGAGGCGGCGGAAGTCGTCGGAGACGCGGCTGCGGTCGGCGTACTGCTGGCTGTCGCGGATGAGCTTGTCGACGGCCTTGCTGCTGTAGCCGGTGTTCATCGTGGAGTCGGTGCCGACGAGGGGCGCGGCGAAGGTATCGGCGTCCGGGTAGTCGGCGACCCAGCCGACGGGGTACGCGTCGAGCTTGCCGGCGACCCACTGCTTCTGGAAGTCGGTCCACTCGAACGCCTTGACGTCCAGCTTGAACAGGCCGCCCGTCTCCAGCTGGGCCTTCAGCGCGGCGGCCTCCTGCTCGGCGACACCCCGCTTGCCGTAGCCGTAGGTGATCGTGACGGGCGTGGAGACGCCGGCGGCCTGGAGGAGGGCCTTGGCCTTGTCGACGTCCGGCTTGGGGTAGGCGTCGAAGAACGACGTGGCGTGGCCGGTGATGCCGGTCGGGATCAGCGAGTACAGCGGGTCGACGGTGCCGTCGTACACGGTCGTCGCGAGCTGCTCGCGGTTGATCAGCCAGGCGGCCGCCCTGCGCACGCGCGCGTCGTGCAGCGGGGAACCCGCGCGGGTGTTGAAGTACAGGTTGCGGGTCTCGGAGCTCTCCGCCTCGGTGACCCGCTGGTCGGGGTCGCTGGCGTTGAGGGAGGCGAGCATCTTCGGCGGGAGCTGGCGGGTGGCGACGGAGACGTCCTTCGCCTTCCAGGCGCTCTCCAGCTGCGCGGAGTCCTTGTAGTACTTCAGCTCGACGGGTTCGCCGGTCTTGAAGGCGCCCTTGTAGTCGGCGTTGGGCTTGAGGTCGATCCGCTGGTCCTTGGTGTACCCGGAGATCGTGTACGGGCCGGTGCCGTCGACGCTGTCGCCCGTACGGAGCTTGTTCTCGGGGTACTTGGTGCTGTCGACGATCGAGCCGACGCCGGTCGCCAGCTTGAACGGGAACGTCGCGTCGGCGAACGCCAGGTGGAAGGTGACGGTGTCGCCCTCCGTGTCGACCGACTTGAGGGTGGACAGCAGCGGCGCGGGACCGACCTCGGAGTTGATCTTCTTGATGCGGTCGATCGAGTACTTGACGTCCTTCGCGGTGACCTTGCGCCCGCTCGGGAACTTCAGGTCGTCGCGCAGCTCGCACGCGTACGTCGTCAGCCCGCCGCCCTGGAAGGCGCAGCTCTTGGCCGCGTCCGGGACGGGCTGGACGCCGCCCGGCGCGAAGGTCAGCAGCGACTGGTAGACGTTGCTGTACAGCGCCCAGGAGCCCGAGTCGTACGAGCCCGCCGGGTCGAGGGACGTGACCGAGTCGGTCGTGCCGACCACGATGGCCTTGCCGTCGCCGCCGTCCGACGGCAGCAGCTGCCAGCCGCCCACGCCGACGGCGGCCAGTACGGCGACCGCCGCGATGATCCGCATGCGAACAGATCGCATGGTGGTGCCCTGCCTCCCCAGGCCCCGTGTACGGGCCCAGCCTTGCGAAAAAGAGGCCACTCCCCTGAATGGCCGGCTCACCTAATCACACACGGTTTCGCCCAGGGAAGGTTAATCGGATGAGATGAGAGAGAACTTACCCGAACAGTTGTTTCGGTCCGGTTTCACAGTTCCCTCACAGCTCTGGGGGGTTCATGCCTTCAGGGACGCCAGCTCGATCACGGTGACGTCGGACGGCGCCCCCACGCGCGTGGGCGGCCCCCACGCGCCCGCGCCGTTGGAGACGTACAGCTGCGTGTCGTCGTACCGCTCCAGGCCCGAGACGGTCGGGTTCGCGGCCTGCGCGAAGTACTTGCCCGGCCAGAGCTGGCCGCCGTGCGTGTGGCCGGAGAGCTGGAGGTCGACGCCGTGGTCCACCGCGTCGTGGATCTGCACGGGCTGGTGGGCGAGGAGGACGGCCGTCCGCGCGCGGTCGCGGTCGCCGAGCGCCTTCGTGAAGTCCGGGCCCTGGCCCTCGCTCTCGCCCGCGATGTCGTTGACCCCGGCGAGGTCGAACCAGGGGAGTTCGGTGCGCTCGTTCTGGAGGGGGCGCAGGCCTAGGCGCCGGACCTCCTCGACCCACTGCTCGGCGCCGGAGAAGTACTCGTGGTTGCCGGTGACGAAGAACTGCCCGTGCCTGGCCCGGAGTTGAGCGAGGGGCGCCGCCGCCGGGCCGAGGTCCTTCACGCTGCCGTCCACCAGGTCGCCGACCACCGCGATCAGGTCGGGCTGGGTGCCGTTGATCGTGTCGACGACCTTCTGCGCGAAGCCCCGGCCCAGGACCGGGCTGAGGTGGATGTCGCTGACGACCGCGATCCGGTAGCCGTGCGCCGCGCGCGGGAGCTTCGCGAGGGGGACCGTGACGCGTTTCACCCTCGGGCCGCGCAGGACGCCGTAGGTGCCGTAGCCGACGGTGCCGACGGCGGCGGTGGCCGCGGCGCCGGCGACGACGCGGGAGACGAAGAGGCGGCGGGTGGGGGTGGCGAGGGGGGTGGTGGTGACGGGGGCGGGTTCGGCGGCGGTGGGCTCGGCGGGCGCGGCGAGGGAAGTGGTGGTGGCCGGGTCGGCGGGAGCCTGGGCGGCGGCGGGTTCGGGGGTCTTGCGGGGACCCTCGGACACCGACGCCTCCTGCGGGGCCTCAGTGGCCTGCGCGGTGTCCGGTGCTGCCGGGACCTCGGAGAGGGTGCGTACGGGCTCCTGAGGGGCCTTCACGGGCCCGGGAGCGGCATCCGTGACCCGCCTCGCCGCCCACCGCTCCAGGAACAGCCGCAGCAGCGGTCGTACGGCCTCGCCCGCCAGGACCGCGAGCAGCAGGTACATCGCCAGCGCCAGCCACAGGAAGCCCGGCCAGGCCAGGACCCGCTGGAGCCAGAACGGCGCACCCGTGCGCTCGGCCGCCAGAGCCGAGATCGCGAGGACCCAGCCGGCCCCGATCAGCACCGCGCCCGCGCGCCGCACCCACCCGGGGCCCCGGGTCGTGTCGCGGAACAGCCGGCGCCACAGGTACCAGTTGCCGGTCACCAGGACGGCCAGCGCGAGCGCGCCGAAGACGATCACCATGACGGTCGTAAACCCCTTGCTCCCACGGCCACTTGACCCGCTCGATCCGCTACGACGCCGCGCGCAGCGCGCGCAGGGAACGCAACCCGATGAGCCCGATGGCCGTCCCCAATACGAAGGACACGACCGCGAGCGTCAGGTGCACCCAGAAGTAGGCCGTGGGATGTCCGTCGTCGAACGCCAGGCCGCTGCCGTCTTTGATCAGATTCTTTACGAAAGTGACCCAGATGACCCACGACCAGACCCCGAAGGCGAGCAGGAACCACGACAGGGGGCGGGTGAGCTTCATGCGCCCAGTATCGCCGTCGGGTGTCCGGTTCCCGGAGGCGGGTGGGGAGCGCGCTGGGACTTCCCCCGGGGCTGCGGGTACGTTCGGCGTCGTGCCCGCACCCATGAAACGGGCCGTCAGGCGAACCCTGACGGTCACCGCCGCCACGCTCGCGACCGCCTCGCTGACCGCGCCCCTCGCCGTCGCCGCGCCCAAGCCCTCCCCCTCGCCGACCCCCACCGTGACGCCGCCCGCGCGGATGTCCACCGTCGGGGGTGCGCGGCTCGGGCTGCCCGGGACGCAGGCCGACCTCGCGGGCGGGGCGCCCGTGCTGCCCAAGGACATCACCGCGCGGTCCTGGATCGTCGCGGACGCGGAGACGGGGGACGTGCTCGCGGCGCACAACGCGCACTGGCGGCTGCCGCCGGCCAGCACGATGAAGATGCTGTTCGCGGACACGGTCCTGCCGCGCTTCCCGAAGACGACGCAGCACAAGGTGACGGCCGCCGAGCTGGCCGGCATGGGGGCGGGTTCCAGCCTCGTCGGGATAAAGGAGAACGAGACCTACTCCGTCCACGACCTGTGGCTCGGGGTCTTCCTGCGGTCCGGGAACGACGCGGTGCGCGTCCTGTCCGCCATGAACGGCGGCGTCCCCGCGACCGTGGCCGAGATGAACGCGCACGCGGAGGAGCTCCAGGCGCTCGACACGAGCGTCGTCTCTCCCGACGGGTACGACGCGCCCGGGCAGGTGTCGTCCGCCTACGACCTCACCCTCATCGCGCGCTCCGGGCTCCAGAAGAAGGACTTCCGGGAGTACGCCTCGACGGTTCGCGCCAAGTTCCCCGGCCAGACCAAGAAGGACGCGAAGACCGGCAAGACCTCCCGGACGCCCTTCGAGATCCAGAACACCAACCGGCTCCTCAGCGGGGACTACGACATCGCGCAGTACCCCGGTATCGCGGGCGTCAAGAACGGCAACACCACCAACGCGGGCGCGACCTTCACGGGCGTCGCCGAACGGGCGGGCCGCGTCCTCCTGGTCACGGTCATGAACCCCGCCAAGGAAGACCACAACGAGGTCTACAAGGAGACCGCCGCCCTCCTCGACTGGGGCTTCCAGGCGGCCGGCAAGACCCGCCCCATCGGCGAACTCGTCCCCCCGAGGAACGCGGCCCCCCAGCCCGGCGCCACCAACTCCGCGTCCCCTGAGACGACAGGCCAGGCGGGCGGCGCGGGCAACGCCTCGGGCGCCCCCGTCGCCGCGAAGTCCACGACGGACGGTTCGAGCGGCATGGGTACGGCGCTGGCCATCGCGGGCGGGGTGCTGGTGCTGCTCGCCGGGGGTGTGTTTCTGGTCAACCGCAGGTGGCCTTCGGGGAGGGCCGCACGCGCGGGAGAGGCAGCGGGCGAGAAGCCGGAGGAGACGCCGGGGAGCTGAGGCACGGGCGCGCGGGACTGCTGACGTCGGCTCGCGCGCGGGGGCATGCGGTTCGGTTTCGGTGAGGTTCCTCGTACCCGCGCGCGGGAGCAAGGCCGGACACCCCCGCTCAGCACCCCCTCACGCCTCCCCCTCCCCCTTCCTCCCCGTAGCCGTCCAGGCCGCGCAGTACAGCACCAGCTTCGCCGTCAGGTTGATCCACAGCAGCAGCGCGACGGGGACCCCGAAGGCGCCGTACATGGTCTTCGTGGCGACGCCCTGGAGGTAGCCGCTCAGGACGAGCTTGAGGAGTTCGAAGCCGATCGCTCCGAGGAGGGCCGCCTGGAGGAGTCGGCGGCGGGGCGGGTCGGCGCCGGGGAGGAGGGTGAGGACGTACAGGAGGAGCAGGAAGTCGGCGAGGACGGCCACCGCGAACGCGGCCACGCGCAGGAGGGCACTGCCCCAGCCCTGTTCGTCGAGGCCGAGCGCGTCGGCGATACGGCCCACCGCCCAGGTCGCGACCGTGGACGCCGCGAAGGTGACCAGGACCGCGCCGCCGAAGCCGACGAGGACTCCCGCGTCCTTGGCCTTGATCAGGACGGGGTTGCCGTCGTCGTCGGGGAGTTCCCAGACCGCCCGCAGACAGTCCCGTATCTGCGTGACCCAGCCGAGGCCGGTGAACAGCAGCACGGCACCGGCGATGAGCCCGACCGTGCCGGCGTTCTGGACGAGGGACGCGACGTCGAGCTGCCCGGAGATGCCGGGGACCTGGTCGGCGATGCGGTCCTCAAGACGTTTCTGCTGGTCACCACTGAGCGTGGCGGCCGTCACCGCCGCGGCCAGTGTCAGCAACGGGAACAGCGAGACGAAGCTGACGAACGTCATCGCGGCGGCGAGCCGCGTCCACTTCACCTTGTCGAGCAGCTCGTACGACCGCCACGCGTGCGTACGCGCCAGCCGCACGGCGAGCGGCCCGACGACGGGGAGCTTCTTCAGCCAGTCCATGATCCGAACTCTGCCTCACCGGGGGCCGGACACCCCTGGTCCGGGTTCCCCGGAACGTCGGTTCTTCACCAATGCGCCACCGCGAGCCCGTACATGGCGATCCACGCGACGCCGATCAGCGCGAGCGCGCGGTCACCGAGGACGACCTCCTCGGGCTCCCCGGCGCTCCCCCGGTCCGCGAAGACGGCGTACCGCAGCACCGCCAGGATGAACGCGACCATCGAGAGTTGACGCCACGGCACCGCACTCGCGTGCGCGCCGCCCTCCAGGGCCCACAGGCAGTACCCGAGGACGGCGACCCCGGCGGCGAGCTGCCACACGAAGCGGAGGTACCCGGTCGTGTACTCGGTGAGCAGCGCGCGCGTGGCGCCCGGCGTGCCGGTCATCTGGACGGCCTCGGAGTAGCGCTTGGCGGCGACCATGAACAGCGCCCCGAAGCCGGTGGTGATGAGGAACCAGCGGGAGAGGGGGATGCCGAGGGCGAGTCCTCCGGCGGTGGCGCGCATCAGGAACCCGGTCGAGACGACCACGAGGTCGACGACGAGGACGTGCTTGAGGCTGACGCAGTACGCGAGCTGCATGGCGACGTACGCCGCCAGGAGGGCCGCGACGCCGGGGGCGGAGACGTGGAGGGCCAGGAGGGGGCCGGAGGCCGCGAGAAGGGCGCCCACGGCGTAGGCGAGGGGTACGGGGACCTGTCCGGCGGCGACGGGGCGGTGGCGTTTCGTGGGGTGGGCCCGGTCCGCGTCGGCGTCGCGCGCGTCGTTGACCAGATAGACGGCCGCCGCGCAGGCGGTGAACAGGGCGAAGACGAGGGCGAGTTGACCGGCGGCGTGCCAGGACGGCAGCCGTCCGGCGGCGGCCGGCGCGGCGACGACGAGGACGTTCTTGATCCACTGTTTGGGCCGGGCGGTCAGCAGAAGACCGAGGAGCACCCCGCGCGCGGGTGTCGGCGCAGGCGGCCGTCCCCCACACGTGCGCTGCTCGTGGAGAGCCGTCTGCGTCATCCGGGAACGCCCCGCACCCACCGCGCCCCCACGCGCGCGGTGACGACGCCGAGCACCGCCCCCGCCACGACGTCCGACGGATAGTGCACGCCGACGACCAGCCGGGACACGCACATCGCGACGGCCGCGGGGGCGACGGCGTACGCGCCGAGCGCCCCGTACGCGTACGCGGCAGCGGCGGCGGACGTCGCGTGGGAGCTGGGGAAGGAGTGCCGCCCGGCGGTGCGGACCAGCGGGCGTACATGGGACGGCCTGGGCCGCCGTACGGCGTGTTTCGCGCCGATGCTCAGCGCGTGCGCGCCCGCGCAGAGTGCCGTCGCGCGCAGCCAGGCGCCGCGCCGGCCGGGGTCGAGGGCCGCGCCGGCGAGGCCCGCCGCGATCCACACGGCCCCGTGTTCGCCGGCCCACGACAGGGCGCGCGCGGTGGCGGCGACCCGGGGATCCGCCGCGCGCGCGTGGAGCGCGGTGAGCAGGCGCCGGTCGTAGCTCTCGTCGGTCTCGTCCATATCAGCCCACTGTTCACGCCCGAACGGCCGCAGGACCGGCAATATTGGGCGAAATCCCATTTATCACCCATTTCGGGGAGGGGATTTGATGTTGACGAGGTTTCCGGACAAATAGGGACGCTACGGTCACCGGCATGGCTGCCGAGACCGTTTCCGTGACCGGATGGGGCCGCACCGCCCCCTCAACGGCCCGTCTGATCCGCCCAGGGACCTACGAGGAGGCCGTGGAGGCCGTCCGGGGTGCGGGAGCCCGGGGCGGCATCCCCAGGGGCCTGGGGCGGGCGTACGGCGACGCGGCGCAGAACGCGGGCGGCGCCGTCCTCGACATGACCGGCCTCGACCGGGTCCACGCGATCGACGCCGCCGAGGGCATCGTCCTGTGCGACGCGGGCGTCTCCCTGCACCGCCTGATGGAGGTCCTGCTCCCGCTGGGCTGGTTCGTGCCGGTCACCCCGGGGACCCGGTACGTCACCGTCGGCGGCGCGATCGGCGCGGACATCCACGGCAAGAACCACCACGCGTCCGGCTCCTTCGCGCGCCACGTCCCGTCGTTCGAGCTGCTCACCGCCGACGGCACGATCCGTACCGTCCGCCAGGGCACGCCCCTGTTCGACGCGACCGCCGGGGGCATGGGCCTGACCGGCGTCATCCTCACCGCGCGCGTGCGCCTGCAACGCGTCGAGACGTCCCTGATGGCCGTCGACACGCAGCGCGCGGCCGACCTCGACGACCTGATGGCCCGGCTGACCGAGGGCGACCGGCACCACCGGTACTCCGTCGCCTGGATCGACCTCCTCGCGCGCGGGGCGTCGACCGGGCGGGCCGTCCTCACGCGCGGGGACCACGCTCCGCTGGACGCGCTGCCTCCGAGACAGCGGCGGGCCCCCCTGGCCTTCCGGCCCGGTGTCCTCCCCGCCGCCCCCTCCTTCGTCCCCGGCGGCCTGCTCACCCGCACGACGGTCGGCCTCTTCAACGAGCTCTGGTACCGGCGTGCCCCCCGCGCGCGTGCCGGTGAGCTCCAGCGGATCCCGGCGTTCTTCCACCCCCTGGACGGCGTCCCGCACTGGAACCGGGTCTACGGGCGGGGCGGCTTCGTGCAGTACCAGTTCGTCGTCGGACACGGCCAGGAGGAGGCGCTGCGGCGGATCGTCCACCGCATCTCCGAACGCCGCTGCCCGTCCTTCCTGGCCGTCCTCAAGCGGTTCGGCGAGGGCGACCCCGGCTGGCTCTCCTTCCCCCGCCCCGGCTGGACCCTCGCCCTCGACATCCCGGCCGCCCTGCCCGGCCTCGCCGCCTTCCTGGACGAGCTGGACGAGGAGGTCGCGGGGGCGGGCGGGCGCGTCTACCTCGCCAAGGACGCGCGGCTGCGGCCGGACCTCCTCGCGGCGATGTACCCGCGCGTGGACGACTTCCGCGAGCTGCGGGCGCGGTTGGACCCGCGCGGGGTGTTCGTCTCGGACCTCGCGCGGCGGCTGAGCCTCTGAGGACACGGCCGTGGAAAGCCGCCGCGCATGACGCCGAGCAAGCCTCCAGAACCCCGCGAAAGGCGCCGCCAAAGGCCCCGAGAAGCCCCGCCGGCCCAAGAAACCCACCCCGCCCGCTAGGAGCCCCGTGAAAGACGCCTTCGGCCTCCCCCAGTCCCTCCTGATCCTCGGCGGCACCTCCGAGATCGCCCTCGCCACCGCGCGCCGCCTGATCGCCCGCCGCGCGCGTACGGTGTGGCTCGCCGGGCGCCCCTCCCCCGGGCTGGAGGCCGCCGCCGACAGCCTGCGCGCACTCGGTGCCGACGTCCGGACCGTCCCCTTCGACGCCCTCGACGCCGAGTCCCACGAGACGGTCCTCGGGAAGGTCTTCGCGGAGGGCGACATCGACGTCGTGCTGCTCGCGTTCGGGGTGCTCGGGGACCAGGCGCACGACGAGCGCGAGCCCCTCGCCGCCGCGCGCGTCGCGCAGACGAACTACACCGGCGCCGTCTCCTCGGGCCTGGTCGCCG
This sequence comes from Streptomyces sp. 4F14, assembly GCF_048159485.1. Classification (NCBI taxonomy): domain Bacteria; kingdom Bacillati; phylum Actinomycetota; class Actinomycetes; order Kitasatosporales; family Streptomycetaceae; genus Streptomyces; species Streptomyces sp. 4F14. The sequence continues at coordinate 83,452 of NZ_JBLRVY010000036.1, forward strand.
CCCGCGCGCTCCAGACGCAGGGCCACGGCTCCCTGGTGGTCCTCTCCTCCGTCGCCGGGGAACGCGCCCGCCGCGCGAACTTCATCTACGGCTCCAGCAAGGCGGGCCTCGACGCGTTCGCGCAGGGCCTGGGCGACGCGCTGCACGGGACGGGCGTCCACGTCATGGTCGTACGCCCCGGCTTCGTCCGTACGCGGATGACGGCGGGCCTGCCGGAAGCCCCCCTGGCCACCACCCCCGAGGCGGTCGCGACGGCGATCGAGGCGGGGCTGCGGCGGCGGGCGGAGACGGTGTGGGTGCCGGGGGTGCTGCGGGTGGTGATGTCGGCGCTGCGGCATGTGCCGCGCGGGGTGTTCCGCAGGCTGCCTGTCTAGAGGCTGGGGACCGAGTCCACCGGCGCCGACGCCTGCGGCGGGACGACCGGGCTGCCGAACGGGTACTCCCGCAGCTTGCTCCACACCCCGTCCGGTCCCTGCGCGTAGAGCGCGAAGCCGGTGCAGGACCACTCGGCCTCGTACCCGGCCAGTTCCTCGTAGGCGCGGTCCATCGCGGCGTCGTCGATGCCGTGGGCGACCGTCACGTGCGGGTGGTAGGGGAACAGCAGCTCGCGCGCGAGCGGGCCCGACGCGTCCCTGACCTGCTGCTGGAGCCGGGCGCACGGCTCGGCGCCCTCGACGACCCGCACGAACACGACCGGCGAGAGCGGGCGGAACGTACCCGTCCCCGACAGCCGCATCGGGAACGGCCGGCCCGCGCGGGCGACGTCCGTCAGATGCGCCTGTACGGCCGGCAGCGCGTCGCCGTCGACCTCCGTCGGCGGCAGCAGCGTGACGTGCGTGGGGATGCCGTGCGCGGCGGCGTCCCCGAAGCCCGTGCGCAGCTCCTGGAGCAGGCTGCCGTGAGGCTCCGGGACCGCGATCGACACGCCGATCGTTACGGTCCCCACGTCGTCTCCTGTCATCTGGTGTCCGGCGGTTCGGCTATCGACTGTACGGCCACGGTCGGCGTGTGGGCAGGCGCAGCCGTAGTGATGTGCAGCGCTCTTCCCCGGCGGACGCCGGGGAGTGTTCGTACGGCGGTGCGCCCTCGGTGCCCGCTCAGTGCTTCGCGGGCAGGAAGCCGACCCGGTCGTACGTGTTCGCCAGGGTCTCGGCGGCCACGGAGCGCGCCTTCTCCGCGCCCTTCGCGAGGATCGCGTCCAGCGTCTCCGGGTCGTCCAGGTACTGCTGGGTGCGCTCCCTGAACGGGGTCACGAAATCTACGACGACGTCCGCGAGGTCCGTCTTGAGGGCGCCGTACATCTTGCCCTCGTACTCCGCCTCCAGCTCGGCGACCGTCTTGCCGGTCAGCGTCGAGTAGATCGTCAGGAGGTTGCTGACGCCCGGCTTGTTCTCCGGGTCGTAGCGGACGACCGTGTCGGTGTCCGTGACCGCGCTCTTGACCTTCTTCGCGGTCGCCTTCGGGTCGTCGAGGAGGTTGATGAGGCCCTTCGGCGTCGACGCCGACTTGCTCATCTTGACCGCCGGGTCCTGAAGGTCGTAGATCTTCGCCGTCTCCTTGAGGATGTACGGCTTCGGGATCGTGAACGTCTCCCCGAAACGGCCGTTGAAACGCTCCGCGAGGTCCCGGGTCAGCTCGATGTGCTGGCGCTGGTCCTCGCCGACCGGCACCTCGTTCGCCTGGTACAGCAGGATGTCCGCGACCTGGAGGATCGGGTACGTGAACAGGCCGACCGTCGCGCTGTCCGCGCCCTGCCGCGCCGACTTGTCCTTGAACTGCGTCATCCGCGACGCCTCGCCGAAGCCCGTCAGGCAGTTCATCACCCACCCGAGCTGCGCGTGCTCCGGGACGTGGCTCTGCACGAACAGCGTGCACCGCTCCGGGTCGAGCCCCGCCGCCAGCAACTGGGCGGTCGCCAGCCGGGTGTTCGCCCGCAGCTCCGCCGGGTCCTGCGGGACCGTGATCGCGTGCAGGTCGACGACCATGTAGAACGCGTCATGCGACTCCTGCAACGCCACCCACTGGCGCACCGCGCCGAGGTAGTTGCCGAGGTGGAACGAGCCGGCGGTGGGCTGGATGCCGGAGAGCACACGGGGACGAACAGAGGCCATGGGGGCATTGTCTCAGGTCCCGGGGGGAGGTTCGGAACGGGTCACGCCCGATGTGGCGATGCTCGCCGACGGAGGGCCGGGCGGCGGGCCGACGTGGAGCCGGACCGCCGCAGGACGAACCCCGGCGGGAGTTGACCGAGCTGTGAGCCGCGGTCAGCCCAGGTCGACTTCCGGGTACAGGGGGAAGCCCTGGACCAGGTCCGTCGCGCGCTGGGCGATCTCCTCGGAGACCTTCGTGTCCAGGACGTGCGCCGCCTTGGAGACCGCGCCGGACTTGGTCCTGCCCTGCTCGGTCGCCGTGAGGACGCGGTCGATGAGGCCCGCGACCTCGTCCATCTCGGACGTGCCGAGACCGCGCGTCGTGAGGGCGGGCGTGCCGATGCGGACGCCGGAGGTGTACCAGGCGCCGTTCGGGTCCGCCGGGATCGCGTTGCGGTTGGTGACGATGCCGGAGTTGAGGAGGGCCGCTTCCGCCTGGCGGCCCGTGAGGCCGTACGAGGTGGAGACGTCGATGAGGTTGAGGTGGTTGTCCGTGCCGCCCGTGACCAGGGTCGCGCCGCGTCGCATCAGGCCCTCCGCGAGGGCGCGGGAGTTCTCGACGATCTTCTGGGCGTAGATCTGGAAGGAGGGCAGGCGGGCCTCCGCCAACGCCACCGCCTTGGCCGCCATGACGTGCGGGAGCGGGCCGCCGAGGACCATCGGGCAGCCCCGGTCGACCTGGTCCTTGAGGGAGTCGTCGCACAGGACCATGCCGCCGCGCGGGCCGCGCAGGGACTTGTGGGTGGTCGTCGTGACGATCTGGGCGTGCGGGACCGGATCGAAGTCGCCGGTGAGGACCTTGCCCGCGACGAGACCGGCGAAGTGCGCCATGTCGACCATGAGCGTCGCGCCGACCTCGTCCGCGATCTCGCGCATGATCCGGAAGTTCACCAGCCGCGGGTACGCGGAGTACCCGGCGACCAGGATCAGCGGCTTGAACTCACGCGCCTGGGCGCGCAGCGCGTCGTAGTCGATGAGGCCGGTCGCGGGGTCCGTGCCGTACGAGCGCTGGTCGAACATCTTGCCGGAGATGTTGGGGCGGAAACCGTGGGTGAGGTGGCCGCCCGCGTCGAGGGACATGCCCAGCATGCGCTGGTTGCCGAAAGCCTGGCGCAGTTCGGCCCAGTCCGCCTCGGAGAGGTCGTTGATCTGGCGGACGCCGGTCTTCTCCAGGAACGGCGCCTCGACGCGGTCGGCGAGGACGGCCCAGAAGGCGACGAGGTTGGCGTCGATCCCGGAGTGCGGCTGGACGTACGCGTGCCGCGCCCCGAACAGCTCGCAGGCGTGCTCGGCGGCCAGCGACTCGACCGTGTCGACGTTGCGGCACCCGGCGTAGAAGCGGCGCCCGACCGTGCCCTCCGCGTACTTGTCGCTGAACCAGTTCCCCATCGCCAGGAGCGTCGCCGGAGACGCGTAGTTCTCGGACGCGATCAGCTTGAGCATCTCGCGCTGGTCGGCGACCTCCTGGCCGATCGCGTCGGCGACGCGCGGCTCGACCTCGCGGATCACGTCGAGGGCGGCGCGGAAAGCGGTGGACTGGGTGGACTGGGGCTCGGACATGAGACCTCCGGACGTAGGACTACGGCGTTCGGCGTTCAGGTTCGGCCCAGGCGCACGGCACTCGGTCACTCCGGGCCGCTCCCCGATGGTCGGTCCCATCCCAGCGCGCCAGTCACGGCCCTCGGTCAGCCTACCCGGTGGCCTCGATCCGCCACCGGCCCACGTCCCGGTACGCGGAGTCGTACACGGTGCTGCCGTCGCCGGGTTCCAGCTCGTAGTGGTGGAGGTTGCCGCCCCAGTAGCGCAGGATCCGCCCGAGTTCCTCGACGGGGCGTTCGGGGTCGACGGAGACTTCGAGCACGAATTTCGCGGTCGTCATGCCTTCTATCGTTTCATTGAGGTGCCCTGTGAGACTTTTCGGCGATCGGTCGAGGAAGGGTGCCGAAAAGTCTCAACAGGGGTGCAGTCCTCAGTCGGCGTATACGCCGGTCGCCTGGCCGGAGGTCAGGAACTGGAAGCGGTACCTGGTGCCGTCGAGCACGTCCGTGGCGGCCTCGGTCCAGTTGGAGCGCCGCCGGCTGAAGATCAGCCCCGCCTCCCGCAGCACGGACGTGTGATGGCTGGCGGTGGCCGGTGAGATGTCCAGTAATCGACCTCCAGCACCGGCGACCGCCACCGCAGCCCCGGCCCCACCCCGTCCAGCAGCCCGTCCACTCCCCCGTCGAGGACGGCCCGCCCGAGCGTCGCCCGCTCGCTGTCGAACGCCGCCCGCATCCGGTCGTGGTGCGGGGCGATGACGGCGGAGTGACAGGCGCGCAGGACGCCCACCAGCTCCTCGCGGGCCCGCCGCTGCGTCAACTGCCCCGCCCAGCCCGGCGTCGAGTCCGTCGGCGGCCTCGGGTGGGGTGAGGAAGTCGGGGAAGTAGCCGGCGCGGGGCAGGACGTGGTGCAGCGTCCCCCGTACGGCGGCGCCGAGCGGCGTACCGGTCAGCTGGGGCAGGGCCGTGCGGAACCAGTCGGCGAAGGCCCGGCGCCTCCGGGTGTCCTGGAGCCGGTGGAGGCTGAAGGCGACCTCCCACAGCGGGTCCGGCGCCCCGGCGATCCGGACCCGCGCGAGATCTTCGGGCGTGAAGTGGATACGCAGCGTCCGGCCCCCGGGTCACTGGATGATGTGCGGCAGGAACCTCGCGTACACGTCCGTCACCAACCCGGACGACTCCCGGATCCCGAGCCCCGCCGCCTCCCCCTCGACCGTCCACGCACCGAGGACGACGTGGTTGCCGTCGAAGGCGGGGAGCGGCGCCAACTGCTGGTAGCAGCAAGGCTCTACGGGTACGAGGGGCTCGGCGCCCTTTTGATGCACCACGACCCCGGCGCCCTCCCGGCCCAGCAAGGGCTTGGACACGTACTCGGTCAGCTCCCGGGGCCCGTCCAGATAGGCCGGAAGGAGGTTGGGGTGGCCGGGATACAGCTCCCAAAGCACCGCCAGCAACGCCTTGTTGCTCAGCAGCATCTTCCAGGCCGGCTCGATCCACAGCGTGCTGCCGGTGCCGCCCCCGTTGTCGAGGGTGTCCAGCACATGCCCGCCGAAGCGGTCCGTCGTGAGCCACTCCCAGGGGTACAGCTTGAAGCAACTCCGGATGAACCGGAGCCTGTTGTCGACGAAGCGGCCGGAGAGGGAGTCGAAGCCGATGTCCTCGACGGGGATCCACTCCGTGGCGAGGCCCGCCTGTTCGGCCGTCTCCTTGAGGTAGGCAACGGTCATCAGGTCCTCGCCGAGTTCGTCGGCGGTGGAGTGCGCGAAGTAGAGCGGGCTGCCGGGCGGCAGGAGGTCGCCCTGCCGCTTCCAGGCGGCAACCAGCCTTTCGTGCAAGGAGTTCCACTGGTCGGCGCCGGGGAAGCGGTCCTCCATCCAGAACCACTGCGGGGACGCCGCCTCCACCAGGGACGTGGGCGTGTCCGCGTTGTACTCCAGCAGCTTCGCGGGCCCGGTGCCGTCGTAGTGCAGGTCGAACCGGCCGTACACGGACGGCAGTTCGTCCCGGCGGTGCCAGGACTCGGCGACGGCGTCGGCGACTTGGGGATCGGTGATGCCGAGGTCGGCGAACCGGCCCCGCGCGACGATGTGTTCGGCCGCCGCGAGGCACATCCGGTGCAGTTCCTCGACCGTCTCCTCCAGCGCCTCGACCTCGGCGAGGGTGAAGGAGTAGTAGGCGCTCTCGTCCCAGTAGGGGTGCAACTCCCCGTCCGGGTGCCGGGAGAGGGGATAGACGAGGCCCTGTGCCTCGACCGTGCGCTGCCAGTCGGGGCGGGGTTCGATGCGGTGGCGGATCACGGCGCGCTCAGCCGCCGGAGCTGCCGTGGCCGCCGTCGCTGCCGCCGAAGCCGCCCCGGTCGACGCCGCCCGATCCGCCGCTGGAGCTTGAGCTCGAACCCCCGGACGACTTACGGGACTTGGTGAGCGAGCCGCCGTCCACGTACCCGCTCTTCTTCTTGCCGCCGTAGTACCAGACCGTGTGGGACGACGTACCCCCGGACGAACTCCCCGACGACTTGCAGTTCTTGTCGGCGACGACCTTGTACCCCTTCACGGAGTCGTAGCTGTCGCGGTCCACGCACCGCTTGTCCGGGTCGGAGGAGCACGCGGTGAGCGCCACCGCGAGGATCCCCACGCCGCCGAGGACGACCGTGTTCGAGCGAAGTCTTCTGGTTGCGTCCGCCATGTCCTGTTCTCCCCGTGTAATCGACACGTGTGATTGACGCGTGTGTTCGGTCAGCCTAGATCGGCGAGAGTTCCCGTCCGGCCGCCCCCTCCCCTACAGTCCGTTTGTGATGTTTGGGATGGTGTGCGCCCTCGCGGCGGCGGTCTGCTTCGGTACGGCCACGGTGTGGCAGGCGGTGGCGACCAGGGCAGCGGCGACCGGCGAGGGCGGTGACGCGGCGCTGCTGCTGCGGGCCGTACGGCAGTGGCGGTACCTCGCCGGGCTCGGGCTCGACGGGCTCGGGTTCGTGTTCCAGGTGCTGGCGCTGCGGTCCGTACCGATCTACGCGGTCGGCGCGGCGCTCGCGGCGAGCCTCGCGGTGACGGCCGTCGTGGCGGCGCGGATGCTCAAGGTGCGGCTGAGCCGGACCGAGTGGGGCGCGGTCGCGGTGGTGTGCGCGGGGCTGGCGATGCTGGGACTGGCGTCCGGCGAGGAGGGGACCCGGCACGGGTCCGGCGTACTGAAGTGGGCGGTCCTCGGGGCCGCCGTCTGCGTCCTGCTGCTCGGGACCGTCGGCGGGCGGCTGCCGGAGCGGGGGCGCGCGCTGACGCTCGGGCTCGGCGCCGGGTTCGGGTTCGGGGCGGTGGAGGTGGGGGTGCGGCTGATCGACTCCCTCGACCCCTTGTCGCTGCTGGGCAACCCGGCGTCGTACGCGCTGCTGGTCGGCGGCGGCGCGGCCTTCCTGCTGCTCACCTCGGCGATCCAGCGGGGGTCGGTGACCGCCGCGACCGCCGGGATGGTGATCGGGGAGACCGTCGGGCCCGCCGCCGTGGGCGTGATCTGGCTGGGGGACCGGACGCGGGGCGGGCTTGAGTGGCTGGCGGTGCTGGGGTTCGGGGTGGCGGTGGCGGGGGCGCTGGCGCTCGCGCGGTTCGGGGAGGCGCCGGAGGAAGTGCCCGATACGTCCCTGTCGCAGGCGTCCCAGTAGACTCGGCCGACGTGGCGGATACCCAGTACGAAGACCTGTTGCGACACGTGCTCGACTCCGGAACGGCCAAGGCCGACCGGACCGGCACGGGTACCCGGAGTGTCTTCGGACACCAGCTGCGCTACGACCTCGCGCAGGGCTTCCCCCTGATCACGACCAAGAAGGTCCACTTCAAGTCGATCGTGTACGAGCTGCTGTGGTTCCTGCGCGGCGACTCGAACGTCAAGTGGCTCCAGGACAACGGCGTCACGATCTGGGACGAGTGGGCCGACTCCGATGGCGAACTCGGCCCCGTCTACGGCGTCCAGTGGCGCTCCTGGCCCACCCCGGACGGCGGTCACATCGACCAGCTCACCGAGGTCCTCGACACGCTGCGCCGCGACCCCGACTCGCGCCGGATCATCGTCTCCGCGTGGAACGTCGCCCAGCTCTCCGACATGGCCCTCGCGCCCTGCCACGCCTTCTTCCAGTTCTACGTCGCCGACGGCCGCCTCTCCTGCCAGCTCTACCAGCGCAGCGCCGACCTGTTCCTCGGCGTCCCCTTCAACATCGCGAGCTACGCGCTGCTGACGCACATGGTCGCCCAGCAGGTGGGACTGGAGCCGGGTGACTTCATCTGGACGGGCGGGGACTGCCACATCTACGACAACCACGTCGAGCAGGTGACGGAACAACTCTCCCGTACGCCTCTGGACTTCCCCCGCCTGAACCTGCGCCAGGCCGCCGACCTCTTCTCCTACACCTACGACGACGTAGAGGTGGTCGACTACCGGCACCACCCCGCCATCAAGGCGCCGGTAGCGGTATGACCATCGGCCTCATCTGGGCGCAGACCCTGGACGGCGTGATCGGCGCGGACGCCACCATCCCCTGGCACCTCCCCGAGGACCTCGCCCACTTCAAGGCGACCACCCTCGGCCACCCCGTGATCATGGGCCGCCGCACCTGGGACTCCCTCCCGCCCCGCTTCCGGCCCCTTCCCGGCCGCCGCAACATCGTCCTGACCCGGGATGCCTCCTGGACGGCGGACGGCGCGGAACTAGCCTCCTCACTCCCCGAGGCGCTGGCCTCGGCGCCGGACGCGTGGGTGATCGGCGGCGGGGAGGTCTACCGGGCCGCGCTGGAGCACGCGACGAAGGCATCGGTCACGGAGATCGACGTACAGGTAACAGGCGACACGTACGCCCCCGCGCTGGACGCGTCGTGGCGGGTCGCCGAGAAGGGCGACTGGCTGACGTCGGGGTCGGGGCTGCGGTACCGGATCCTGGAGTACGTCCGATAGCGGACCGGATCTGACCTACAGGGGTCCTAGCGTCGCCGGGAACCCAGGAGGTCACATGTCCGTCAAGCCGATTCCCGAGGGCTACACCACCGTCACGCCGTGGCTCATCTCCCGCGACACGGTCCAGCTCATCGACTACCTCAAGCGGGCTTTCGACGCCGAGGAACTCGCCTGCCTCACCGGCGAGGACGGCACCGTCCACCACGCGGAGGTCCGCATCGGCGACTCCGTGGTGATGATGTTCGACGCCCGCCCGGAATGGCCGCCCACCCCCGGCTTCCTCCGCCTCTACGTCGAGGACGCCGACGCCGTCCACCGCCAGGCTGTCCGGGCGGGCGGCACCTCGGTCACCGAGGTCACCCACCTGTTCTTCGGCGACCGCGTCGGCCGCGTCCGCGACCCCCTGGGCAACCTGTACTGGATCCAGACCCGCGTAGAGGACCTGACCCTGGAACAGATGGAACCCCGCCTGACCGACCCGGAGTTCACGAAGGCCATGGAGTACGTCCAGAGCGCGGACTTCTTCCCCGGCCGGTAGCCAGTACTGTGCCCGGATGACGAGAAGCGAGCGCCTCGCGGAGCAGTTGGACTGGTACTGGCGGGCGAACCTGCGGCCACGGCTGGAGGGGCTCACCGACGACGAGTACTTCTGGGAGCCGGTACAGGGGTGCTGGAGTGTCCGGCCCCGGGGTGAGGCGGGGGAATGGGTGCCGGACTTCGCGCAGCCCGCTCCGGAGCCGGCCCCGGTGACCACGATCGCCTGGCGGCTGGCGCACATCGTCGTGTCGTGTCTGGGGTATCGGGTGGGGTGGTATTTCGGGGGGCCGGAGGTGGATTCGGAGACGTTCGCGTACGCGGGGTCCGCCGACGAGGCGCTGGAGCAGCTCGACGAGATGTACGGGCGGTGGAACGCCGGGGTGCGCGGGCTCTCGGACGCCGATCTGGAGAACCCGCCTCCGGTGGGGCCTGAGCCGTACCCCCTGGAGAACCGGGTTCTGCACGTGAACAGGGAGCTGATCCATCACGGCGGGGAGATCGCGCTGCTGCGTGACCTCTACCGCTGGGAGTTTCAGGGCAGCACCCGGCACAGTGCCGCGAGCGCGGCGGGCCAGGTGTGGTCGGACGGGGTGCCGTAGCCGACGACGAGGGCGTCGCGGGGTGTGTCGAGGGTCGCGTGGCGGAAGCGGGTGAGGCCGTAGAGGGCGAGGCCCTGCCAGGCGGCGGCGTGGATGACGGAGTCCTCGGTGCCGGCGGGAAGGCTGAGGACGGCGTGCAGGCCGGCGGCGATGCCGGTGACGCGGACGTCCGGGGCATGGGTGGTGACGGCCGTGACGAGGTCGTCGCGGCGGCGCCGGTAGCGGAGCCGGGAGGCGCGTACGTGGCGGTCGTAGGCGCCTGATTCGATGAACTCGGCGAGGGTCAGCTGTTCCAGGGCGCTGGTCGACTGGGCGCCGCCCAGGCGGGACGCCTCGGCCGTGAGGGACGGGGGCAGGACGAGCCAGGCGATGCGCAGGCCGGGGGCGAGGGACTTGCTGGCGGTGCCGAGGTAGACGACGTGGTCGGGGGCGAGGTCCTGGAGGGCGCCGACCTGCTGGCGGTCGTAGCGGAACTCGCCGTCGTAGTCGTCCTCCAGGATCAGACCGCCGCTGCGGCGGGCCCAGTCGACGATCTCGGCGCGGCGCTCGGGGCGCAGGGCGACGCCCAGGGGGAACTGGTGGGAGGGGGTGAGGAGGACCGCGCCGGCGCCCGCGGGGAGGTTCTCGACGCGGGTGCCGTGGGTGTCGAAGGGGAGGGGGGACGTGGTGAGGCCGGTGTTCTCCAGGATCGCCCAGTGCGGCGGGAGGCCGTACGACTCGACGGCGAGGGTGCGGACGCCGCGCGCGTGCAGGAGTTCGCCGAGGAGGCGCAGGCTGTGCGAGAAGCCGGTGGAGATGAGGATGTGCTCGGGGTCGGTGCGGACACCCCGGACGCGGGCGAGATAGCCGGCGAGCGCGGCTCTGAGCCGGTGCAGTCCGCGCGGGTCCCCGTAGCCGAGGACGTCGTTCGGGGCGGCGGTGAAGGCCCGGCGGGCGGCCCTGAGCCACTCCGCGCGGGGGAACGCGGCGAGGTCGGGGCTGCCCGGCAGAAGACTGTACCGGGGCCGCCCGGGCTGCCGCCGGTGCCCTGTGCCCCGCGTCTCGCGCTGCGGTACGGCCCGTTCGGCGACCCGGGTCCCCGAGCCCTGCCGCGCGGTGAGCCACCCTTCGGCGACGAGGTCGGCGTACGCGTCGGCGACGGTGTTGCGGGCGATCCCGAGGTCGGCGGCGAGCACCCGCGACGAGGGCAGCCGCGTCCCCGGCCCGAGCCGGCCGCCGCGTACGGCTTCGCGGAGGGCGTCGGTGAGTCCGCGCCGCAGGTGGGGGCCGGTGGGCACGAGGTGCAGGTCGATGCCGAGTCCGGCAGGCGGTGGGGCCGGGGCGGCGGGCGTCTCCTCCACGGCGTCGGGGCCGGCGCCGTCGTACACGGGGGCGGCCTCGGAGGTGGGGATGCCGGCCAGGCCGGTCAGGACGACCGGGTCGGCACCGTTCTCACCGTTCTCACCGTTCTCGTCTGTCTCGTCCATCCGCGCCCCCTCCGGATTGGCCCACGTTTTCGGTTCCGGAGTGGACCATATCCGTGGGCTGGTTGGATCTTAGGGTCGATGGCATGAGCACAGCGGAGCGGGAACAGGCGGCGCACTGTCCGCGGATGGTGCTGGCGGAGCGGGTACCGGAGGTCTACCGCGCGCTGGTGCGGCTGGACGCGGCGGCGCAGCAGGGTGTCGACGAGACGCTGCGGTATCTGGTGAAGGTGCGGGTCTCGCAGGTCAACGGGTGTGCGTTCTGCGTCGACATGCACAGCAAGGACGCGCTGGCGAACGGTGAGAGTGTCGAGCGGCTGATGCAGCTGACCGTCTGGGAGGAGTCCCGGCACTTCTACACCGAGCGCGAGGTCGCCGCGCTGGCGCTGGCCGAGGCGATGACACGGCTGACGGAGGGACCCGTGTCCGACGAGGTGTACGGCACCGCGGCGAAGCTGTTCGGGGAGACCGAGCTGGCCCGGCTGATCTCGGTGATCACGGTGATCAACGCGTGGAACCGGATCGGTGTGACGACCAGGATGGTCGCGGGGACCTACCAGCCGGAGGCCGCGCGATGAGCAAGGCGGAGGTGTTCCGCGCGCTGCACAGGCGCCGGTGTCCGGACGATCCGCTCGTCCTGGCCGGTGCCTGGGACGCGGTGAGCGCGGGCGTGTTCGTGGACGCGGGGTTCCCGGCACTGGCGACGCCGAGCGCCGGGGTGGCGGCGAGCCTCGGGTACGCGGACGGGGAGACTCCGGCCCCGGAGATGTTCGCGGCGGTGACGCGGATCGCGCGCGCGGTGGACGTCCCGGTGTCGGCGGATGTCGAGGACGGGTACGGGCTGGCGCCGAAGGAGCTGGTGGAACGGCTCCTGGAGGCCGGTGTCGTGGGGTGCAACCTTGAGGACTCACGTGGGGAAGTCCTCAAGGACCCGCACGAGCAAGCCGACTGGCTGGCGGAGGTGTGTGCGGAGGCGGGCGAGAGCCTGTTCGTCAACGCGCGTATCGACACCTTCGTCCGTGGGGTCGCCTCCGCGGAGGCGGCGATCGAGCGGGCCGCGCTGTACGTGGCGGCCGGCGCGGACTGCGTGTACCCGATCCTCGCTCCCCTCGTCACGCTGCCGCTGCTGCGGGCGGGGATCCAGGGGCCGATCAACGCCTTCGGCCACCCTGAGGACGGCCCGAGGCCCGCGGACCTGGGCACGCTGGGCGCCACCCGCGTGACCTTCGGCCCGGGGCTCCAGCGGTGCGCGACGGCGGCGCTGCGGGAGATCGCCGCGGGCCTCGCACCTCAGCCGGACCGGTGGAACGGGGAATAGCCGCTCTCGTTTCCACCCCGATCCATCGGCCCGGCCTTCCCGAGGGCGCCTTCCGGACGTACCTGAATCGTCCGGGGGCGCCCTCAACTCTTCAGTCCGGCAGGGTGGTTCGCATCCACTCCCGCACCAGCCCCCGCAGCCACGCGTGCGCCGGGTCGGCGTCGTAGCGCGGGTGCCAGGCCATGCCGAGCCTCAACGGCGGTAGCGGCAGCGGCACTTCGAAGTGGGCGAGCCCCAGCGTCCGGGCCAGCGACAGTCCCCAGCCGGTGTTGAGGCCGACGAGGTCGGTGTCGCGCAGGACGAACAGGGACGCGGGGAGCGAGCCGACGGACCCCACCACCCGGCGTTGCAGGCCGAGTTCGGCGAGCGCGGTGTCGACCGGACCGTGGAGTTTGCCGCGTCGGGACACGATCAGGTGATCCGCTTCCGAGGCGAACCGTTCGGGTGTCAACTCCCCTTCCAGCAAGGGGTGTCCGGCCCGTACGACCCCCACCATCCGGTCCTCGGCGAGGAGTTCGGACCGTACCTCGGGCGATGTGCTGTCCACGACGCCCACTTCGAGATCGGCCGTCCCCTCGCGCAGGAACGGCGCGTCCAGGTGGCTCTCGCTGAGGAACCGCAGCCGGATGCCGGGCGCCTCGGCGGCGGCGCGGGCGAGGAGGGCGGGGCCGTGCGCGGCGGCTATGGCGTCGTGGCCGAGGATCGAGAAGGTCCGCACGACGGTCCGCAGGTCGGTGTCGGCCGGTGTGAACAGTGCCCGCGCCCGCTCGACGACCGCACCGACCTCCGCGCGGACGGCGAGCGCGCGGGGTGTGGGGACCATCCGCCGCCCGGCCCTGACCAGCACCGGGTCGCCGAGGGCCTTGCGGATCCGGCCCAGCGTGCGGCTCATCGCGGGCTCGGACAGGTGCAGGCGCCGCGCCGCACCCTGCACGCTGCACTCCTCCAGCAGGACGTCCAGCGCGACGAGCAGATTCAGATCCTCGGATTGCGTCACACGCATTCGTCCCTTGCGAAGGTTGCACTGGAAAGCAGGTCACCGACGAGCCTACGGTGAAAGGGCCCGCCGGCCGGGAATCCCACACCGTCCAGCTCCCCTGGAGGAGCCGTGCCCGCGCATGCCCTCAAACGCTCCACCCTCCTCACCCTGTGCGCCTGCGTCCTCGTCGCCCAGAGCATGGTCGCCGCCATCAACCTCCTCATCCCCCAGCTCGCCGCCTCGGACCTGCACCCCTCGCACACCGAGATCCTGTGGACCGTCGACGCGTACGTCATCGCCTTCGCCGGTCTGCTGATCCCGGCGGGGGCGCTGGGAGATCGCTACGGCCGCAAGGGCGCCCTCCTCGCCGGGCTCGCGCTGTTCGCGGTCGGGGCCGGGGTCAGCGCGTCCGCCTCGGCGCCCGCGCTGCTCATCGCCGGACGCGGCGTCTCCGGCGCCGGGGCCGCGCTCATCACCCCGGCCACGATGTCCCTCGTCGTCCACCTCGCGGGGCCCGCGCACAGGGCCCGGGCGATGGCGTCCTGGACGCTGGCGATCGGGCTCGGCGGCATGGCCGGCAACCTCGGGGGCGGGCTGGCGGGGCAGTTCCTCACGTGGCGGTGGCTGTTCGGGGCGATGGTCCCGCTCGCCGGGCTGCTGGCGGTCGCGGTGGCGGTGACGGTCCCGCGTACGGCTCGCTCGCCGCGCAACTCCCTCGATCCCGTGGGGACGTTGCTGCTGACCGCCGGGCTGGTGGCGGTGCTGTTCGGGATCATCGAGAGCCCCGGGCACGGGTGGACGTCCGGGGTGATCCTGGCGGCGTTCGGGGTGGGGGCCGGGCTGATCGGGGTGTTCACGGGGAGGTCGGTGCGGGCGGCACGGCGAGGCGAACCGGCAGCTCAGGAGACGCACTTGGCCGCGCGCCCCGCGTACCGAACCCCCCTCTTCGACCCCCGCCTCTTCCGTTCGCCCCGCCTGCGCGCCACCGTCCTCGGCCTGGCCACCGGGTTCTTCGGCCTCTTCGCCCTCTTCTTCGTCAACTCGCAGTACCTGCAAGAGGTCAAGGGGTACGGGCCCGCCGTCACCGGCGTCGCGATCCTCCCCGTGGCCGTCGGCATGTCACTGGTCCCGAAGTTCGCGGCACGCTGGTCGGCGCACCCGCGTCCGGTGGTCGGCGCGGGGCTCGCGCTGATCGGCCTGGGCCTGCTGGGGGCGTCCACGGCGGGCGCGGGGACGCCGTATCCGCTGTACGCGTGCTGGCTGCTGACCATCTCGGCGGGTACGGGCCTCGCGATGCCGGCGCTGACCCTGGGCGTCGCCACGTCGCTGCCGCCGCATCAGACCGGCCTCGGTTCGGGGCTCGGCACGTCCGCACGCGAGATCGGCGCGGCCCTCGGCGTCGCCGTCTCCGGCACCCTGCTGGCCCACCACCCCGACCTCGCGTCGGGAATGGGCTCGGCACTGCGGGTCGTGGGCATCACGGTGCTGGTGGCGACGGGCGTGGTGGTGACGGGGTTCCGGGGACGACCGGAGCGACGGCCGGAACCGGGTACGGGGGAGACGGCACCGGCTTCCGCGAAGGCACCGGCGGCGGACCGGGCGTGAGGCGGGGCCGGCGCCGGGGACTCTTCGAGTGACCCCCGCGCCCCCTCGTACCCCGTCCCCTACCGGTCCAGGTCCCTCATGCCCCGCGCCTTGCGCCATGCCCTCTTGCGTTCCCGTTCCGCCTCCCACAGGGCCCGGTACTCCTCCACGCGTGCGCTGGCCTCCGGGTCGAGGGGGGTGTCGTCGTCGAGGTCCTCGTCCTTCCACAGGCCCGCGTCCTTCAGGCGTTTCAGCTGGACGTCGGAGGGTTCCTCGGGGTCGAAGTCGGAGGGGCGCGGGGGTTCGGGGCCGTCGGGGCCCATGCGGACGAGTCGTTCGACGCGGGTGACGCGGTAGCGGACGCCGTCGACGACGAGGGCGTTGCCGCGGGTCTCGTCGAGGCGGTCGGCGAGGGCGGCCCACTCGGCCTTCGTCTTCTCGTCGAGGCCGAGTTCCCAGGGGCCGTGCAGCCGGAGGTAGGAGGCGAGGGCGTCCCGGGCGCCCTGGGCCGTCGCGTACGAGGAGGCGATGTTGAAGGCGCCCCACTGGCCGTCGCGGCGCTCGGAGAGGGTGAAGACGGGCGGCATCAGCACCCCGCCGGGGTACTCGCGGCGGGCCCGGCGCGCGTCCTCGTACCCCTCCGGCGTGGAGCCCTCGCGGGCGTTGACGAAGTCGACGAGTTCCATCTTGAGGATGCCCTCGGACAGGCCCGTCCACGCGAACACGTCGACGACGTGCCCCTTGTCCTTCGGCCGCGGGACGTCTCCGCCGCCGACGTCCGGGCTGTCGCGGTCCGAAGGGCGGGGCGGCTCGGGCCCGTTGGGGCCCATCCGCATGAAGCGGCTGACCCGGACGATGCGGTAGCGGCGGCCCTGGACGGTGAGGTCGTCGACGGCCTCACGGTCCATGCGCTTGGCCGCGGACATCCACTTGCGGCGGTTCTTCTCGTCGCCCGCGTCCTGCGACTCCTTCGCCTTCATACGGAAGTAGCTGCCGAGGGAGTCGCGGGCGCCCTGGGGGGTGATGTTGCCGAACCCCAGGACCTCCCAGCCCCCTTGCTCGCACTCCCCCATGTGGAAGAACTCCGGCAGCCCGAGCCCCATCACCTGCGGGTACCGGTCCCGGGCCCGCCACGCCTCCTGGTCCGCGAACTGCGCGATGGGGCTTTCCGGGACGGTCATCCGGAAGGTGAGGTAGGCCGGATGGTTGTCCTGGTAATCGGTCATGCACGTACCGTGCCCGGCTGGAGGGCCGGGCAGACATGCCGATCCGGTCGTCTCCTGCGGGTGACGCGAAAACGACGGCCCCCGGGTGACGGAACGGTCACCCGGGGGCCTCGTATCGATCAGAACCGATCAGACTCAGATCAGGCCGAGCGCGCGGACCGCCTCGCGCTCCTCCTCCAGCTCCTTCACGGACGCGTCGATGCGCGCACGCGAGAACTCGTTGATGTCCAGGCCCTGGACGATCTCGTACACGCCGTCCTTCGTGGTGACCGGGAAGGAGGAGATGAGGCCCTCGGGGACGCCGTAGGAGCCGTCCGACGGGATGCCCATGGAGACCCAGTCGCCCTCGGCGGTGCCGTTGACCCAGGTGTGGATGTGGTCGATCGCGGCGTTCGCGGCGGACGCGGCGGAGGAGGCGCCACGGGCCTCGATGATGGCCGCGCCGCGCTTGGCGACGGTCGGGATGAAGTCGTCGGCGAGCCACTGCTCGTCGTTGACGACCTCGGCCGCGTTCTTGCCCGCGACGGTCGCGTGGAAGATGTCCGGGTACTGCGTCGCCGAGTGGTTGCCCCAGATGGTGAGGCGCTTGATGTCGGCGACCGTCGTGCCGGTCTTCTTCGCGAGCTGCGTCAGCGCGCGGTTGTGGTCGAGGCGGGTCATCGCGGTGAAGCGCTCGGCCGGTACGTCCGGGGCGGCGGCCTGGGCGATCAGCGCGTTCGTGTTCGCCGGGTTGCCGACGACCAGGACCTTGACGTCGTCCGCCGCGTTGTCGTTGATCGCCTTGCCCTGCGGCTTGAAGATGCCGCCGTTGGCCTGGAGGAGGTCACCGCGCTCCATGCCGGCCGTGCGGGGGCGGGCGCCGACGAGGAGGGCGACGTTCGTGCCGGCGAACGCCACGTTCGGGTCGTCGGTGATGTCGATGCCCTGGAGCAGGGGGAACGCGCAGTCGTCCAGCTCCATGGCGGTACCCTCGGCGGCCTTCAGCGCCGGGGTGATCTCCAGGAGGCGCAGCTTGACCGGCACGTCCGCGCCGAGCAGCTGGCCGGAGGCGATGCGGAAGAGCAGGGCGTAACCGATCTGGCCGGCCGCGCCGGTGACGGTGACGTTCACGGGAGTGCGGGTCATGGCGTTCTCCGTATGACAGCTGGCGGTGGGGCGTCCCTGCCCCGGATGATCGATCTCTTGGCATCAAGAGAATCCAGCGGTCAGGCTATCGCGCATCGGGGAGGGCGGGTGCGCGGGGTTGTGTGGCCCAGCCCACAGATCTTGGTGTGCGGGGCGGGTTGCACGAAATGGCGGCCGCCGGTCCGGGAGAGGAGTGACCGACGGCCGCCAGGACGGGCGCTGCGGCCGGGCGAGCCGAACTCCCGTGGGGTTGTAGTCCGCGTGCCCCGGAGTCGGGGGGACAAACGCGGGTCGCGGAAGAATCCGGGTTCCTAAGGGGTGGGGGCTGTGCGCGGCGGAGTGCGGGTGCGTTGTGGCCTACCCCGTACATCCCCGCCGTCCCGACGCCAGTACCACGCACGCCTGCGCCTCCGTCGCCGTCCGTACCGCGACCATCGGTGTGTACGCGATCGTGTTGCCCCCGGTCGTGACCTCGCCCCGCTGCCGTGCCTGCCCCACGGTGACCTGGACGACGTCCCCAGACCCCGCCTGCACGATGCGCCCCCATGCCGCCGCGCAGACCTTGCTGTACCGCACCTGCACCAGCGTCCCGGCGACCGTCGCGCTCTCCGTCGTCGTCACGAGGTCGTCGGCGCAGCCCATCGTCTCCGCGTCCTTGCCGGTGCAGGTGGGGCCGTTGCACTTGACGCCGGGCGGCAGGGTGACGCGGGGACTCGGCGACGGGGAGGGGGAGTTGGCGGCGACCGGGGTGCTGTCGGGGCCGGTCTCCGTGAGGAGGAAGGCGGCGAGGGCCAGGGCGACGACGCCGAGGGCGGCTGCGGCGAAGGTCAGCCAGCGGGGGGCGGACCTGACGCGGGTCTCGGGGCGGGCGGACGTATCGGCGGGGGTGCTCGCGGAGGCGCCGAAGCCTTCGGACGGGCTCGCGGTGCTCACCGGCTTCCCGATCCCGGCGTCTGCGGGACCCCGGCCTGCGCCCGAGGTCGAATTCGCGGCTCGGGCCGACCCCTTGCCGACGTCCGCGACCGAACTCCTGGCGCCCGCCGACCCATTGCCGACGTCCGCGACCGAACTCCTGGCGCCCGCCAGCCCCTTGCCACCGACCTCGACCGAACTCCCGCCACCCGCCGACCCCCTGTCCCCGGCCGCTGTCGAACTCCCCTCCCCGGACGCCCCCTTGCCCTCCGCCGGCCCCCTCGTCCTGGACGGTCCCCTGTACCCCGCCAGCCCCCACGAGTTCCCCTCCGTCGGGCCGCCGACCTCGCGGACCGGCAACGCCGCCGGGTGGACGCGGAGTTGGGTGGTCGCGCGGTCGTCGGGGGAGCCGGGGTTCCAGGACTGTTCGGCGAGTTCCCAGAGGGTCGTGAGGTGGACCGGCGAGGTGCCCGTGGCCTCCGCGAGGGCGTCGGTCGCCCGGCGGGGGGCGAGGAGGCGGCCGTCCAGGAAGCGTTCCCAGGAGGTCCGGCTGTAGCCCGTGCGCTCGGCCAGCGCGGTCAGGCTCAGCCCGCTGCGGTCCACCGAGCGGCGCATGTGGACGACGAACTCCACCATCCGCGCGTCGAGTCCGTCCGGCAGCGCCTGCCAACGAGCCATCGTGTCCCCCCAGTGACAGTCCGTCCCGTTCGGAGACGTTAGTCCGCTTCCGCGCCGGAATCGACAGGCACCGGAGAGAAAAATCGATGTATCGACAGGACCTCAGGTCTTGACCGTGAAGTGCAGCGTGTCCTTGAGGAAGGGGATCTGGAGCAGCGGGTCCGGCTGCGCCATCAGCGCGAGCAGCACGATCGCCAGCCCCAGCACCCCGTACGTCACGATGTCGGTGAACCGCGAGCGCACCGCCAGCATCCCGACGCCCGGCAGCAGCCACCGCATCACCGCCCCGCCGAGCAGCCCGACCCCGATGAGGATCGTCCCGGCCCGGAACTGGTCCAGCGCGGTGATCAGCAGCCCGAGGGCCACCGTCCCGAACACCGCCAGCATGGGCCACTGCCGCGCGGGCACGGACGAGGCGCCGGCGACCGCCCGCCCGCTCCCCTCGGGCCGTGCCGTGTCCCGGGTGATCCTCGGGAACCGCCTGCTGCCACGCCGGGTAACCGCCTCTTCGGCCACGGGCTCCTCACCTCGGTCGGTCTCGCACTGCTGGGTGGTCCGCCGCTGCCCGACGCCGGGCGGGCGGGGTGTCTCGTCTGTAGGGACTGGGGTCGCGGGGAGTTCGGTTGCGGGGAGCCCTGTTGCGGAGGACACGATCGCGGAGGGCTCGGCCACGGGGGATTCGGTCGCGGAGGGGTCGGCCGCAGGGGGTTCGCCTGCGGGGGGCTCAACCGCGGAGGGCTCGACCGCGAGGGACTCGGTCGCGGGGGACCCGGTCGCGAGGGACTCGCCCGCCGGGGACTCGACCGCGAGGGGTTCGCCCGCGAGGGACCCGGTCGCGAGGGACCCGGTCGCGGGGGACCCGGTCGCGAGGGACTCGACCGCCGGGAGTTCGCTCGCGGGTGCCCCCTCCCCCGCCTCCTTCTTATCGCCCGGCACCGCGCTCCGCCGCCTCGACCACGTTGACCAGGAGGTGTGCGCGGGTCATGGGGCCGACCCCGCCGGGGTTGGGGGAGATCCACGCGGCGACCTCGCGGACGTCGGGGTGGACATCGCCGACGATCTTCCCGTCCGGCCCCCGGGACACGCCCACGTCCAGGACGGCCGCCCCCGACTTCACGTCCCGCGCCCGGACCAGGTGGGGGGAGCCCGCCGCCGCGATGACGATGTCCGCCCGGCGCAGATGGGCCGCCAGGTCCTTCGTACCCGTGTGGCACTGCGTGACCGTCGCGTTCTCGGTGCGGCGGGTCAGCAGGAGCGGCATGGGGCGGCCGATGGTGACGCCGCGTCCGACGACGACCACCTCCGCGCCGTCGATCTCGACGCCGTGGCGGCGCAGGAGGGTGAGGATGCCGTTCGGGGTGCAGGGCAGGGGGGCGGGTTCGCCGAGGACGAGGCGGCCGAGGTTGGCGGGGTGCAGGCCGTCCGCGTCCTTGGCGGGGTCCATCAGGCCGAGGACGCGGTTCTCGTCGATGCCGGCGGGCAGCGGGAGCTGGACGATGTAGCCGGTGCAGGCCGGGTTCTCGTTCAGTTCGTGGACGGCCTTCTCGATCTCGTCCTGCGTGGCCGTCGCGGGCAGTTCGCGCTGGAGGGAGGCGATGCCGACCTCCGCGCAGTCCCGGTGCTTGCCGGCGACGTACTTGCGGCTGCCGGGGTCGTCGCCGACCAGGACGGTGCCGAGGCCGGGCGTGACGCCCCGGTCTCTCAGCGCCGCCACGCGTGTGGTCAGCTCCGACTTGATCTCGGCCGCGGTGGCCCGGCCATCGAGAATCTGGGCGGTCATGCGGCCATCCTCGCGGATGACCGGTCTCCGGTTCCAATCCGGTCACTCCACTCACGGATGTTGCACTTGCACAACACCCGGCGAATCGGGCTGGACAAGAACTGACGGATCAATCAACGATGAAAACCGCACATTCGCGGTCCTGTCGGGGGAAGAACCGCTCAAGTATCGACATTCCTCCGCCTTGTCCGCGCCGTCCCCGCGTAGTCCAACGGAGGAATCCAGCCATGAGTTTCGGCGCTCCGCCGCCCGGCAACCCCTACGGCCAGCAGCCCGGCCAGCCGCAGCAGCCCGGCGGCTACGGCCAGCCGCAGCAGCCCGGTTACGGCCAGCCGCCGGGGTACCCCCAGCAGGGCTACGGCTACCCGCAGGACCAGCAGCAGTACGGCCAGCAGCCGCCCCAGGGCTACCCGAGCTACCCGCAGGCCCCCGGCGGCGGCTACCCGGCCGGCTACGGCGGCCCGCAGGTCGCGTCGATGGGCCGCCGCCTCGGTGCGCGCTGCATCGACGGCGCGATCATCTTCGTCGTCTACCTGGCGTTCACGATCGCCGGCATCGCGGGCAGCATCAGCTCCGCCAGTGACTGCGACCCGAACGACTCTTCGGCCGTCTACAACGCGTGCATGGACGACGCCGCGAACGAGATCGGCGGCAAGATCATGGTCGTCGTCCTCCTTCTCACGGTCGTCAGCTTCCTCTACGAGTGGCTGATGGTCGGCCTCAAGGGCGCCACCCTCGGCAAGCTCGCCGTCGGGCTGCGCGTGGTCAACGTCGAGACCGGCCAGAAGCCGGGCATGGGCTCGTCGTTCATCCGCTGGGTCATCCCGCTGGTCGGCAGCTTCGCCTGCGGCATCGGGCAGCTCCTCGTCTACCTGTCCCCGTTCTGGGACAAGTCCGGCCGGCAGCAGGGCTGGCACGACAAGGCGTCCAAGACGATGGTCATCCACAACCGGTAAGCAGCCACTCCCGCAGATCCCCCGGTTCCGGGCAAACCATGGCGGACACCGCCAAGGTCCCTTTACTCTCGCCCCATCGGACCGGGGGGCCGAGCCCCCCTGCCTTGTCTGGAGAAGGGGGACGACTCCATGCACAGCCTCATCGTCGTACCACCGCAGTGTGCGGGCGTGAACGAGCAGATCAGACTGGGGGCGGGCGAGCGGCTGCCGTTCGGCCGGGTGGGCGGCGGGCTGGTCATCGCGCACGAAGGGGTGCCCCGGGTCGCCGGTGAGATCGTCCCCGACCGCACGTTCTGGCTGCTCAGCAACCTCAGCGAGGACCAGACGTACGTCGTCGAGAACCCGGAGGGCGCGGGCGAGCACGTCAAGGTCGCGCCGGGCCGGCTGGAGGCGCCGGTCCCCTTCGAGTTCTCGCGGGTCGTGCTGCCCGCCTCGGGGGACCTCCTCGCCTTCGACGTGTGGGCCCCGCGCCACGCCTTCCGCAGCGTGTCCCGGCGGGAGTTGAGCGGGGCCGCGACCACCCCGGCGTTCTCCCTGGACCGCACGAAGCGCTACTTCGCCGTCCTCGCCGCCCTGTGCGAACCCCGGCTGCGCGGCGAGCCGCACGCCCCGCTGCCCGCCGTGGAGGAGCTGGTGGAGCGCCTGCGCGAGGTGTGGCCCGGTGTCACCCGCTCCGCCGTGTACTGGAACATCGACTACCTCGCGGTGAAGCTGCGCCTGCGCGAGGACACCGCCGAGACCGGCGGGCGGCGCCTCAACGGCAAGAAGGAGACCCTCGTCTCGCTCGCCCTGCGCTTCGACCTGGTCCAGGAGGACGACCTCGTGCTCCTGGCCGCGCCGGCCCTGCGGGAGGCGCGATGAGCGTCCTCGTCCCGAAGGGGTACCGGGCCGGCGACTGGGAGGTCCGCGAGCCGCTGGCTTCGGGTGCGTTCGCCACGGTGTACGCGGGGCGGCGCGCGCCGGACGCGAGCGGGCCTCCCGACGGCTCCCCCGGCCTTCCGCGCCATGTCGCCCTCAAGTTCCTCCCCACCGGCACCCGTACCCCGCGCCAACTCCACCACCTGCGCGAACTCGCCGACCGCGAGGTCGAGTTGCTGTCCCGGCTGCGGGCACCCCGGCTGATCCGGATGTACGACGTGGTGACCGTGGAGGATCCGCAGCGCCCGGAGCTGGACGGTGCCACCGTCCTCGTCCTGGAGCGCGCCGAGGGCTCCTTGGACACCCTGCCCCTGCGGGAGCCCCGGGTCCTCGCCCAGATCTGCGAGGGCCTGCACCAGCTGCACCACGCGGGCTGGGTGCACGGCGACCTGAAACCGGCCAACGTCCTGCTGATGAAGGACGGTTCGGTACGGCTCGCCGACTTCAGCACGGCCGCCGAACTGGAGGGCACCCACGCGTACGCCCCGCTGTTCACCACCCCCGACTACACGCCGCCCGAGCTGCTGTGGCCGGAGGTCAGCGAACGCGGCACCCGGATCCGTCCCACCGCCGACATCTGGGCCTTCGGCGTCCTCGCGCACGTCCTCCTCACCGGCACGCATCCCCTGCCGGGGGCCACGCCCCAGGCCCGCACGGACGCGGCCCTACGCTATGCGCGCGGCGCGCAGGAACTGCGCCTGGACGCCGAACTCCCCGCCGAGTGGCGGGAGATCGTCCGCGACTGCCTGACGCCGGCCCACGGCTCACGGGTCGGCGCGAAGGAGCTGCTGCGCCGGGTGGAGTCGGCGACGGGTACGATCCGCTCCGCCCGGCTGCCGCGGCTGCGCCCACGCCGCCTCCCTCGCCTGCGCGTCGCGGCGGCGCTCCTCCTGGCGGGCATGATGACAGCGACGTACGCGTATGCCGAAAGCCGTTCCGACGGTCCCGTCTACGGCTACCACCGCTGTCCCTACCCCAGTGTCTGCTTCTTCAAGGGCCCCAACGGCACCGGCGAGATGTGCTCCTGGCGGGACGCCGATCCCGACTGGCTCTCCGGCCGGGAGACCTGTATGTGGAGCGCGACCGACCCCGTCCGCTCGGTCTACTACAACGCGGACGAGTCAACGGGTTTCGGGGGCGTCGCGTACTACCGGGGCCGCAACTACGTCCCTGTGGGCGCGGACATCACCCGCCCCAACTCCCGTATGCGCACAGGTTGCACGGCCCAGCGCGCGCAGGGGAACCTGGCAGGCACGTACGCGCCGCTGTCACATCAGCTGATCGTGCACTGCGGGTGATACGCGCAGTACGGAGGAGTCGATCCGAGGCCCTGGAAGGTTCCAGGTTCCCCACGCCGTCGCCGTGCACCAGGCTCTCTTCCGCACCGCCTCCCAACAGCTCAGAGAGGTACCGGCATGTCTCACATCGCCCGCAAGGCGTCCGCCGTCCTGCTCGCGGCCTGCGGCACACTCGGCATCGCGGTCGCCGCCCCGGCATCGGCGGCGGACTACCCGACGGACTCGTTCTTCGTCTCCAAGACCGACGGCTCCACGACGAACAGCTACACCAGCGGCACCATCACCTGGTACAACCGCACCGCGGG
This sequence comes from Streptomyces sp. 4F14, assembly GCF_048159485.1. Classification (NCBI taxonomy): domain Bacteria; kingdom Bacillati; phylum Actinomycetota; class Actinomycetes; order Kitasatosporales; family Streptomycetaceae; genus Streptomyces; species Streptomyces sp. 4F14. The sequence goes on from NZ_JBLRVY010000036.1 coordinate 107,752, forward strand.
GATCACCGGCGCGGTGGTCGACCTCCAGGCCGGGGCCTACACCGTCGCCTACTTCGAGGCGTTCGCAGGTGCCACGAAGATCGACTCCCAGACGCGGTCCGCCAACGACGAGAGCGACCTCGGTCAGCGCCGGACCTTCACCTTCACGATCGGCGACTCGGACCTCGTCGGCGGGATCGACCGTGTGAAGGTCACGGTGTGCACGCACTACCCGTCGGCGACGTTCTGCTCGGCGCCGGAGAACTACTCCCGAGGCTGACCACTCCTCCGGGAGCGTACGGCCCGCCGGTCGAGGTGACCGGCGGGCCGTACGTCGTTCCTGTGCGGCTCAGTGGAAGAAGTGCCGCGTCCCCGTGAAGTACATCGTCACGCCCGCCTTCCGCGCGGCCTCCACGACCAGTTCGTCCCGTACCGAACCCCCGGGCTGCACCACGGCCTTGACGCCGGCCGCGGTGAGGATCTCCAGGCCGTCGGGGAACGGGAAGAACGCGTCGGACGCCGCGTACGACCCCTGCGCCCGCTCCGCGCCGGCCCGCTCGACGGCCAGCTTCGCGGAGTCGACCCGGTTGACCTGGCCCATGCCGACGCCCACGGAGGCGCCGTCCTTCGCCAGCAGGATCGCGTTGGACTTGACCGCCCGGCACGCCTTCCACGCGAACGCCAGCTCGGCCAGCTCCCCGGCGTCCAGGGCCTCGCCGGTCGCCAGCGTCCAGTTCGCCGGGTCGTCGCCGTCGGCCTGGAGCCGGTCGGCGGCCTGGAGGAGCGCGCCGCCCCCGATGGGCTTCAGCTCGACCGGCGCGGACGGCCCGTCGGGCGCCTTCAGCACCCGGATGTTCTTCTTCCTGGCGAGCGCTTCGAGCGCGCCCTCCTCGTAGTCCGGCGCCACGATGACCTCGGTGAAGATCTCCGCGACCTGCTCGGCCAGCTCCTTCGACACGGGCCGGTTCACGGCGATGACCCCGCCGAACGCCGACAGCGGGTCACACGCGTGCGCCTTGCGGTGCGCCTCCGCGACATCCGAACCCACCGCGATCCCACAGGGGTTGGCGTGCTTGATGATCGCGACGGCCGGCTCGTCGTGGTCGTACGCGGCCCGGTGCGCGGCGTCCGTGTCCGTGTAGTTGTTGTACGACATCTCCTTGCCGTGCAACTGCTCGGCGACCGCGAGTCCGGTGCCGCTGCCGTCGACGTACAGCGCGGCGGGCTGGTGCGGGTTCTCCCCGTAGCGCAGCGTGTTCTCACGGGACCAGGTCGCGCCCAGGAAGTCGGGGAACTCCGACTCGTCGACGGGGGCGTACGACGACGCGAACCACGACGCCACCGCCACGTCGTACGCCGCCGTGTGCTGGAACGCCTCCGCCGCGAGCCGCTTGCGCGTGGCGAGGTCGAACCCGCCGTCCGCGGCGGCCTTCAGGACGTCGGCGTACCGGGCCGGGTCGGTGACAATGGCCACCGACGGGTGGTTCTTCGCGGCGGCGCGCACCATGGACGGGCCGCCGATGTCGATCTGCTCCACGCACTCGTCGGCGCTCGCCCCGGAGGCGACCGTCTCCCGGAACGGGTAGAGGTTGACGACCACCAGGTCGAACGGCTCGACCTCCAGCTCGGCGAGCTGCTCGCGGTGGCTCTCCAGCCGCAGGTCCGCGAGGATCCCGGCGTGCACCTTCGGGTGCAGGGTCTTGACCCGGCCGTCGAGGCACTCGGGGAACCCGGTCAGCTCCTCGACCTTCGTGACGGGGACACCGGCGCCGGCGATGCGCGCGGCGGTGGAGCCGGTGGAGACGAGCTGGACCCCGGCCGCGTGCAGGCCCTGGGCCAGCTCCTCCAGGCCGGTCTTGTCGTACACGCTGACGAGCGCGCGGCGGATCGGCCGTCGGTTCTCGGAAGTCACGGCCTCGGCGGTCACGTTCTCGGCGGTCACGGGATAACTACCTTTCGTCCCTCAATGCGGTGGCCGTTGCGGGCGATCCGCCCCACGACCTCGACGAGCAGCCTTCGCTCGACTTCCTTGATGCGCTCGTGCAGCGCGCTCTCGTCGTCCTCGTCCCGGACCTCGACCACGCCCTGGGCGATGATCGGGCCGGTGTCGACGCCGTCGTCGACGAAGTGGACGGTGCAGCCGGTGACCTTCGCCCCGTACGCGAGCGCGTCCCGCACTCCGTGGGCGCCGGGGAAACTCGGCAGCAGCGCGGGGTGGGTGTTCACGAACCGGCCGCCGAACAGGGCCAGGAACTCCTTGCCGACGATCTTCATGAACCCCGCCGAGACGACCAGGTCCGGTCCGTACGCCGCGACCGCCCCGGCGAGCGCCGCGTCCCACCCGTCCCGGCTGTCGTGGTCCTTCACCCGGACGACGAACGTCGGGATCCCCGCGCGCTCCGCCCTGGCGAGGCCCTCGATCCCGTCACGGTCCGCACCGACCGCGACGATCTCCGCGCCGTACTCCCCCGCTCCGGCCTCGGCGATGTGGTCCAGCAGGGCCTGGAGGTTCGTACCGGAGCCGGAGACCAGGACGACCAGGCGTTTGGGGGCGGGGGCCGGGTCGGCCACGTTCGGGGACCTTTCTCACGGTCGGCGTTTGTGCGGTCGTACGAATGCGTTGCGCCCCTGGATACGGGGAAGTCTACGAAGCGGCCGACCGTCAGCAACGATACCGGCACACCCGGCGGCCCCCACGGGACGGGGGCGGGGCCGGGAGGTAGCGTCTGCGGGGAGCGGGCTCGGGAACGCGGCGGTGGTGTGGCACGTTTCCGGAGTGACAGCTCTTTTCAGACCGATCGGCACATGAGGGATGGGTGAAGGACCAGGGTGGTGTGCGCGGTTCGTGAGGCGGAGCCGGTGGCCGGGGAGCGATCCCGGCACCGCGCCCCCGCAGCGCGGACAGCCCCTCCCCGGCCCTCGCCTCCCCCTCCCCGCCGACCGTCCTGACCAGGGGCCCCGCCGGCCCGCCCGACTTGTCCGACTGATCTCCGACTCACCTAGGGAAGACGCTCACTTGATGCCGGACCGCAGTCTGCGACCCACCGCCCGCCCCCACGCCCCCCTCCTGCGGGAGGGCCGCCTCTCCTCCCCCGGCACGGGCGAGCCCGAACGGGAGAACACCCGCGAACCGGCTCCGGCGACCCGGGGAACCGAGCCTGCCCAGGGGTCCGGCGAGGGGCGCGGGCCCGAGGGGCTCGGGGGGAGCGAAGGGGCCGGGGAGCACGGGGCTTCGGCGGTCCAGGGGACGCCGGGTGCTCAGGCGGCGCCGGGCGAGCGGAGCGCGGCGGGTTCCCCGGAGGGGCGGGGCGCGCAGGCCGGCGAGGGGGCGGGAGCCGAGGGTTCCGCCGGTGTCGCTGATGCTCACGATTCAGGAAGTCAAGGTGCGGGCGCTCGGAGTTCCTCCGGCGTCGACGGGGCGCAGGGCCCCGAGGTCTCGGGTGCTCGGGACGGTCAGGACGGGCACGGTGGGCGGGACGGTCGAGGCGGGCGGGACCAGCAGGGCGGGAATCCCTTCGCCCCGCCGCCCGAGGGTGCTCCGGATCAGCCCTGGCGACCCCGGGAACCCACGCGCGGAGAAGGGGGCGACGGCGACGGGGGTTCGCCGTGGGGGCGGTGGAGCGACCGGCAGCCCGGGCGGTCGCAGGGCGGGTTCGGGGATCGGCCGGGTGCCGGACCCGAGGGTCAGGGGGGCAACCAGGCGCCCGGTCCCCGCTGGGACCCGACCGATCCGGCTCAGCGCCGCGCGCGGTACTCCTTGCTCGGCGGTATGTGGTCCTTCTTCTTCGTCCTCTTCGGCTGGGCCTATGTGGCTCTCCTTCTCGGTGCGCTCTCCCTCTACTGGGCGATCAGTGCTCTGAGAGCCCGGCCTCGTCAGAACACCTCCGCCGTCGACGGCTCCGCCGACTCCCCCGCTCCCCGCAACCCCTCCGGTTCCTCCGGCGGCCGCCCCCAGACCACCGCCGCGATCACCGGCCTCGTCACCGCCTCTCTCGCCCTCGCTCTCGTCGGTGCCGGCTTCACCGCGCAGTTGGTCTACCGGGACTACTACACCTGCCGGGCGGACGCCCTCACCAACGAGGCCCAGCAGTCTTGCGACGACCTCCTTCCCAAGCAGTTGCGGGACTTGCTGGGTACCGCGGACTGAAGGGGGCGGGAGTCGGTGAGCCGCTGACCGGTGGCCTCTCCCTCCTGCCCCTCTGACCCTTCATCGTTCCGACCCCGCCACCCGGTTCACATCTCCCCACACATTTTTTTCGCCCCACCGCCCCCCTCACCACCTCACCCCTCCCCCTTCTCCCCCGGCACCTCCCGCTCCGCCCCCGTCTCCGCCTCCTCCCACGGCCTCGACGCCTCCCTCAACGCCGCCCAACGAGCCTCGCGAGCCGTGTCGTCGTGCCAGGCCGGATCAGGCGACGTGGTGAGGAAGTCGTACGGCTCGAAGAGGGTCCCGGAGGCGCCGGCGTCGGAGGAGTCGTCCTTGAGGAGGGAGGCGTAGACGGGATCGTCGGCACGCGGAACGCCGAGGTCGGGAAGGTCGGGCGCCTTCTTCGCCGTACGGAAGAGCCCGGCCGGCGACGGGAAGCGGGTACGGCGTCGCCGTGCGCCTTCTCCCTCGTACCCGTCCTTCCCGTCCTTGTCCTCGCTCTCGTGCCCGCCGTCGGACACCCCCGGCTCGACCCTGCCTTCCGGCACCACGTGCTCCGGCCCACTCCGTGACCACCACCGCCCCCGCCGACCGCTTTGCCGACCGGCGTCCTGCGAACCGGCCCCGTTCTCCCCCGGCACCCCCGCCTCCCAGGCCGCCCCGTCGACCAGCAGCTCCCACTCCCGTCCGTTCTCCGGAGCCCCCGCTGCCCACCCGTTCTCCCCGGCGGCCGGTGCCTTCCGGATCCCCCGCCACCGCACGGTCCCCGCGCTCCGTTCCCGGCACGACCAGCCCCGTACCGCGAGGGCGACGGGCACTCCGACCACCGCCCCCCAGACGAACGCCGCTCCCCCGACCTGCCACCACACGGGCCCGAAGCGGGCGAGGGTGTCCACGCCGAGCGGCCCTCCGGCGACCCCCGCGGCGGCGGCCATGACGACGGCGAGGACGAGGGCCGCGGCGACGGCGCCCCCGGCGGTCCGCGACCAGGACCACGCGGCGTCCCCGGAGGCGCCCGCGCGCGCGACGAACCAGCCCACGGCCAGCGCGCCCGCGAGGGCGACGCCGCCGGCGGCCCAGGTGGACGGGCCGCCGCTGCCCGCGTCGGGCACCGCGGCGAGCAGCGGGAACGGCGGCAGCAGGGCGGCCGGATCCGAGGCGAGCGGCGTGACGGGGTGCCCGGCGCCGAGGGCGAAGCCGGGGCCGAGGGCGTAGGAGGCACCCCAGACGGCGGCGTTGGGCACGAGGACGACGCACAGCAGCAGGACGGCGAACCGCCCGGACCAGCCCTCCGTCAGGTGGAGGAACGACCCGCGCGCGCCGCCACCGTGCAGGACGGTCGATACGGCGACCAGGAGCGCGCCGCCCCCGAGCAGCACCCCGGCCCCGGCGAGCCCGGCGCGCAGCGCGACACCGCCCCACTCACCGGCGCCCCCAGCCCCGCTGTCGGCAGCGGAATCCCCGGCGCCGATCCGCCGCAGGAGCCCGGGGACCCGGCCCGAACCGGCGCCGTTCCCCCGCAGGAACCCACCGAAACCGAGCCCCCCGAACCCGCTCCGGGCCCCTGCGGCAGCGGCGCCGCAGACGACGAGCGGCAGACACACACCGGTCCACACCCAGGAGGGCCGCAGCGCACCCCCGGCGGCGTACCAGGCGGCTCCGACGGCGACCAGGAGGTACCCGGCGACCACACCGGCCCACCCCGCACCCCCGTCGGCGTCCCGCGCGGCGCGTCGGACGAGCCACACCGGCAGCAGGACGAGCAGCAGCGGCGTCACCCCCATGGGCGCGGGGACACCCGAAAGTGTGTCGACGCGGACGAGTTCCGCGCCGTGCGCGAGGAGCCACAGGGAGACGGCGACGTGCAGCGCGCCGCCGGGCCCGCTGTCGGGGTAGGGGGAGCTGATCCACAGGACCATGACGAGCACGGCGACCGACCCGAGGCCGAGGCCGGCGGCGAGCGCGCCGCCGAGGAGGCCGGCGGCGAGTCCGGGGGAGCGTTCCCGCACGCGCGCGGGGAGGGACGACAGCGGCGGGCGGCGGGCAGTCATCGGGTTCACGCCCGTCATGCTCCCAACGACACGCGCTTTCCCGGCGTAACAGGCGAACATTCGCCGTGTCACCCAAAATACTTTTATGTACTTTTTCGTACGAAGGGGTGCCCGGTGACCCAGAGCCCAGCCGCTCCCCTCCCCCCTCCCAAGGAACGCCGACGCCTGCGCGAGGCCCACGCCCTGACCCAGGCTCAGGTCGCCTCGACGGTCGGCGTCACCCGAGAGACGGTGCGCGCCTGGGAGGCCGGCCGTACGACACCGCGCGGCACCAAGCGGGCGGCGTACGCGCGGCTCCTGGCGTCCCTGGAGCCAGAAATGACGGAACTTCAGAAAGTGACGCAACCTCAACCGAGAGTATCCGCGTCTCTCCAGGCAGACCCGCCCCAGCAGGACCCGGGCACCCCGGACGCCCCCGAGCAGCGCGCCCCCCTCACCCCGGCGCAGGCGTTCGACGCCCTGTACGCCTTCTGCGCCCCCGCCCTCGTCCGCCAGACCTACCTGCTCACCGGCCGCCGCGAGCTGGCCCGCGAATCGGTGGAGCGCGCCTTCCAGTCGGCGTGGCAGCGTTGGCCCGAGGTCGCGACGGACCGCGACCCGGCGGGCTGGGTCCGCGCGACGGCGTACGAGTACGCGCTCTCCCCCTGGCACCGGCTGCGCCCCCGCTACCGCCACCCCGAAGCCCCGCCCGCCTCCGCCCCCGACCGCGCCCTGCTCGACGTACTCCTGCGGCTCCCCCCGTCCTACCGCCGCACGCTCGTCCTGTACGACGGTGTCGGCCTCGACCTGCCGGAGACGGCGGCGGAGACGGAGGCGAGCACCCCGGCGGCGGCCAATCGCGTGCTGCACGCGCGCGAGGCGCTCGCCACCCGCCTGCCCGAACTCGCCGACCCGGCGACCCTGCACCGGCGTCTCGCGGAGGTCGCCTCGGCGGAGCGCCTGCGCGCGCCCCGGCCCCGGACGGTACGGCTGTCGGGGGAGCGCCGGGCGAGTTTCTGGACGCGCGCGGCCATCGCGTTCACGGTCACGATCATCGGCGCGACGGCCCTGACCCTGAACACGGCCCCCACGCACTACGAACCGCCGGTCCCGCCGGGAGCGACGGTCAGCGGGGTCCCGCCGCGGCAGGCGCCGGGCGCGCTGTCGGACGCGGAGCTGGCGCTGCGGGCGAAGCTGCGCAAGGAGACGAGCCACGGCCCGGAGAGGCTCGTACCGGACCTCAGATGACACCGCCGGACCGCGAAGAACGCCGATGGGGTTGAGAACGCCTCGGCCCGGGTACGCCGACGGGCCCGCCCCCCTCGTACAGGGGAGCGGGCCCGTCGGTAGGAACCGGTCGGCGTCAGCCGGCCAGGATCTCCCGGGCCAGCTCGGCGGTCTCGGTCGGCGTCTTGCCGACCTTGACGCCCGCCGCCTCCAGGGCCTCCTTCTTCGCCTGGGCGGTGCCGGACGAACCGGAGACGATGGCGCCGGCGTGGCCCATGGTCTTGCCCTCGGGCGCGGTGAAGCCCGCGACGTAGCCGACGACCGGCTTCGTCACGTTCTTCGCGATGAAGTCCGCGGCACGCTCCTCGGCGTCGCCACCGATCTCGCCGATCATGACGATCAGCTCGGTGTCGGGGTCGGCCTCGAACGCGGCGAGCGCGTCGATGTGCGTGGTGCCGATGATCGGGTCGCCGCCGATGCCGACAGCGGTCGAGAAGCCGATGTCACGCAGCTCGTACATCATCTGGTACGTCAGCGTGCCGGACTTCGAGACCAGACCGATGCGGCCCGGCTTGGTGATGTCGCCGGGGATGATGCCGACGTTCGACTGACCGGGCGTGATGATGCCGGGGCAGTTCGGGCCGATGATCCGGGTCTTGTTGCCCTTCTGGCCGGCGTACGCCCAGAAGTTCGCCGAGTCGTGCACGGCGATGCCCTCGGTGATCACGACGGCGAGCTCGATCTCGGCGTCGATGGCCTCGACGACGGCGTCCTTCGTGAACTTCTCCGGCACGAAGATGACGGTGACGTTGGCGCCCGTCGCCTTGATCGCCTCGGCGACCGTGCCGAACACGGGTACCTCGGTGCCGTCGAAGTCGACGGTCGTACCCGCCTTGCGCGGGTTCACGCCGCCCACGACGTTGGTGCCGTCGGCCAGCATCAGCTTGGTGTGCTTCTGCCCGGTGGCGCCGGTCATGCCCTGGACGATGACCTTGCTGTCCTTGTTGAGCCAGATAGCCATGGTGTGTCGGTGTCCTCGTCCTGAGTGCTTACTTGGCGGCGGCCAGCTCGGCGGCCTTGTCGGCCGCGCCGTCCATGGTGTCGACGCGCTGCACCAGCGGGTGCGCGGCGTCGGTGAGGATCTTGCGGCCCAGCTCGGCGTTGTTGCCGTCGAGGCGGACGACGAGCGGCTTGGAGACGTTCTCGCCGCGGTCCTCAAGGAGCTTCAGGGCCTGGACGATGCCGTTGGCGACCTCGTCACAGGCGGTGATGCCACCGAAGACGTTCACGAACACGGACTTGACGTCCGGGTCGCCGAGGATGATCTCCAGGCCGTTGGCCATGACCTGGGCGGAGGCGCCACCGCCGATGTCCAGGAAGTTGGCGGGCTTGACGCCGCCGCCATTCTCCGATGTATACGCCTCGCCGGCGTAGGCGACGACGTCGAGGGTGCTCATGACGAGACCCGCGCCGTTGCCGATGATGCCGACCTCGCCCTCCAGCTTGACGTAGTTGAGGCCCTTCTCCTTCGCCGCGGCCTCAAGCGGGTTCGCCGCGGCCTTGTCGTGGAGCTCCTCGAAGTCGGGGTGGCGGAACTCGGCGTTGTCGTCCAGGGAGACCTTGCCGTCCAGCGCGATGACGTCACCGGAGGCGACCTTCGCCAGCGGGTTCACCTCGACGAGGAGGGCGTCCTCCTTGATGAAGGTGTCCCACAGCTTGACGAGGACGTCGGCGACCTTGTCCGCGACCTCGGCCGGGAACTTCGCGGCCGCGACGATCTCACGGGCCTTCTCGGGGGTCACGCCCTCGATGGCGTCGATCGGCGTCTTGGCGACGGCCTCGGGACGCGTCTCGGCGACCTCCTCGATCTCCATGCCGCCCTCGACGGAGGCGATGGAGAGGAAGGTGCGGTTCGCGCGGTCCAGGAGGAAGGAGACGTAGTACTCCTCCACGATCTCCGGCGCGGTCTCGGCCATCATCACCTTGTGGACCGTGTGGCCCTTGATGTCCATGCCGAGGATGTTGGTCGCGTGCTCGACCGCCTCGTCGGGGGTCGCGGCCAGCTTCACGCCGCCGGCCTTGCCGCGGCCGCCGACCTTGACCTGGGCCTTGACGACGGACTTGCCACCCAGACGCTCGGTGGCTGCGCGGGCCGCCTCAGGCGTGTCGATGACTTCACCGGCCAGCACCGGTACATCGTGCTTGGCGAAGAGGTCCCTCGCCTGGTACTCGAACAGGTCCACGCGCTTCCGTCCCTATCAGTGATCTCGCGGTTCGTTGGATGCGTGGGCGTGCCGCGAAGGGCAACGTGACGACCGCATGTGTCACAAGCAGGGCGCACACGGTGTCCGAGCGCGCGGCATGTCCGTCTCGCAGGTTATCCCTGCCATGCGACCCCCTCTAAATCGCGGGTCACACCTGAGCGGTGATACCTGTCACATGATGCCTCCGGACGGCTTCTTTCTGGCACCGCGTGCCGCCGGGGGGGGGGGGGGGGGGGGGGCCCCCCCCCCCCCCCCCCCCCCCCCCCCCCCCCCCCCCCCCCCCCCCCCCCCCCCCCCCCCCCCCCCCCCCCCCC
>NZ_JBLRVY010000037.1:0-114186 GCF_048159485.1 Streptomyces sp. 4F14
CCCCCCCCCCCCCCCCCCCCCCCCCCCCCCCCCCCCCCCCCCCCCCCCCCCCCCCCCCCCCCCCCCCCCCCCCCCACGACCGGGTCATCGGGGCGGGACGAGGTCCGCGTACACGCTGATGACCGCGTGGACCGCAGCCTCGCTGAGACCGAGAATCTCCAGGTTGCACACGGCGGTCATGTCGGGTCCGGACACTTCCAGGTGGGCGATTCCCTCCACCTGCCAGCGCCCGGAGAGCTGAGAGGAGTAGCGGGGGGTGTCGGACGCGTCCTCGTCGTGGCCGGGCAGCGGGCGGCTGTCGCCCACGCCGAGGAGCCCTGCGGTCTGTTCGTCCAGCCACTGGGCGGCGTCGCCCTGGAAGTCGGCCGGGTCGTGGAGGTCGGCCTCAGCGGGGTCGGGGGTGTCGCCGACGGCGGCGAGGAGGGGAGGCACCAGGCTGAGGGGGAGCAGGGCGAAGCGGAGGCTGTGCCCGTGTCCGTTGCGCGCGTAGGTGTTGAACCATCGCCCGGACGTTGTGCCGTGACCGAACTTGACTTCGGCCCAGGGTTCCTCGCGGGGGCGGGAACGGGTTACCTGGGGCCGGATGCCCCGGGTGAGCAGGAGCCGGATCGCGGCCCGTGAGATGCGGCCGTGCTGGACGGTGCGGGCGACCTGCTGGCGTGCGGTGTGCCGTGGGTCGGGGAAGGCCAAAGAATGCTCCTGAGAGTGGGGGTGCCGGGCCCGGTTTGTCCTGCGGACCCGGCGGGAGGCGAGGGGAAGGGCCGGGGCCGCCGTGCGGCGGCCCCGGGGAGTTACAGGACGGCGGCCACGCGTTCACCGAGCCATTGCGCGACGTTGCAGCTCACGGCGTTTCCGGCCTGGACCGTCTTGGCGGCGTTGCTGGGGCCGGTGACGATGTAGTCCGGCGGGAACCGCTGGGCGCTCATCTGCTCGCGCCATGCCAACATCCGGAACCGGCAGTCCTCGATCCGCGGGGCCTGCCGCAGAAGACCGGCGGAGTCATGAGTGGAGAGGGTGTGCAGCGGCTCGGAGGTCGGCTTGGCCCCGGCGCCCTTGCGGTAAGGGATGACCAGCCCGTGATGGTTCCCGCTCGCCGTGACCACGGCCAGCGGCTCTTCGATCCGGCGTGCCTTGCCGTGGTTGCGCAACTCGACTATGAACGGGGGCGCCGCCAGATCCGGTGACGCGGTGGCGTACGGGAAGGACCCCGGCGGCGGGATGAGCAGCCCTTCGCCGATCTTCGCGGCCCGGACCGGCAGCGGGGCCAGGTCCGGACGGAACGCTCTGCCGTCGTGTCCGCTGTGGTTCAGGGTCACCATGGAAGGGTGGGCGGGGAACATCTCCAGCCCTGCCCGGATCCGCGCCATGGTGTTGTCCGCGAGCGGATCGAGACCGTGTTCGTGGCGGTCGGCGATGCGGATGCCTTCGTCGTTCCAGTCGATGATGGAGGACGCGGGCTGGACGTACGGTTCCACGACCCCGTGCCCGCCGGGGCATGTGTAGTCGTACTGCACCCCGTATTTGCCGACCCCCTTTCTCCGGGGCCGCTGCCCCTTGCGGGGCGGGCGGAGCTTGCGCCACGTCTGTACCGCGTGGACGTCCTCGTCGCAGACGGTGCAGAAAGCCAGCGGCGTCGGCCTGACGTCCGGGAGGCGGATTCCGGCCTTGGTGAAGACGATGTACAGCCGGTCGCGCCACTCAGGGCTGATTCAAAGTCCTGGTGATCAAGTGGCGTTGCTGGTCAGGGCAGTCCGATCATGTCCAGCGGTCGGGTGAAAGGTGTGTAGGAGATCTCGCGCAGGCCGGCGGCGATGCTGCGGTGCCCGGCGGTGCGCAGGGTGCTGATCGCGAAGCTGCGCAGTGTGGCCATGTTCTCCGGTCCGTGTCCGGTGCGGATCTTCGAGGCGTCCTCGCCGAACGTGGTGTCTCTGACGTGGTGCACGGCCTCGATGCCCCATTGCGCTCGGGCGAGTTGGCCGATGGCCTGGGGAGACGCTGCCCGTGCCGTCAGGTCGGTGATGGCGTAGACGGTCTCACGGGTGATCTTGCCGGTCTTGACGTCGGTGCGGTGCCGGTGAACCTTCACGGCCTGCGCCAGGTACGGGAAGTCCAGTCCGAGACCGGTGACGGTGAGCGTACGTACCGAGCGGGTCTCGCGCCGCCCGTGTCCCGCGTCGCGGTCGTAGCGGCGGGCGGTCACCTCCTTCCATGGCAGCGAGCGCAACGTGTCGTGCAGCGTCGGCTGGTTCCGCTTGACCACGAGCAGGTAGTGCGCCCTTTTCGCCTCGACCAGCCATCTGGCGTGGTCACGGTGGGTGTGCAGGGCGTCGGCGGTCACCACGACCCCGGCCAGGTCGAACGGGGACAGCAGCTTTGTGAAGCCGGTGACCTCGGTGGTCTTGTCCGGTACCCGCAGCTGGCTGACGGTGCGTCCGCCTTCCAGGACGGCGGAGAGCAGGTGGGCGGCCGGGGCGGTGTCCGTGCGCGAGCCGCGGGCGGTCTTACCGTCCACGGCCAGGTGCCGGCTGCCCGTCGGGGCGCATCCGAGCAGGTCGGCAAGCCCGCCGGGACATACCAGGGTCAGGAGGCGGCGGATGGTTGAGCTGGACGGTGCACGGCGCACGCCCAGCGGACCGGCGGCGCGCACGCCGAGGCGGGCGAGCGCATCCAGGGGCGCGTGGCGGGCCCACTGGCCCACGGCCAGATAGGAGCGAGCCCCGGCCAGCACCGCGCAGCAGGCGGTGAGCAGGACCGATACCAGCGAATGGCGCCGTCCCCGTCGATCTCGTGGATCGCGAAGAACGGCCAGCCGTTCGGCGACACCGTTCACGCCGCGCTGGGCGGCGGTGGGCGACTTGGTCAGGCAGACAGTGGCAGACTGGCGACACATCGAAGCTCCGGACGGGCAGGGCGACTTGGGAAGGTCACCCCGTCAACCGGAGCTTCGTTGTGTCCGTGACGGACTTCCACTGGATCGTCACACCTCAGCGACCTGCACGTTTCCATGACCCCCAGGACTTTGAATCAGCCCTGTCGCGCCACTGGGGGGCGGGGATGTTGGACGCGTCCCCGATGTGCGCCGACGAGACGCACACGATCTGGTAGTTGTAGCCGAGCTGGGCCATTCCGGCCAGCCACCAGTCGAACAGCTCCCAGTCGGTCGCGAATTCAATGACATTCTCGACCAAAATTGCCTTGTAGCGGTGGAGTTGTACGGCGCGGATGACCTCGTACGCGGTGGCCCTGGTCCGCGCGAACGCCTTGTCGGGGAGGGCTTTCCACTCCTCGTCGTCGAGTTGTCCGCTGGTCCGGGGTCGGCCCCCGGCGGGACTTATCTCCGTACAGATGGGGCTGGCCCAGAGGATGTCGGTCCTCGGTAGGCGCCTCATGTCGTAGTACTCCATCTCGGCGCACAGGTGTTCGGCGTCGGGATGGTTGGCGGTGTGGGTGTCCACGGCGATCTGCCAGTGGTTGGCGGCGAGTACGAGCCTGAGTCCTGCGTGGACCAGGCCCGTACTGGAGCCGCCCGCACCCGCGTACATGTCGGTGAAAGTGAGACTCAAATGTGTTCCTACGCATGCGGGGTCTGGCCGCGCCGGACGAACTCTGCCCCCTGTGCCCGGCGCGGCGGAGAAGGTGGAATACGGCTACGCCCTGCGGGAGCGGAGGGTGATCCAGGTCGCGGTCTCGATGACGTCCGCGACCGTGGTCACCTGGAAGGTGCAGGCCTGCGCGCTGCGGATCAGGTCCCAGGCGGGCCCCGTGCTGAGGTGGACTTCCAGGACGCGGGCGATGCGGCAGCGGGAGTTCTCGGCCTGCGGGGAACGGCGCGGTCCTGCCGGGCTCCAGTGCGGCGGGAGCTGCGGGAAGGCCAGGAACGGGGACGCGTCCCCGAAGAGCTCGTCGAACCAGCCGGGCACCGGGCGTTCCGCTTCGTTGCCGAGGGCCAGGGGCCAGTGGTTGTGAGCCAGGGGAATGCGGTTACTCATGGATTCCTCCGGGTGTTCGGCTCGTGGTGCCGGGCCCGGAGTTGCGGGCCCGGCACCAGGTAGAGGCGGGGTGGCGGCCGTCAGCCCCCGTAGGTCTCCACAACCCGCTTCTCGACGGTCAGCAGGCGGCAGATCCGGGCCACGACCTCGGCGGGGACGTCGACGGTCGCGCCGCTGTAGCCGTCGGCGTCGAAGACGACCACCCGTGCTCCTCCCGGTGCGACGTGGACGGTGCGGCGCAGTTCGGACAGGTCGGCGAGAAGGCCGTAGAGCTTGTCCGGGCCGTCGTGGCGTTCCCCTTCCACGGGGGCGCCGAGCGGGTGATGGCCGCCGTAGCGCGCGGCCGTCGCCTGGAGGTAACGCATGGTCGCGGCGACCATCCGGGGGAAGTCGGAACCGTGATGGACGACACCGATGTGCCGGTCGATGCCCTGGTGCTGCACGTGCCAGTTCTCGATCAGTTCGGCGCGGCTGGGCAAGTTCCTTTCGCCCCCGATGGTCAGGCAGGTGGAGTCGGGGAGCGGGATGCGGATGACGTAGCCGACTCCTCCTTCGGCGGGAGCGATGTCGGCGGTCATGCCGTGCTCGCGCAGGGAGACGAGGGCGGGTGCGTACTGCGTCGCGAACTCGTCGGCCGGGTAGGCCATGGTGATCGCCCAGCTCACGAGCGGCTCCGGGTCGACGCTCCAGGGCAGTTTGCCGCCGTCGACGGTCATGCCCTCCGGAGACTCACGCCGCCAGAGAAGGACGAACGGCGAGGAAGGCCGGGGCCCTTCGGGCCACACCGTCACTCGGTCCCCGGAGCCGGGGAGGGTGAACGTGACGGATTTGCCGTAGTGGTGGTCGGAGTCGACCTGAGCGCCGTCCCGGATGGCGGCGGCGAGGGCGACCATGGTGATCGGAATCTCGTTCTCTGTCACGACGTGACTCCATTCTGCGGTGTGGATCGCGCGGGGCTTTGCCCTGCCCCGTCGCATTTCTGATTCATGGAAAACGTCAATGTTCTACGGTTCTCGCAAAATCCGCTGTGGAGTTTTCAAAGAGCAGTGTTTCTGGTCGTTCCGTCTTTTCAGGGCTCTCGTTTCGCCTGATTCTCGCCCCGTTTCGACATAGGTAAATCTAATCTTTATGGGGTGGGGGGTCAATCTTTAAAGGTCGGCCAGGGGCGGGAATCCAGAATGTTCTCTGCATCCGAAGAGCTGCACCGCTCCCGGGCGGGGTGGCGTGCACACGGCGGCGGCGCGGCACCGATCCCGGTGTGATGCCGGTGAGTGTCCCCCGCCCTTTCCCGGTGAGAAGAAAAAGAGGCCCGAGCGGGAGGGGTGCAAGAACGCGGCGGAGTCTGTTCTTGCACCCCTCCCGCTCGGGCCTCACACTCGGATGCCGGGAAAGCGGATGCCCCGAGAGTGTCGCAGAACCGGGGGGCGCCGGATCCAGGTAAGGCGTCGTTCACGGATCAGGCAGGTATGAGGAGCCTGCGGCAGGTCGCGCGCCACAGCTCCTCGAAACCGTCCCTCTGCTTCGCGATCACACCGCTCGGTGCAATGGCGTGGAACTCCTCGGCGCAGGGATAGGTGGCGGCACGCGAGAGGGTCCAGCTGCGGAGATGCCCGAGCGGGTGGAGAGTGCTCGCCTCGACCCGTTCGCCATTGGCTGCGGCGCGACGGCGGACGAGGCGCGTCACCTGCGTGCGCGATCCGGTGATCACGATCTCGACGGACCTGCTCGCCCGGCCCTTGCGGGCAGCGTTGCGGCAGGCCGGCTGCGGTGTTCGGCAGGAGGGGCCGTGCCACTGCCGGCACGGTGGCGTCCGCCCGCCGGTTTCGGGGTCGATGCAGCCGGGCCACGGTGTCCGGCAGGAACTGCCGTGCAGGGCTTTGCAGTCGGCGCTGCGGGCCGCCGGGAACACGCGGCGCACCCGGTACAGGGCCCACTCTGTGCGGGCCAGATGCTCCTCCAGTGCCCGCAGGGCCTCGGTGTTGCCGTCCTCGTCGACGCGCTTGTACAGCGTCTCGCCCGGGTAGAACGAGCCGGCCTCGTTCAGTGCCATCGACGTGTACTCCAGGGCCAGTACCTCGACGGCCTGGGGAAGGTGGTCGCGCATGCGTGCCATGTGGGCCGGGCGGGACGAGCAGGCTCCTGAATAGACGCAAAAAGTGCAATGGGATTTCGGCCACACGAAACCGAATTCGGTGAAGAGGCGCGATTCCACCACGGTGCGCCCCCAGTTCCTTTCGATCAGCGGATACGTTACCGTGCAGACGGTCCGTCTGGCTTTGGCGTTGTCCTGCTGCTGGCAGGCGTCATACTTCGTCGCGCGTTTGCGTTCTCCGGCATGGTAGCCGATGAGCTTCCTGAAGGTGGTGCGGGGAAATTCTTTTTTCGCCCACTGGTCCAGGGGCCAGCCTTTGTATTTCAGGGAGCATGTGTTACCGCCCGCAGCCTGGACGACCGTGCCGTTGAGGGACAGTTCGTCCATGAGTGTCCAGTGCCCGCGCGGGACGAAGTGCTGCGGTGCGCGTGAGTCGGCTAGAACTTCCCATCCGTCCGCCTCAAACGGGCCGCAGCGTGCGACCTGGATATACCTGACTTGGTGGCGCCGCAGGAGAGGGAAGACATGGTTCTCGACGAGCCGGACGGTGTCCTGCCATTCCGACCCGACCGTCGCTGTGACTACGATCAGGTCCGAGAGATCCGGCTCCAGGCCGTAGCCGGCCGGATCGCGGAGCATGTCGATCAGGACGAGTGTCGAATCCGCTCCCAATCCGTAGGAAAGCACGGTCGTCGGTTTGGTGTCGGCCGTGGGGAGAGGCGGATCGTCCCACAGGCCGAGTTGCAGCTGAGGATCGTGGATGCTCATGCGTGACCTCCTGTGGCAGGCCCGGCCTGCGGTGAGTTGTGTCGGTGAATCCGTGGGGGCGTCGGTGCGGCCGGGATCCCCCTCGTCGGGGAGGGCCTGCTGTACGGGCGGCGGCCGGGCCCGGCGGAGGCTGCCCGAAAGGCGGGAGGGAACGGGGGAATCCTCCGGGCGGTGCCGCCCGCGCGGGCCTTTGCGGTCGGCGCGGGCGGCGGCGATGCGGGAGCGTCAGGACGTCGGGGGGTGGTCGGTGAGCCTCACGCTGCGGATAGTGATGCCGTCCCACGCGTCGGCGTTGGCGTGAGCACTGATCTCCGTGAGGAACCGTTGCGTGGCGACGGCGCGAGCTTCGGCCTCGGTCGGGGCCTCCTGTGCGGGGACGGAGCACTCCCAGACTCCGTCGTTCCCGCCGTCGTCGGGGTGCTGGAACTGGATCACCCATGTGCCGGTGGACGAGAACAGGACGGTGTCCTCGCACGTGATGCGGAGGGGGACGGACGTCTCGCCCCAGATGTGGGTACCGACCGCGGTGATGCTGTCCAGGTGGACGGAGACCTGAAGGGTGCCGTCGTCGTCGATGTAGAAGTAGGCGTAGGCACCTGCAATGGTGAGGGACGGAAGGCACGGCGATTCCGGGTCGCTGTAGTCGGCGACGGAGAAGTGGGCGTCCCGATTCAGCTCCCGGTACAGCGCGGCCTTCTCGTCCTCGGTCCCGTTGCTGTCGTGCTCGTAGGGCCCGAACCGGAGCTGCCCGTGCCCGGGACGTGCGGTTCCTTCCCGGGCAGGCTCCACCCTCGGCTGGCCCGCCCGTCCCACGAGCATGGAGGTGAGCCGACTGCCCGGCCGGGCGTTGGTCGGGCGGGCAGCGGCGAGATCACTCGCACCGGGAAGAACCGTGGGCTCCTGTGAACCCTCTTCGGCGTTCCGGCCTTCGTGTTCGCGTATGGCATCGGCGATGTCCTGTGCGACGGAATCCGCGCTTCCCGCGGGGCCGGGTGCGAACCGGGCTATTTCACCGGAATGCCAGAATACCGATTCCAGGACCAGATGCACATTGTCCTCGACGTGGAGGGTATAGGTTTCCTCGGACTCGGTGAGGCTCGAAAAGTTGCTGTGGACACCCCACTGGCCGACTTCGGAGGTCCAGTCGTCTCCGAGTATCTCGGCAACGCGTAGCGTGATGTCTGAGAGAGTGCGCAAGGCTTGTTGTCCTTTCGGTTCGTGCGGGAATTCTGGAACGCGTGGCTCTCTGCCGGTACGACGGTTTCCGGCCGGAGAGCTGACGGGTCGGCGAGAGGCGGGCTTTCCGGGGTGGTAGAGGCGGCTCTTCCCGCCCCGGAAAGAGAGGTCTATTCGAGGAACAAGAAGCCCTCGGGGTTCTTGCGGACCATCTGGAGAAGCATGGCGTCCGGGCCACCCTTCGCCATGATCAGCATCCCGCAGAACTCTGCCCCCTGATTCTCGGTCAGAGGCGAACGTCCATGCGTTTCGAGGAAACCATCGATCTCGTCGAGAATGTCATCGGGGTGAAGGAAGATGCTGTCCGCCCCTAGCGTTCCGGCCGGTTCTCCGTCCGTCCAGAGCTGCACCGTGAAGGATCGGAGAACTGGGTCGAAGACTGGCCTGATATGCGTCTTCTCATCCAGCTTGAGGGACAATTCGTCATCCATGAAGCCTCATTTCCGCGTGAGGGTTGGCTGGGGAAATTCGACACCCCGTTTCGACATGGGTAAATCTAATGAAATGCGGTGTTCTGGTCAATGCTGGAAAGTGCTTAACGACGGGGAGATGGATAATTCTTTCCGGGATTCACGGGCGGGGTTCGCGTGTTTTGTGCGGTTGGGTGACGGGCTCGGCCCAGGAATAGCACTGCCGTGGATGTCGGCCCCTGGCCTTGCCGGTGAAGTGGGCCACCATCGACCTTGCGCGGAATTGGCCGGGGCCTGCTGGACTCGATCGCCGGGCGGGACCCCATCCGGACTCGCCCGGGCGGGCGCCGGACGTGGTGGCCGGCCGGGTTCGCGCGGCCTGCGGCGACGTCCGCGAGCGGCTGCCCGGTGCATGATGAACGGTGGCCGTGGTGGGGCTCGGCGGGACGGGATCCTGCGCCGCCCGGCTGCCGTTCGATGTCGTCAGGGGTGTCGGAGCTGCTGCTACGGCTCGGGGTTCGGACGGCTTGGCGGCTCTGGCGGTGAGGCTGTGCCGGAGCCGGTGACCTTGGTGAGGATCAGGTCCCGGACGGGTGGGGGTGCGACGAACGGGGTCTGGAGGATGTGCCACTGACAGCCGGGGAGCAGTCTGTCGAGCTGTACGAACATCTGGCACTGGAACAGCCAGACCAGGGCTGAGGACGCGCTTCTTGACGGTGTCCCGTTGGCCTCGCGCAGTGCTGTGACGACGGACAGCCCGGACAGCAACTGCCTGCCCTGCACCCACTCCTCGACGGCCGTGCCGATCTGCCCGGCTTCGAGTTCTTCCTCGACGCGTCGGCACAGGTCCAGTGCCCACTGCCGAACCCGTACCGCGGTGTCCCATCCGGCGGCGAGGTCGCTCAGTGGAGCCGTCTCCGCGAGTTCCCGCAGAAGGGTGGGGGAGGGAGAGTCGGGGACGAAGGCCAGGGAACCGTCCGTCGCGAGAATGCTGGCTGCGGCCCCCGGAGCGTCGGCCTGCGTGGTCTCGACGAGCGAGGCGATCGGATTGGCTGTCGTGGCGGGATTCAGGGCGCGCAGCAGGGCACCGATGTCCTGGAGGGGGACGGACCCGCCCACGGCCGCCGTCACGGCGGTCAGCGTGGCGTCCTGAGGAGTCAGCGGCTGCGGCTCGCTGTTCTGGTCGAGCTCCAGGATCTCGGGCGGGAGCCGGCCGAGGACGCGCGCGATGCGCTCGTCGATACGGCGGACACGGGCCGGGACGAGGGTGAGGACCAGGCCGCGGTCCGCGAGGTGCTGAGCGGCCTGGTCAAGCCGCGCGTCCGGATCAGAGCCGTCTGCGTCGTCTCCGCCGGGAAGGACGTCGGTGTCCACGGAGGCCCGGAAAGCGGCCCGGACCGTCTCCTCGGGCACGGGGAGACCCTCGGCGAACATGAGGAGCGCCAGGTCCGTGGGCCGTTTGCCGCGCCCCGCGAGGCGGCCCAGCGCGAGGACGAGGTCGAAACTCTGGGGTGGCGGTGAGGACGTGCTGCCCCGTCCCCGGCCCAGACCGCCGCCGGGGATGTTCCCCGGGAGAAGCCCGTTTTGCCGCCAGCGGGTGAACTGCTTGACGGTGACGGTGACGCCGTGACGTGCCGCGTGGTCGATGAGGCGCTGGTCTGCGGCACTGGGCGGCTTGCTGGAACCCACGGCGGGACATTACCGGAACGCGTCGCGCATGCGGACGGTTTTTGGAGACCCCCCATCTTCGTCCGGTCTCCTGGGTGGCTGCCCTGCACAGTGGCCGGGGAACCGGGCAGGTCCGGCTGATCACTGTTGTTGCGTGGCAGTCGTCCTGCGCGCTGTTCGTCATCCGCGTCTGCGGAGCCGCCCGTTTGAGGGCGGCGCCGCAGACGCCCGAGGGGTAAAGGGAGCACCGCTCATGACCATGGACAGGGACGAGTTTCGCCGGCAGGACGCTGGCGATGAGGGCGGGGGGCTGTACCTGGCGGTCCTGCTCCTTGCCCTCGTGGTAGGGCTGCTGGTCACCGGGGCGGCCGTCTATGTCGCCTGCGAGCACCCGGTGCTCGCGCAGCCGCTGGGAGTGGGGGCAAGCGTCATGAGCGCGCTCGCCGGGGTGGCCGGCGCGGTGATGCGTGTTGCGCGGCGCTGACGTGTCGGCCCTGTCGTCCAGGGAGCGTCTCCGCGCCGGGGGTGTCGTAGACATCACCGTGGAGCGCGGCGAGCCGTCCGGAGCTGGGACAGCCGGGGCCGGACGAACACCGGAGGGAGCGCTGCGGGCCGGGAGGCGGGCCTTCCGAGGAAGAGGGGCATCGGAGGGTCGGTCCGGCATGGTGATCGACCGCAGCGCCGTCGCCGTGCGAGGACGGTACCGGACGGTCGACAAGGCGGCGGCTGTCGAGGGGTTCGGGCCATGCGCTTCATCTCGCGGACACCGTGGAGGCGGAGTCCCGGAGAGCTGACTCGGTCATCCGGATCAGGATCTTGGTGACGGCGGGGTGGCCGGCTTTGTCTGCGGGCAGTCGATGCCCTGCACCGATGACGGGCTCGTGCAGGCGCGCGTGGGGCAACTGCCGAGCCAGTTCACGGGTTTGGGGCAGGGGGATCCAGTCGTCCAGCTCACCGGTGACGATCTCGACCTGGTCGGCGAGACTGCCGAGGGCGTGCAGACCGTTCTCCGTGGTGTAGGCGCGCATGGATCTCCACAGGTGGGCGATGTGCCGTGTGGTGGTGCGGTGGATGGCCTGGCGGCTCGGCGGCGGGACGGCACCCTGTTCCTGGGTCTCGGGACGGAGGGCCCACGGGTGGCGGTTCGGCAGTTGGCACCGTGCGGCGTCGGCTGCGGCCGGCAGCCAGCAGAGGGGATACGAGTACCCGGCGCGGGCTGCCGCCTTGAGCCAGTCGAGCGGCCGGTTGCCCGGCGCGAGGCGGGCGGAGCTGCATGCCGTAGAGATCAGGGCCACGCGGGGGCTGCGGCGCAGAATGAGGTCGGGGTCGCGGGCGGCGACGGTGAGGGCTGCCATGCCGCCCAGGCTGTGCCCGGCGAGGACGACCGGTCCCCGCGGCGCTGTCACGTCGATGACGTGGGCGAGATCGGCTCCGAGCCGCCCGACGGTCGTGGCGGCGCTCCCCGGGGCGGAGTTGCCGTGGGCTCTCTGGTCATAGCGGACGACCCGTACCCTGCGGGCGGACAGTTCGCGCACCTGGAGGCGCCATACGTCCGCGGTCATCAGGAAACCGTGGCTGAGGACCACCGTCACGCCCGCGTCCGGCGGACCGTCGGTGTACACCGCCAGCCGGGCGCCGTCGTCGGTGACAAGAGATGAACGTGTCGTGCCCGGCGTCGCATCTGCCGTCACAGGACGATCCGCAAGTCGATCGCGTCGGCCACGTCCAGGCCACGGTTCGGCACAAGACCGAGCATCGCCATGTTGCGTACGTACGAGGTCTGCGGCAGGACCGGGCCGCCGAGGTGCTCGACGATGAGCAGCATCCGCCAGTTCGCCCACGACAGGGAGACGGCGAGGGAGGCGAAGCCTGTATCGCGGGCGAGGTCGGCGACGAGGCCGGCGAGCGCGGTGCCGAGCCCGCGGGACTGGAAAGAGGCTTCGGAGCGGTCAGCGACCAGCAGCTTCATCTCGCACGTGTCGGGGGCGTCTGGGGATTCGGTCATCGACGCCATCGCCACGACACCATCGGATCCGGCCGGGGTGACCAGAAGCACGCAATGGCGCGGGCTGTCTGCCCGGCGTCGCCATTCCATAGAGGTGAAGCCGGGAAGATGGCCTCCGTAGCAGGCGGTGAGGCTGCCCGTGCTGCACCGGCTGTGCAGGTCGTCGATGAGAGGAAGATCCTTTACGGCCGCAGGACGGGCGTGGGCGATGGTTCCGTCGTCGAGAGTGAGGAGCATCGCGCGGCGGGTGTCGGTGAGGAGCGAGGGCACGAGGGAGATCTCCCATGCGAAGTCGGATTGGCTGATTCGGGTGGTCGGACGTGTCGCGGTACTGAAGGCGCTGGCGCCAGGCCGGGTTGGGGGGCGGTGTACTGCCCGCTGGCCAGTACATGAACCTCAGGCCGTTTCCGCAGGGCGCGGGAGGGTGCGGCGGGCACGGGGGCCGCACCCTCCCTGGGGGCGGCCCCGTGGCTCTTTCGTCACTGCGCAGCGGAGCCGGGCGGAGGCAGCGGCAGGTGGCGCTGTGCCTCCACCGGGATCATGACGTCAAGGGTGGCTCCGTCCCTGCCTGTCACCCGGGCGTTGAGCCTCCGAAGGATGGCCAGCACCGGACGGTTGCCGCTTCCGGTCATGGCGGTGATTCCCCGGCAGTCGAGGGTATGGGTGCGTGCCAGGTCCACCGTGTACTGGACGAGGACGGTACCCAGTCCCTGCTGCTGCCAGGAGTCCTCGACGAGGATGCCGAGTTCGCGAATGTGCGGGACCGGTGTTCGCATCAGATGAGTGACCGCGATGACACGAGCCGGTTCGTCTTGCGGAACGGTGATCATCGTCGTCCCCTGGGAGGGGTCACAGAGATGTGCCCATTCGCGGGGTGCCACGGTCTGCCGGGCGCTGTGGTAGCGGGCGAACCGCGACTGCGCGGAGGACCTCAGGTGCATGAGGTTCGCCGCGTCGAGGTCGTCGGGAACCGCCGTGCGGGTCAGTACGGTCTGCCGCGTACGCGTGGTCATGAGCCGTGGCTGAGGCGGGAGCAACAGTGACGATGACGGCAGCCGCGACCCGGCCCTCGGGCGGTCCTGTTCACCTTCCGGTCCGCCTGGGCCGGCGGTTTCCCGGTTCAGCACTCGCGGTCACCAGCTGGCCCCACCGGCCAGACGAGGAGGTCGTCACGGACCCAGCCGCGCTGACCTGTGTGCGCACCGGACTTGACCTTGACGTAGAACCACAGGTAGGTGGCGTCACCCGAGTATTTGGCGTTGCCTCCGACGGCTGATGCGGCCGGAGCCGCGGCAACCGCTCCTCCCGAGAGAAGGGCGGATGTGACTGCCAGTGACACGATGCCCGTTCGCATGCGCATCCCTCTCCGTTCGATGTGGTGACGTTCCGATGCGCGGGGCTTGTGCCCGTCGGCTTCGGGCAGCCGCGTCCCCGGCGCTGCGGGCACGGTGCGGATCGCGGCAAGGGACTCGGGACTCCTCGGCAGCTGTAGGTTCCGCACCCGACTGCCGAACTCTCCGCGGTGAGCAGCGGCCCTTGGACGGCGCTGCTCACCGCAAAGATGCTGTGGAGCGCCTTTGCAGCGGCCATCAGCAAGCCTGGGGACGGGCGCGATCTCTACGCCACGTGTGCGTACTGCCAGAAGACCCAGCCCTTGACGCCCTTGTGGTAGCCCTGCCGAACGGTGCCGTAGTACCAGAGGCCCCTGCGGTCACTGGTCTGGTAGGTGCAGTGGTAGGTGAAATCCGTGCCCTTCTTGAGCTGGCCCTTGGAGCTGTAGTTCGTTCCCGGACCGCTCCGGAGGTTCACGTTGCTCGCGCTGGTCTCCCACACACTTCCGGGCCGGGCGTCGTCGATGTTGCACTTCGATGAGCCGACGGCGGACGCACTGGTGGCGGTGACGATGGCCCCACCAAACATCAGCGTGCCCACAGCCGCAGCGGCTGCTGTTCTGCGCAGAATGAGTTTCATATGAATTGCCCCACTTTCGTGTTATGAGGTCCGGCGCACGCGCTTGGTGGTTGCGGCGCCACGGCAGAGGTCGGCCCGCGTTTCCGAAACCCGGCTCCGGGGCGGGGCGGGCGGCCGTCACTTTGACGAGTGGTTCTCGGACGCGTCACGTGCCGTGTCGTTCGGTTCTCGTCCCGCCCCCGCGCCGTTTTCCTCAGACCAGGACCAGGACCAGGGCCGGACACGGAAGCGGGCGGTGCACCTGCGAGGGGCGGGTTCCGGTGCCGCCGTCGTGTCCGGCATGGCCCTGGCACTGCGGCGCGGATGGTTCCCGCAGTTCAGCCGGCGAGCTGGTACAGCATGTCGCTGCGGATCCAGCCCGTGGCTCCCTTGGCCGGGCCCCCCTTTGAGCGTTTGGCCAACGAGCCGTAGAACCATGCGCCCTTCCCGCAGGAGATACGCACCTGGTCGCCGTCGTAGAGCAGCCCCTTGGACACGAAACCGGTGCTGGGACCCGTCCGGTAGTTGACGCCGTTGCCGTCCACGGTGCCGGTGAAACCGGTCCGGTAGGAGCACGAGGACGAGGCGACTGCGGATGCGGCCGGAGCCAGGGCCATCGCGCCTCCGGCGAGGAGGACGGCGGACACGGCCAAGGCTACGGTTCGGGTGTACAAGGTCATGAACCTGGACTCCGTCCTGTGGCATGCGATCGACGGCGCTACGAAGCACCATCGTCAATAAATATTGATACTAGGGGCTGATCCATGCCTGGGGGAGGGGTGGCCGAGGTCCGGTCTATCAATGCATGTTTATGGTTGTTGGGGGGTGTCATGAAGGGGAGCAGAGAAGGGGGCTGGGCGTAGGCAGTACGGTCAGCCGGAGCGGCCTGGCGGATTACGGGGAGACGCCGGCGCGGTCAAGCTCGGTCCAACGGGTCCGCTTGAGGAAGACACGACGGATGCCTCGGAGCCGCGGTAAAGGTCCGCCAACGCGGAAGTTCGGCGTACGACGGCCGCCTCTGGCTGGCTCTGACGCCGTTTCTGAACACCGTCGTAGCCACTTCTGGCGGGCCGACGGCCGGTGCAGGCGGTGTCGGGACCGGTCGAAGACGATGGCGCCGTGAGGGTGAAGGCTCAATACTGGGTCGATGACCGGACAACGCAGTTTGCTCACCAAGCAGGACGTCCTCGGACTCGTCAATGCGGCCCGTGTTCACGGCATTTACGCCACCCTCACGATGTCACTGATGCTCCGCGAAGGCGTCCGTCGTAACGCTCTGCCTCAGGTCACCGCTGCCGATTACCGTCCGGCCTCCGGCGGCGAGCCGGGGAGCCTCACCTATCGCGACGGTGACCTGAGCATGACCGTCAAGCTCTCCTCGGAGACCGAAAGCATCCTGTCCGACTACCTGGCCCAACAGAGTTGACCTGCGGAATACGCCAGGTCTGATGCTGGCGAACAGGGCCTGAGCGGCTCCGGAGCCCGCCGCGCTCTGGGGGCGGCGGGGCGACCAGGACGTCTTCGCTGAGGGCGCGCGGTTCAGGCTGGGAAACCTTGCCGCTGTCGGATTATCGGTTCCGCTCCGCGTTCTGGGCGTCCTTGCCGACGGGTGTGGCGGTGGGGGTGGGGAGGGAGGCGCTTATGCCGATGGGCGGTCTGTCCCGGGTCCGGTGTGCTGGTGGGTGGTGATCTGCTGGAGTACGACGAGGGCGGCCTGGAGGACGAGGGCGGTGCGGTGGCGGGGGACAGGACGTGTCGTCAGGTCGTGGAGGACCTCGTTGCGTAGGTTCATGCCCTCGTTCGGGTCGGCGAGCAGGAGGCGGAAGACGGTCGGCCACGGAGGCGGGAAGCCGGCTGGCTCCATGTGCGCGATGAGACCGCCGAGTTGGCTGACCTGCCCAGGGCGGTCCCCTTGGGCGTGCTGGATGACGGGGATGCCCGCGGCTTTGAGGTGACGGCGCAGGAGGCCCTCGACGCGGACGAGGGCGAGTTCGAGGGCGACGTCGTCGTCGTGGTCGAAGTACGCGAGGAAGGCGCGGGCGAGGCCGCGCATCCGGTCGGGAGGAGCGGCCGGGGAACGGACGAGGACGGTGAGGAGGTCGTCGAGGGAAGGGATGAACCGCTCCCGGATACGTTCGAGCCGGGCCTCCAGGAGAAGGCCGTGCAGATCCAGTACGAGGATGCGCGTGTCGGTGCCGACGGGCCGCGGGCGGACGTCGGAGGGGGGCGTGGTGATGACGGGGCCGTTCGTGTTGATTCTTGCTGTCGGGAGGCGCAGCAGACCTTGGATCGTGTCCTCGGGAACGGCTGCGGCTTCAGGCAACGAGGGTGTGGCTGTGGCGAGTTCCCGCAATGCTTCGCCGAGGTCGCGGGCAGCGTCCACGAGCATGACGGCCGGGGTGAAGAAGTCGGCGGGGACCTGGACAGGGATGCCGATCCGGGTCAGGCCGAGGTCGTCGAGGGTGAGGCGCTGCTGCCGGAGGCGGATTTCCTCCAGGGCCTGGGGGAGGCCCATCCTTTGAGCGTACGCAGCAGCTTCCTCAAGTCCTATCAACTGCGTGACTCCGTCGCCCCGTTCGGCGCGGCGGAGGAAGGAGTCGACGACGCGCTGGTCGATCGCGCCGCGTTCGGCGTCGTCGGCCGCTGTCTGCCGCAGGCCGGCCAGGAACTCCACCTGCATGGGAGGATCAGCGCTGTACGCATCGACGGCGAGTTCCAGGAGCGGGCGCAGCCTGCCGTGGTAATCCTCGTGCCCGAGGAGCGGCCCGGTGAGCGCCGCGACGACGCCCGGAGCCGGATCGTCCCAGCCCAGTGCGGTGCCGGCGAGGTCGAGCATCTCAGCGACGACGTCCACCAGGACCGGCTGGCGGGTCGAGACGGCGAGCCCGTACGCGGCGGAGAGCGAGTCAGCGGCCTGCATCCGGCCGAACGAGGCGAAGATCCCCGTTCCGCCGATGAGGAGGGGGACGGCCTGGCGGTACGCGTCGACCGCCGCGCGCAGGTGGCCGATCGGGGGCGTGCCGTGGTGTGCAGCCCACAGGAGGTGGTGCAGCCGTGCGCGAACGACAGGGTGACGGGCGGCCTGCGCGTACGCCGCCCACGTCTCACGCGCCTCCTGCGGGACCTCGCGCAGTTCGCGCGGCCACGGGACTTCCTCCGGTCCCTGGTACTCACCGCGGAACGTGCCGTCGGACGGGCCGAAGAAGTTCAGCGCGGCACGCAGCGCTTCCAGATGCCGGGTCTCCTCCCCGGTCCAGGTCTGCCGGTCGGCCGCAGCCGCCAGTTCCCCGGCGACGATCGAGTGCGACGGGCCGGGTACCGACGACGCGGCGTCCAGTGCCGCGAGCACGGAGGCGTGCACGTCCGTCATGGTGCTCCTGCTTTCCTCACCCTTGTCCCCAGGGCGCCGCCCAGACGGACTCCTCGGATGCTAGGACGGCGCAGATGAACGTGATGACCGCAATGGTGGCGCAGATCGGTGCGCCCGCGGACCTGTATGCGGCACAACACCGGCAGCGGCGTGGATCTGAGACAGCCGCGCGCCGCGGAAACCAACCCGCACCGGCGAGTGAACCGATGCGGTGGCTGCTCAGTCTGTGCGTCGCAGGCCCTCCGGCTCAGCTCAGGCTGAGGGGCTGGTGCGGGCGGTTGTTCTGCCACGTCTGGGTGATGTTCTCGCCGTCTTCCCACACCTCGATGGAGTAGCCGTAGGGGCTGGACACTCCGGAGTCCCGGGCCTCCTGCTTCCCGTGTGACGTCACGTCCTCGGCGATGACGCCTTTCATGGCATCAAAGGCGGCGTTGTAGGTGTCGAAGGAATCGAGTACACCTTCGCTCTCACCTACCAGGCGGAACTCGTCTCCCATGTGTCTCCTCTTGCTGCGTCCCGAGGACCAAGGTGCCGTAGGTCACGGGAATGCCTCGGGGCGGGGTCTCTGAGTGATCGCGGTCCGTTCGGCTCGCGCGCGGCATGTCGACGTGCCACTGCGTATACGTTATCCGGGGTGCTGGGGTCGGTGAGGACGCTGGCGGGATTGCGGTTCTGTCCGATTGCGCCTGGCCCGCTCGTCGGCGCGCTGTCTGCGGCCCTGCGCGTTGGGACGCGGTGTCGGCTGGACGGTGGGCTCGTTGGCGATCTCCGGTCGGGCGAGCCGGGAAACGGCTCGTTCGTAGGCTTCCGACTGGTAGCGCGGACCGACCGCGAGGACCTGGAGGCGGGGCCGCCGGTCGCGGTCGGCGGGATCGGGCACGGGATCGAGGAACCGGTAGACGATGCGGTAGCGCGGGGCTTGGCGGTTGAGCCGTCGTCCCACGTCGTACTCCTGCTCGTCGAAGTACAGCTTCCAGCAGTTCCGCAGCTCCGCCGGCCAGGAGTCCGGCATCCGTTCGAGCCGGATGCCGGTGGCCTCGCCGCTGGTCAGTTGCGCGATGCGGATGACGGCCAGCCTCCGCAGTTGCGGGCTGAGTTTGAGGATGTCGTCGGCGACTTCCAGGAGATGGTCTCCGCGGAACGGGTGGGATGCCGCCACGAGTTCTCCGTCTGCCGCGGTCAGTTCTGGTCTGCTGGTGCTCCGCCGGCCTGGAGGATCTCGTCGGCGTGGTCGGGGTCTTCTCGGGCGATGAGGCGGGCCAGGGCCGCGTTGTCCAGCCCTTGCCCGGGAAGGGGAGCGCTGGCCAGGCGGCGGGCGGTGAGATCGCGGGCTGCGGCGTCGTCGGCGCTGTCCAGGGCCTGGACGAGAGCGGTGAACAGGTCGTAGGGGAGGAGGACGGCTTCGGGGTCGCCCCCCTCCTGCTCGGCGAGCAGGAGGGGGAGGGCCCGTTCCCCTCCCTTGCGGAATCCGGCCAGGACCGTTCGCAGAGTGGCGGCAACTCGGGCGGCGGAGTGAACCGCCTGATGGTCGCTCATGCGTCTCACTCTAGTCCCGGGGCCCGTGGCAGGCGCTGGGCTTTCGTCCTGGCCTGCCGGGTGCGGGCGGCTTCCGGGCTCTGGGAGTTCCCGGTTACGGACTGAGTGTCACGGCTGCGGATTCCGACAGGTGGTTCAGCCTGGCGCTGATCCTGGACGCGGCTGCTTTGGTGGCTTCGATGACCGACTCCGGCGCCTTCGGCATGACGGTGGCGGGTTTGAGCAGGAGGACGGCTCCCATGATCGAGTTGTCCCAGAGGATGGGAGCCGCGCACGAGTTCCAGTAGGGCATGCACTCTTCGAAGCCGAGGGCGTAGCCGCGGTCGCGGATCTCTTCCAGCGAGGCGAGCAGTTCCTTGTCGTCACGGTAGACGCCTGGGCCGGCTTCGGCCGGTACGGGCTCGGCCAGGACGGGTTCCTGGAGTGCTCGGGGGAGGTGGGCAAGGATGGTGCGTCCGCTTGCGCCAGTGCGCAGGGACCGGGTGACGGACAAGATGTCGAGGGCGGTCATGCCGAGTTCGACGAGGTCCGAGTCGCCGACGGCCATGTCGATGCACTGGCGCTGGGCGCCACCGAACGGGGCCAGTAAGTACTCGAAGACGAGCCCTCCGTCGGTGGCTTCGCGGAGTTCTTCCAGGGCAGAGTGTGTTTCGTCGTCCTTTGCGCGTGTGTGGGCGAGTGCCTGCATGCCGAGGTTCACGGCGCCGACACCGAGGCGGTATCTGCCGCGGCCGACGCGGTCGAAGAAGCCGGTTTCCGCGCCGGCTTGCAGGATCCGGGAGGTGGTCGAGTCATCCAGTCCGGCAGCCTGGGCTATCTCGCCGGTTCCGTGGACTTCGCCCCTGAGCTCACTGAAGGCATCCTGAATGCGGATGAATCGGTCGAACAATCGTGGACTAGTCCCTGAAGCGTTCGGGTTCTCGTTGCCAGTCATGCAGTCGCTACCTCCCGTCGGGCGGGCCGTGGTCCCGCCCGGGGTGCGGCCCGCCAAATCCTGCGCATGGATGACTAGTTGAACGACAATGCGCGTCGTGGTCTTGTTCCGGGAAGGAGGAAACTTGAAGGATTCTTGAGCTCTGGCTAGCCGGCGGTGTCCAGGCTGAGCTTGCCTGTGTGGGTCCGGGCGGCCAGGTTGGCGTGTGCCGCCGATGCCTCGTTCAGCGGATAGACCTGCCCGAGGACGGGGTGCAGTGATCCCTCATGTACGGCGCCGAACAGGGCGTTCATGCTGGTGCGCAGGGCTTGCCGGTCGCTGAAGAGCGAGGGCAGCCAGAAGCCGGCCACGGTGATCGACCGTTCCATCAGTACCTTCGTCGGCACCTCGGCGGTCTCGCCGGACGCGTATCCGTACACCGCGAGGCGTCCGCGGTTGGCGACGGCGTCGAGGACGGAGTGGAAGGTCGCTCCTCCGGTCATCTCCAGAGCGGCCTGGACCTGGCCCCCCGCTGCCTTCGTGATGTCCTCGGTGAGGTTGTCGCTGGTGGAGTCGACGACGATGTCCGCGCCGAGTTTCTCCGCGAGCCGGCGCTTGTCCTCGGTGCTCGCCAGCGCGATGACCGTCGCGCCGAGTTCCTTGGCCAGTTGGACGGCTATGGAGCCCAGGCCGCCCGCAGCGGCCGGGATTACCACCTTCTCGCCCGCCCGGAGGCCGACGACGGTGTGGAGCAGGTGGTAGGCCGAATTGCCCTGGAGGCACAGGGCCAGGGCTTGTTCGTCGCTCACTTCCTCGGGTACCTCCCAGGAGGTGAGGCGGTGGACAAGGGCCTGCTCGGCGTATCCGCCGCCCTGGGTCAGCCCGACGAACCGCTTGCCGTCCGCAGTGCGGCCGACGACCTCGTTGCCCGGGGTGTAGGGGAGTGTTACCGGGGCGAGGTAGCTGTCGCCGCGCACATGCACGTCCGCGTAGTTGACCCCGGCACGGCTCACACGCAGGAGATGATGCCCGCGCAGTGGCTCAAGGTCGGGGACCTCTGCCAGTTCCAGTACCTCCGGGCCGCCGAACCGTTCCATCCTGATGGCGCGCACACGTCTCCTTGGGTAGGTGGTTATCAGGCGTGTCGTGCCGTCAGGCTATTGCACAAAGGTGACGCTCGCGTGGAGCAATTGCGAAAACTTCCGCTTCTCACCCAGTGAGAAATGAAAGCGTTTCCCTGAGGAAAACAATGCGTCTGCCCGGTTGGTTTCTCGCTGGGCGAGAAACCAGTGCCGTGTGCGACGCTCTGTGTTTCCTCGTTGACTTGGGCATATTTGCAAGGGTAGGAATCAAGGCACGGGGGAGGGCGATCAACCGCATGGATCGGGACGCCGCGTGCCGGATGGCTGGAAGCTGTCGGCCCTGGAATCGTGTGCCAGGGCGGTAGTTGGGTCTCCGGGTTGCGCGGCGTTCCGCCTTCATGGGCAGGGAGAAGAGACGCGTGTACTCACCGGGGAACGAGCCGCAGTCGCGCGAGGCACGGAGAGTGGAATACCGACCGTGGGGGCGATAGCGATGATAGTGCCGGGCAGGGGCCGGCGGGAACGGAACGGATTCCTGGATGAGGATCCGCAGAATGTGGATTCCCCGGAATTTCGTGAAGACGGGGATCTGCCCTCAACGGGCGGAATCCGCCGTGAAGGGAAAGGCGGAGGCGGTCCGGTCCGCCGCGGTGACGCGAGCGAGGCTGATGGTCCCGGCGGAGTGTGGCTCTCGGTCGAGGGCGGGACTGTGCTCTTTCAGTCCGTCTCCCCGGGTGGGAGCGGAGGGTGCCGTATGCCGGAAGCCGCCTCCGCGGAGGCGGCGGACGAGCTGACGCTCGATGCGGCATGCCGGCTGATGCCCCTGCTTCCGCGCGAACTGATTGCGGAGCGGCTCGGGCTGGGCGAGTTCCGCGACGGCGGTGCCGCCTAGTTCTGTCGGCCGGGTGCCGGGCGGTCCCTCATGGGGGCGGCCCGGCATTCACACTTGGCCTTTCTCCAGGTGATCGAGCTGCCGGATCATCGACAGAACGGCTTGTCTGCTGGACGGAAGCAGGTCACGGCACTGCCGCGCGATGCCGACCGCTTCCTCGTCCTGGAGGACTTGGAGGTCGAGGGCCTGGGTGAGGGCGTGGGCTGCCGAGGCGATCTGCTCATCGGTGGCCCCGGCGGCGGCCTCAAGGAGACCGATCGCGCGCGGGAGGGTGCTGAGCAGTGTGGGTTCCCCGGCCACGCTGCCCAACGCCTCACGCTGTTCGGGCGCCAGGTCGGCGAGCTGCATGGCCATGGCGCGGACCTGGGGGTCGCTCAGGACGTCGATTTCCTTCAGCCGCCCGAGGAGGTCGGTGACGATCTCGGGACTCGCGTCATGGTCCATGTTCTGCAGCCGGATCTGATCGACGCCGAGACGGCGCAACTCTTCCAGGAGAGCTGTCTGTGCCCGGATGTCGTCCTCGAACGCCACGGTGTCCTCGGCGAAGTAGGTGATAGTCCGGCCGAAGAACGCGGCGAATGCCTTGAGGTGACGCAACTTCAGGCTGCCTTCAGCCTTTCCGGCAGCCAGATTCCAGAGGTACTGGCCCGTGATCGAGGTGCCGGTCTCTGCGGTGATTCGCTTCGCCAGCTTGTCCCAGGAGGGCGGCTTCCCGCCTTCAGGTGCTAGTGCTTCACGGAGCCTCGTCAGTTTCTCTGCGAGTGTGCGCGGCGGCTCTTGAGTGCCCTCGCCGCCGGGTTCCGGCATCGTCGGCTCCTCCCCCTTCCTGTGCGGACTGGTCGTCGTGTGGAGGCGCATGAACCTCGCGGCTGTCCACGCATGTGAATATCACCAAGCCAGCGGTGCGCGTCAAGCACTCCTGTCGTGCAGCTCCCGTCGCGGGAACAGGCATGGCCCAGAGGTGGACGTGCGGCCTTCCGGGTCGCTCGTTGGCAGGGAAATCGCCGACCGCTCCGGCGGGTTCCCTGCGGGCGTTTATGAAAATCTAACTCATACGGGATCATGCGGGCGACCCGCCCCAGGACGGGTTGAGGGGCGGCCGGCCGCGGCTTCGGGGGCGCCGAGGTTCCCGCCCGGAGCTGCGGCGGGAACCAAGATCATAAATATTTATTTACAAAGGGGTCGACTGGGTGTTGCCTCAGGGTTATGGTCGACTCCTTCTATCCATAAGTATTTAAGCATGTGAGTGTGCGGGACCCAGGTTCCGCGCGTCATGCGCGGATGCGGCGTGCTCTGGGCCCCGCATCCACGAAATGCCTTCCGAGAAGCGACGAGGGGTCCGCCTTGACCGTCCAGAAGCGCCGCAGGACAGCGGCAGGAGCACACAGCCGCATGCTCGCCGACGGAACGCACGGGCTCCGGGTACGGCGACCATGAAAGTGCCGTTCGGATCCTGAGGAGTGCCGAGTCGCCGGTCCGCAGACCAGCCGAGGACCCCACCCCCCCCCGTACGGTCCTCGGCTCCCTGGAGGGGCGTCACCGCAGGTTGCCGTGACGCCCCTCCACCCCCGGCTCTCCGCGGCACTCGCGGCGTGCTGCTGGACTCACTCGCACACCGCAGTCGCTCGCACGGCGGAGTCCCCGGCCGCAGGGCGTGGCTCTTCTCGCCTATGCCCCGCCTCGGCGTTCTTCTCGCGGGCGTCGAGGCGCCGGCCACAGCTCATGGACTGCCCCGTGCACTCACATGATCTCGCTGACCGCCGGCCGGGCCGGTGACGTCCGGAGACCTGTTACGCACCGCTGGAGAACTAAGGAGCACACGGCACGATGCTGCCTACGTCCCGAACCCCACGACTGCCCTGCCTGACGCTGTCCCTCGATGGCGAGACCACCACTGCCCTGCCCGACTACGGTGCGAGCACCGACAGGCCGCCGGTGCCTGCGCGCTCGCTCGCCCCGTGGCGGACCGCCTTGCACACGATCCGGCGTACGGCATCCATGGGCGAGCGCCAGCAGTACAACCTTGTCCGGTTCCCGTCCGGTGAACCGGATCGTTCCAGCGCCGGCTGCCGGTGGGTCTCGTGATGAGGGCGTCGTACCCGGTGGGGCAGGAGGCCGACAGCCGTCTGAGGGCGGGGCTCGCGTTCCGGCTCCTTGACGAGGAGGAGACCCGCGAGCGGGACACGCGCTTCGCGCGATTCCTCCTCCAGCGTCTCGCCGACGTGGAGGCAACGGGCTGCCTCGCCGAGAAGAAACTCGCGGCCGGCGTGCTCGATCTCTACACCGAATGGGACCAGGCGCGCGAGCGCGCCGGAGCATCCGGACAGGACCCGCACGCCGCGCAGATAGCGGCCATGGGCTGGGCTCTGCGGTGCCTGGCGCACAGCGCGTGGCGGAACACCCCTGGATGGGAACCCGCCTTCCACCCCGCAGCCACCCAGCCTCCCGCACCCGGTACGGGCCGACACACGGGTACACGGCAGCACCCGTGAACATGCCCGGTTTTCCCCGGACTTCCACACGCCGACCCTGCTCAGCGGTCCGGGTCCGCTACCGCGATGTCCTGAGAACAGGTGACGCCCCGACGCTTCTCCTCGGGTCTCTCACCGGGCGGCTGCCCACGGCCATGGCCCCGCTGGCGATCCTGCTGAGCGCCGATCCGGGCGGCGGCCACGGCACGGGCGGGCTGCTGGCCGCGGTCTACCTGCTGGCCGGCGCTGCCGGGGGTCCCGTCAGCGCCCGCCTGGCCGACCGGCACGGGCAAAGGAGAGTACTAGCGGCGGGCGGAGTCTTGAGCAGCACGGCCTTCCTCACCCTGGCCGCCGGGTCGGAGGAAACCTGGTGGGCGGCGGGGGCGGTGGCGGTCGCCGGGGCTGCCCGGCCACCACTGGACGCGGCACTGCGAGCACGTTGGGGCACCGGCGGGACGATGCCGTCGGCGGCCCATCAGCGGGTGGCCCTGGCTCTGGACTCCACCACCCAGGAGATCAACTACATCGTCGGTCCGCTCCTCGTGACCGCGATCACCATGGCGGTCTCCGCCCCCTGGGCTCTCGTGGCGACCGGCGCCGCCGGCGGCCTCGGCACGGCCCTGTTCGTGAGCGCGGCACACCCGCGCGTGCGCGGATCCAGCGCCGGTCGCGAGAACTGCTTACGAGCCGGGCGGGGCCGGCATCCCGCACTGCGGCACCTGTACCTGGCCATGACGTGCAACGGCATCACCCTCGGTGCCCTCTCCCCGCTGGCCGTTCAGGCGGCCGAGCGCCTCGATGCCCCTGGACTGACCGGAGGGCTGCCCGCAGCCCTGTCCTGCGGCGCTGTCGCGGGCGGCCTGCTCTACGGCGCGGCGGCAGGACGAGCAGAGCGCGACAGCCGTCTGACCGCCCTGTCCGTCTGCTTCGCCGCCGGATGGCTTCCGCTGACCGCCGTGGACAACCCCACCGTGCTCCTGTTCGCCGCAGCGGTCCCGGGCCTGGCCATGGCGCCTCTGCTCGGCGCGGCCTTAGCCACGACCAGTGCCCACGCACCGCGAGGACACATGACGCAGGCCCATGCCCTGCTGGTCGCCGGCATGGACATCGGCTGCGCGATCGGCACGGCCGCCGCCGATCTCACGCGTTCTCTCCTCCTTCTGCCGGCCGGGGCGACCGCAGCCGCGCTGATTCTCACCGCCTCCCGCAGACACCCCACCCCACCCCGGCCCGATCACCCTGCGCTCGCCCCCGCGGCGATGCCTGACGCGAACGGAACCTCACCGTGAGTCCCTTCCTGCTCACCCGCACGCTGCCCGAGAACACCACGGCCGCCCTGCGCGCCGACGTACTGCGCGGCCTGACCCGCACCCCGAAAACGCTGCCGCCGAAGTGGTTCTACGACGCGTACGGCAGCGAACTGTTCGAGCAGATCACCAGGCTGCCCGACTACTACCCCGCCCGCGCCGAGCGCGCCCTTCTGGCCGCCCACGCGGCCGACATCGCGGCCGAGACCGGCGCGCGCACCCTGGTCGACCTCGGCTCCGGCTCGTCCGGCAAAACGAGACTCCTGCTGGACGCCATGCCGGACCTGCACACCTACGTGCCGGTGGACGTCAGCGAGAGCGCCCTGATCCAGGCGGGCCACGCACTGGCAGAGCAACGCCCCGCCCTGAACATCCACGCACTGAGCGCGGACTTCACCACGGGCCTGGCACTGCCCGGGGCACCCGGACCCCGCCTCGTCGCGTTCCTCGGCGGCACCATCGGCAACCTCCTGCCCCCCGAACGCGCCGCCCTGATGTCGTCCGTACGCTCCCTGCTCTCGCCCGGAGACGCGCTCCTGCTCGGCACCGACCTCGTTAAGGACGAACGCCGGCTCATCGCCGCCTACGACGACACCGGCGGTGTGACGGCGGCCTTCAACAAGAACCTCCTCACCGTCCTCAACCGTGAACTGGGCGCCGACTTCGACCCCGGCGCATTCGATCACAAGGTCCGCTGGGACGAGACCCACGAGTGGATCGAAATGCGGCTGAGGTCCTCCACCGCGCAGACCGTGAAGATCCCCCCGCTCGACCTCACGGTCGACTTCACGGCCGGCGAGGAGATCCGCACGGAGGTCTCCGCCAAATTCCGCCGGGACGGCGTACGCCGCGAACTCGCCGGAGCCGGACTGGAACTGCGCCACTGGTGGACCGCCGGCCACATGTACGCCCTGACGCTCGCCGCCCCCGTCGCCCCGCCTCCTGCACAGACCAGCCTGCCGCCCCGGGCCGACCGCCCGTGATGCGCGAGGCGCTGCCGTGACCGAGCCGACGCTCCCGCTGTTCTTCCTCGGAGCGAAGCCGCACTTCCTCGCCCACACGGACGTGCCCCTGTTCATTGCCCATCCCCACCTGGCGGACCGGCGGACCCTTCCACGGGCCCGCGGACCCTTCGCCGTGGACTCCGGAGGATTCACCCAGCTCAGCCGCGAGGGAACCTGGGACACCGGACCCAGCCCCCGCGCCTACGTCCAGCACCTGCGGCGCTACCGCGACGAAATCGGAAACCTGCTCTGGGCCGCGCCCCAGGACTGGATGTGTGAGGACGCCATCATCCACGGCGGACAGGCCGGCAGCCAGTTCTTCCCCGGAACCGGGCTGAGCGTGGAAGAACACCTGCACAGAACCGTCGGAAACTACCTGGACCTGCGCGGCCTGGACCCGGACCTGCCCATCATCCCCGTCGTGCAGGGCCGCAGGCCGTCCGACTACGCCCACTGCGTCGACCTGTACGAACAGGCCGGGATCAACCTCCTGAACGAGCCGCTCGTCGGCATCGGCTCCGTCTGCCGGATCCAGGCCACCGAAGAAGCCGTCGAGATCGTCGAGACGGTCACCGGCATCCTCGGCCCCGCCCGCTGCCACGGATTCGGCTTCAAAATCACGGGACTCCGCAAATCCGCACGCCGTCTGCGCAGCGCTGACTCCCATGCCTGGTCCGCCCAAGGGCGCCGCATCCCCGCCCGCGACTGCACGTTTCGGCTGCCGCGCTCGTACGGTCCGCACCAGAACGAGGCGAACTGCCTCCGGTACGCCCTGACCTGGCGCCGACGCGTCCTCTCCGCCATCGAAACCGGACTCCGTACCCCGCACCTTCCGTCCGACGTCGGAGAAACCGCATGAAGACGCGTCACGCCCACGGGCGGGCAAGTTCACTGCCGGGCATCCCGGCACACAAGTACCACGCCTGTGCCCCTGCGCGGGACCGACCGCGCCGCCGACCCGTACGCCGGAGCGGGCCCCGCCCTCACCCGGAGCGCACCCCACACGCCCCCGCATGCCGCTCCCGACAGCCGCCTCGCCCGCCGGCCCGCGACCGCTCCGGACGCCGGGCGCACGAAACGCTCCGGCCTGATCGCCGCGCCCCCTCGCGAGCAGGTTCCCCGGCCCGCCCACACACCGTGATCTCCACGGCCCCACCAACCGACGCATTCTGGAGGCTGCCCGATGACGACCGAGTACGCCGCTGACCTCGCGACAGAATCCTGCACAGCGGGGAGACGGACCGTCGCGGTCATCGCCCCGCAGCACGGCTGTGGCTATGCCAACGCACTGGCCCGCCGAGGACGGGGCACCGTTGCGGTCGTCCTCAGCCCCACCGCAGGCCCGCCTGCACACTGGAGTGCCGCGCTCGACGGGAGATACACCGACGTCATCGAGTACACCGGCGACCCGCATCCCGTCGCGGCCAGGCTGCGAGCGGCCGGAACCGAAGCCGTGATGCCCGCCAGCCCGGCCGGTGTGGAACTGGCGGAGAAGATCGCCTGGAAGCTGGGCCTGCCCGGGAGCGGCGCACCGCGGACAGCTCTCCTGCGCACGGACCACGGCGCTCAGGCAGAAGCACTGTCCCAGGCGGGAATCGCGGCACCACGCACCCTGTGCACGACCAGTCTCGCCGAGGCCCTCGCCTGGACCAGGAGCCACCGGGCATCCGCGTACCGGTTGGCCTCCCCCTGCATCGGTGTCCCTGCGGGACCCGCCGAGTACGTGACGAGGCCCTCGATCACCGCCGTATGGCCGCAGGCCCAGCAGACAGCCCTGCGCCTCGGCGGCGACAACGCCCTCGTCATCCAGGAACGCGTGCCCGGGCGGCAGTACGTGATCTGCAGCGCCACGAGGTCCGGCCCCGGTGGTCCCCAGCACACTGTTACCGACATCTGGGCACATGCGTACGCTCCCACGGGGCTCCTCGACCGGATCGACCTGCTGCACCGCTACGACCTTCTCGCCCGACGTCTGTCCCTGCACACGCACCGCGTTCTGGACGCTCTGGGCGTGGCATCGGGACCGGCGGTGTGCCACGTCGCCTTCGACCCCGACCGCGGACCGGTCCTGCTCTCCGCGGGCGTCGTCACCCATCGGTCCCTCGGGGACGAGGCGACATGGGCGTTGACCGGCCACGACCCGATCGACATGACGCTGGACACAACACCCCGCGACCGCCGCCGCGGCACTCAACACCGGCGCGTGACTCGGATCCGCCTTACTGCCCCGCTCACCAGCACACTCGGGTCGAACCTGCTGCCCGCCGACGCCGAACTGCCCACTACGGTGTGCATCGACGCACATCCGGACTCCTTCATCCCCGGGACCGAGGCGCAGCTTCCCGACGGGAGAACCTTCGAGATCGTCCTCGCGCACGAGGAGCCCGAGGCGATCGAGAGGGACTGCCGCCGCATCCACGCCCTGGCGGCAGATCTTCACAGGATCCGGCACCGGTGACTGTCCCTTCTCCAAAACCGGAACCGTAGTCTTCACCTGATCAAGAAAGGATCCACGTCCCGTGCCACGGACCTTGAACCGGCCACACCTGGTGTGGGGATGGAGAGGCACACTCGCTGACGACGTCGAGCGCCAGGTCGCAGCAGTGAACGCCGCCCTGATCTCTCTGGACGAGCAGCCAGCCGATCCGGATACGGTCCGACAGCACTTCGCCACAACCGCCCCCGCTGTCTGCGCCGGCATCCTCGGCCGTGCGCTCACCCACCGGGAGCGGACACAGGTGAATGTGGCATTCGAGAGCTACCACGCCCGCCGGCCACCGGCCGCGCTCCTGCCCGGAGCCGAGGAACTCCTCACCCGCCTCCTGCGCAGCTCGTGCACCCACTCGGTGCTGTCGCTGAGCGCCCACAACGCCTTGACCCGGCACATCTCGGACCTGGGCATCAACTCCTTGTTCCTGCGCGCCGACGGACGGACGACCCCGTCCTCCAGGAGCAAGAGACAGACCCTGGCCCGCCATCTCTCCCTGCTCCCCGAGACCGTCGGCGACCGGCCGATCGTTCTCATCGGGGACACCGTCGACGACGTCCGCGCCGCACGAGCGGCCCAGATCCACCCCGTGTCCTACGGCGGGGGCCTGACGCACCCCGACATCCTCCGCGGCAGCGGCGCACCCGTCGCGGCGACCCTCGACGAGGCAGCAGCTCTGGCGGTGGAGTACACCCGCACAGTGTGACCCTTCCGACGACGTGAGATTCGGGGCCCGCGACGGCATGCCGCCGGCGGACACCCGGATCTCACGGACCACAGCAATGGACGGCGGAACACCGGAGTGACACGGGGGAGTTGGGGGCACCGTCACCGGCGCTCGGCTCGTTCCATCACCGTCGGGACGGCCGGCGCCCGTGAGGACCCTCCCGGAACCGCTCACCAGAGGGTGAGCGGCATGCCCTCCTCCTCGGCCGCCCGGATCAACTGCTCGATCCTCCCGGGCGGTTCGCCCCTTCTGAGCCCGGCGCGTATCGCCTCGGCCACGGCCCGCGTACGCCCGGCCGCACCGCGCGTGTCCGCCAGAGGACCGTGCGGATTCCCCCGCCGCAGTGACCACTCCACACGGTTCTCCGCCGCCGTCCCGAGCCGCAGATGGGCCGGATTGGTACAGCCGTGAAAATCACAGCTATGGCAGACGACCGGGTCCTGGGCAGCGGTCCATCCAGGCCGGTCTATAACCCCATGGTCCAGTTGGAAGGCGAAGAGGTGAGCCGGCACGGTTCCGCGCCGGGAAGGACCGGGAAGGCTCGCGGCGCGGAACGAACCGTGACCGGTCGAGCTGACCGCATTGATCCAGGGCCAACACCGGTCCCCCGGCCTGACGTAGCGTTTGGCCTCGAACCGTGCGACGACCATCTCGTCGTCGAGCCAAGCCCGCCAAAGGTCCGCAGGAAGCCGAACGGGTATCGGCTCCCCGAGAAGCGACAACTGCTCGGCATCCGCTTCTGCGAATCCCCGCCCGGGAGGAAACCCGTCCAGCGCGAGTTGACCGTCGGCTCCACTCATGAACCCTCCTCCCTGGGCGGCGTGAGGTCGGGCGGGTAACCCTGGGCGCGAAGGAAGACATCGAGAGCCAGCGCGACCACGTCTCCGTGCTGCATCCCGTGATCCGCGTGGAAGCGGCGGACACGCCGCTGGATCTGGAGAGCGTCAGGGACGGCGTAGTTGATCTGCCCGCGAGTGGTGTGACGGCCATTGAGGATCTTCAGAGTGTCGGGGTGAGGAAGCAGCAGGCCACCGGTCTGGTCGGATTGTGCTTCGAGCGCGTCAGCCACGGCGCGTAGCTGACGGGCGTGGTGCGAGAAGTCGGGCACAGGGCGCTCCGGGAAGGTCCACTAGGCGACTAGCTAGCCGCCTAGTGGACTAGTGGAATAGTCGGGAGGAGGGGTGGCCGCGAACGAGCGGGCCGCTCGCGGCCACCAGACGGACCGGGGTGTCAGAAACCGCGGGCGGTGAGCCACTCATCCAAGGCGACAGCGACGATGTCACCGATGGGCAGGTGGTCGATCTCGTTGTCCAGCATGAAACGCTTGATGCGCTTCTTCAGCTTCAGCGCGGCGGGGACCGACGAATCGAGGCTCTCGCGGGTGATGATGCGCTGGTTGAGAATGACGGCAGTCTCAGGAATTTCCGTGGGGCGGCCGGGACCGTGAGCCCACGGCGCACCCTCACTAAGCACTGCCTCCGGCTGCGGGCCCGGGGTCCGCTGACCTCCCGGAACGTCGGTCCTCACCGGGAAAGCCGTTCCGCCGGGCATCGGAGGGGCCGTGGGACGAATGACCACCTCGGCGGCAGGCCCACCCGTGAAGGCGGACGGGCGCGGTCCGTCCTGCTGGATGCCCACAGTCTGCCGGGCGGGACGGATCTCCGGTGCCGCAGAGCTGCCGGCACGGACCGCATACGGATCCGGCTGCCCCTCCTGCTCGGCGGTCTCCTGCCGTATCACGGGGCCACCGACCGGCGGGGCGGCGAACTCGGCACCCTCGGACTGAACGGTGCCGGGCGAAGCGGACCCGGCGACCGGTACCTGCGCGGACCGCGGCGTCACCGGTACTGCCTCGGCAGGGTCGTCCTGTGCCGGAACCCCGACGGCAGCGGGGGCGGACGGCCCAGCCGCAGACCGACCGGCAGCGGAACGGCTTTCGCCCGGTCCGGCCGAGCGCTCGGCAGCGAACCGCTCGGGGGTGAGCTCGGCTTCGGGAGGGGGGACCACGGCGGTCTTCGCCTTCGCCCCGCCCAGCGCGCGACCGGAGCGGCGGGCCGGAGGCTTGGGCCTCTCGTTCTGATCGGTCATACCTCGGTCAGCTCCTTCATGAGGCTCGCGTACTCGCTCAGTTCGGTCGGGATCTCCCCGAATGCCTCCATGTAGTGGACCCAGGAGTGGATGACGGTCTCGGCGAGCGGGAACGGTTCGTCGCGGTCCGGGCCGATGCCTTCACCCGAGGCGGGCTCCAGGAGCTTGTCCTTGGCGTTGCGGGGCAGACTGGTGCGGTCGTCGGCCTTCACGAGGACCACGTGAGCGGTGACGTCGCGCTCGTTGCGGGCTGCGGCACGTTCGGCCTCGTCGAAGGTGGCCACGAGCTTGCGCCGCTCGATCTTGGTGGGAGCAACCGGCACGAGAAGCAGGTTCGCCTCGGTAACAGCCTCGTGGAACAGCTTCGCGCTCCCGCCGCCGGCGTCGACCACGATCGCGCCGAACTCGGAGCGCTTCTCGCGGATGTACTCGGCGATGTCGTCGAACGGGTACCGCTCGACCACCAGGTTCTCGGGGATCTCGAATCCGTCGGCCTGGGCGACCTTGAACCAGTCGTAGGCGGACTGGCTGCTTGCGTCGGCGTCCAGCAGCAGTGTCGGGACGCCGAGGACGACGGCGTAGTAGAGGGCGATGAACCAGGCCGAGGTGGTCTTGCCCGTACCGCCCTTGAGCATGCCGACAACGATGACGAAGGCGTCCCAGGAAGGGGTTGCGACCGCTTCCAGGGTCTTGAGACGGGTGATTTCGTTCACGTGTGCTTGATCTCCTTGCGGGAAAGATGGCGTGGGTACCGAACGCGGGGGCCGACAGAGTCGACGCGTGCTTCGCGATGTGCCGGCGAAGAGCAGGCGGCGGAGCCCTTGCAGCGGAGAAGCAGCCGGGACAGCCGGTGGACGGACTCTTCAGACGGCAGGGAACGTCAGGGGAGAGGAAGGCGCTCACGGACGCTTCCCCGGACTGGATGCGGGGCCGTGCTGATGCTGAGGCCGCATACGGGTTCCGGCCTGGTGCAGAAGGCGGTAGACCGTGGCAACGGAGCAGTTGCACTTGCGGGCGAGTCCCGGCACGCTCGCGCCGGCCTCGTACCGCTTCCGCAGGAACATCGCGAGCCTCTGCCGTTCGGCGGCGCGCGCCGCCGAACGCACCCTCTGCGTCTGCTGCGACGTCCGCGGCGTACCCCCGGCCTCGATCAGCAGGCGCCGGGCACCACGCCTGCTCTCTCCCGCGGCGGTGGCGAGTTCGGCGAAGGTCGCACCGTGCTTCTCGTACAGCACGCGGAGATGAGCGGCGAGACGCTGGCGTGCGTGCGCGTCATTGAGCATCCGGCGTGTCTGCCACGACGTGCGCATCTCGGTACCGGCTTCCCGCAGCCGGTTGAGAACCGTGCCGTACGACAGGCCGCTGTCAGCCACGAGCCTGTGGACCGTGGCTCCGGACTCGTATTGCTCGCGCAGGGACTCAGGGGTGGGCGAATCGCTTTTGGCGGCCTTCTCCGGGGGCGGGTTCATGCGACGGACTCCCATTCATTGAGGGCTTCGGTGTAGGCGGCGGCCAGCTCGTCGTAACTGAGCTGGTCGGCAGGGGTGATGAGGAGCAGCCGGCCGTCGGTGGCGATACGCCAGTCCGGATCGGCACGGCCGGTGACCGGATCGAGGACACACCCGTCCGGCGCGTGCCACGAGGTGGGGATCTCGTCGGGGCGGAGTGCCGGGACGACGACATGGCGGCCGTCGCGCACGATCACGGCAGCGCTGCGGGGGTGCACCGCAAGCCGGTCCAGCGTCTCCCTGTACAGGGCCCGTTCGACGGCGTGGAAGGCCCTTCGCCGGGCAGCTGAACCCGCGGTCCCGTAATGACGGGCGATCGTGTCCCAGCTGGGTGAGGACATGCCGTGGGGGCCGGTAACAGCCTGCGGGAGCCTGTTACCGAAGTTGTCCAAAGCGTGAGGAGCAAGGGTCCATGTCTCACCGACGTGCTGCACCAGCCCGTGACTCATGAGGCGGTGGAGAGTGCGGTAGACGGTGGCGCGGGAAACGGACGACGTGATGATGAGTTCACCGGCGGTCTGTGCCGGGCGTGCGTGCAACGCTCCGATGATCATGAGGGCGGAGCTCCCCAGAGCGCGGTGGGCGAAAGCGTCGTGGGCCATCAGGCGGCTGATGACCGTGGAGTCCACATCGGCCGAGAGCGCGGTCTCAGAGGCAGACCACTCCCCAAGTTCCGGGGCGGGGGGGAACTGAGTGGTCTGTATGCGAGAAAGCGGATTCCCCGCGCGGTCCGCAGGGCCGTTGCCGAGATACCACGAGGAACCTTCCCTTCCACGCCCGACCCTCAGGCGACGAAGCCACCCACCGGGCCCCAGCACCGTGTCGTACGCGTTGCGCAGGGTCTGCCGGGAGATCCCGGCCACCTCTGCTGCCTGGCGCTCGCTCGCGGCGTGGAGACGGCCGCCAGCGGCCTCGGCGAAGTTGAGGTGGGCGCGCAGTATCCGCAGAGCGGTGCGTCCCCGCTCCCCACGCCAGGGAGTGACCTCGATGAGGTCGCGAAGGGCAGCGAGGTCTTCGTCGGCGCCTTGGCGGGAATCGACCTCCTTCGTGCTGCCGACGGTTGCGCTGGCGCTCTTCCAGACGCGATGGATGTAGTCGAGGGCGCGTGCCTGTCCAGAGCGAAGCGCGATGGCCTGTGCGTGCCGGCCACCCTCGTGATCCGGGTGCA
Organism: Streptomyces sp. 4F14; assembly: GCF_048159485.1. Lineage (NCBI taxonomy): Bacteria > Bacillati > Actinomycetota > Actinomycetes > Kitasatosporales > Streptomycetaceae > Streptomyces > Streptomyces sp. 4F14. The sequence continues at coordinate 34,673 of NZ_JBLRVY010000037.1, forward strand.
TGAGCAGTTCCGTCAACTGGTCGACGGTGCCACCGGAACGGGCGATGTGACACGCGACAGCCGCAGTGATGCGGTGGCCGTGTTCGGCAATGCCCTGTCGCTCTTCGCGCCGGACGACCTGCCCTCGGTGGTCGAGCTTGCTGTAGCTGCCTGCCGCGTAACGGCCGGTCAGGTCTCCGAGGAGGACCAGATCAGCCGCGCTCCGTGGGAGTCGGGCGAGCCCCTGCCGTGAGGTTTGGACGCCTGTGGCTGCCTCTGGTTGGGATGAAGCCTGCTGTGAGTAGTGCGTAGGGGGGGCGTCGTGTGGCACTCTGGAGTCGTCTCGCAAAGACATGGACATCACCCAGGCCCGCAAAAACCGCAGGTGGTGTCCGGAACCGACCTCCAATCGGTGCCAGCGAAGCCTCCAGGATTCCCGTCCCGGAGGCTTTCGTATGCCTGGCTCCCAAGGGAGGCAGGCGTCCCCATCGCAACCCGACCATGGCGCGACCCGGGGCTGTCACGAGGTCACCACTCCTGATCCGGTCGGTCGACGCAGGCCGTTCCAAGGCGAAATCAGAGGGATCGCCTCTGACTGCCTCTGAACGACCCGGGTCGATCCGGGGTCGAATCAGAGTGTTTTCCTCTGACTGCCTCAGATGGCCTCTGCAACCCGTCCTGGCAGGTCACAGCCAACTCGGCCTCCATAGGTCCAGGTCAGAGGGGTGCGGTCGGATTACCACGAGTACACCGTCAAGACCCCGGGCTCGCGCGACCGGGGCGCCCGGCGCATTGTCACGGGGCGGGGCGGCGAGATCTACTACACCGATGATCACTACGACTCGTTCCGGACGGTACTGAGATGACCGACATCGCGATCGACCTCGCCGGCGTCACGGACAGGGCCGGGCTCATGGACCGGTTCGCCGAGGGACTGCGGCTGCCCGACTGGTTCGGGCGCAACTGGGACGCGCTGGCCGATGTCCTGCGCGATCCAGGTTTCTGGCCGGCGGGGACCGAGCGGATTGTCATACAAGAGTGGCGGCCGTACGCCACTGCGAGGCCCGATGAGTGGGAGATCGCGTTGGAGATCTTCGAGGGGACTGACCTCCCGGTCCTGCTCGCCCTGTAGGAAGCTCCAGGGCGTTCCCGCGCAGGCTGGACGTTTCTCCCGGAGTCGGTTCGGGGGCCCGCGTGGGAGAATCAAGTACGTGCGTTTTCTCAATGACATCAAGCCCGCGTACGACCTCACGTACGACGACGTCTTCATGGTTCCGAGCCGCAGCGCGGTCGGCTCCCGCCAGGCCGTGGACCTGCGCTCGCCGGACGGGACGGGGACGACGATCCCGCTGGTCGTCGCCAACATGACCGCGATCGCGGGGCGCCGGATGGCCGAGACGATGGCCCGGCGCGGCGGGCTCGTCGTCATTCCGCAGGACATCCCCATCGACGTCGTCACGGACGTCGTCTCCTGGGTCAAGAGCCGCCACCTCGTCCTCGACACGCCGATCGTGCTCTCCCCCCAGCAGACCGTCGCCGACGCGCTCGCCCTGCTCCCGAAGCGTGCCCACAACGCGGGTGTCGTCGTCGACGAGGAGCGCCGGCCCGTCGGCGTCGTCACCGACCAGGACCTGACCGGCGTCGACCGGTTCACGCAGCTCGGCGAGGTCATGTCCCGTGACCTGCTGCTCCTCGACGCGGACATCGACCCGCGCGAGGCGTTCACGACCCTCGACGGGGCGAACCGGCGGTACGCGCCCGCTGTCGACAAGGACGGCAAGCTCGCCGGGATCCTCACCCGCAAGGGCGCGCTGCGGGCGACGCTGTACACGCCGGCCGTCGACGCGAACGGCAAGCTGCGGATCGCCGCCGCCGTCGGCATCAACGGTGACGTCGCCGGCAAGGCCAAGCAGCTCCTCGACGCGGGCGTCGACACGCTCGTCATCGACACCGCGCACGGCCACCAGGAGTCGATGATCAGCGCGATCCGGACCGTCCGCGCGCTGGATCCCCGGGTGCCGATCGTCGCCGGGAACATCGTGTCCGCCGAGGGTGTCCGCGACCTGATCGAGGCGGGCGCGGACATCATCAAGGTCGGCGTGGGCCCCGGCGCGATGTGCACGACCCGCATGATGACCGGCGTCGGCCGGCCCCAGTTCTCCGCTGTCCTGGAGTGCGCGGCCGAGGCCCGCAAGCACGGCAAGCACGTCTGGGCCGACGGCGGTGTCCGCCACCCGCGCGACGTCGCGATGGCCCTCGCCGCCGGGGCGTCCAATGTGATGATCGGCTCCTGGTTCGCCGGTACGTACGAGTCCCCGGGCGACCTCCAGCAGGACGCGAACGGGCGCCTGTACAAGGAGTCCTTCGGCATGGCCTCGGCCCGCGCGGTCCGCAACCGCACCTCCGAGGAGTCCTCCTACGACCGCGCCCGCAAGGCGCTCTTCGAGGAGGGCATCTCCACGTCCCGCATGTTCCTCGACCCGGCCCGGCCGGGGGTGGAGGACCTGATCGACTCCGTCATCGCCGGGGTGCGGTCGTCCTGCACGTACGCGGGCGCGGGGTCGCTCGCGGAGTTCGAGGAGAAGGCCGTCGTCGGCATCCAGAGCGCGGCCGGCTACGCGGAGGGCAAGCCGCTGCACGCGAGCTGGAGCTAGCCGCTTCGGAAAAGGGGAAGCGGGCAGGGGGCGGCGCACTCTAGCGTCGTCCCCATGGAGATCTTGGCCTGCCGCCGCGAGGACCTCGTCGTGCTGGAACGCGTCATGCCGTCGGACAGCGTCGACGGCAGCCACCCGATGCGCTTCGCCCGGCAGGAAGCGGGCCGCAGCACCTATCTGATCCCGTGGCTCGACGGCCGGCCCGTCGGCCACGCGGAGGTCCGCTGGACCGGCTGCGAGGCGCCCGACGTCCAGGCCGCGCACCCCGGCTGCCCCGAGATCAACGGCCTGGTCGTGTGGCCCGAGAACCTGCGCTCGCAGGGCATCGGGACGGCGCTGGTGCGGGCCGCCGAGGAGTGGGCGCTCGCGCGGGGCGTCACGGTCATGGGGCTCGGCGTGGACGACCGCAACCCGCGCGCGGCGGCGCTGTACGAGCGCCTCGGGTACCGGCCCGGCGTGCGGTACGTCGACCGCTGGACCGAGGTCGACCCGCGCGGCGTCCGGCACGAGCACGTCGACCCGTGCCGGTTCCTGACGAGGAAGCTGAGCCCCTGAGGGCGTGGTCTACTGCCGTATGTGTTGAACGACCTGGACGAACGTATCGTGCACGCCCTCGCGGAAGACGCCCGGCGGTCCTACGCCGACATCGGGCAGCTCGTCGGGCTGTCCGCGCCCGCCGTGAAACGCCGGGTGGACCGGCTGCGCGAGAGCGGGGCCATCGCCGGGTTCACCGTCCGGGTCGACCCCGTGGCGCTCGGGTGGGAGACCGAGGGGTTCGTCGAGATCCACTGCCGCCGCAACACCTCGCCGGAGACCATCCGGCGCGGCCTGGAGCGGTACCAGGAGGTCGTCGCCGCGTCGACCGTCACCGGGGAGGCCGACGCCATCGCGCAGGTCTTCGCCTCCGACATGCGGCACTTCGAACGGGTCCTGGAGCGGATCGCGGGCGAGCCGTTCGTGGAGCGGACCAAGTCGGTGCTGGTGCTGTCACCGCTGCTGAGGCGCGCGCCGGCCTGAGAGGGCTGCTGGTGTGGCGGGCGCCGGCCCGAGAGGGCTGCCGGTGTGACGGGCGTCCGCCCGAGGGGCGCGCAACGAATCGCCGGAGGCTCCCCGCTTCACGCAACGAATCGCTCACCTGCCCGCAATGGGTGCCTATTGTCCGCCAGGTCCGGCCGACCGTACCGTCTATCTGGCCCCCGACACCCCCCTTACGCCCCTGGTGAGGACCCCGTATGCGCATCGCCCTGCTCCAGAGCTCCGGACGCCCCGGCTCGGCCGAGGGGAACCTCAAGGTGCTCGGCGAGGCGGCCGGGCGGGCGGCCGAGGCGGGCGCGGAGCTGCTGGTGGCGCCGGAGATGTTCCTCACGGGATACGCCGTCGACATCGAGGGGCTCGCGGAACCGGCGGACGGCGAGTCGGCCGACGCGGTCGCGGACCTGGCCGCGCTGCACGGCCTCGCAATCGCGTACGGCTATCCCGAGCGGGCCGGCGAGAGCGTCTTCAACTCCGCCCAGGTGATCTCGGCGACCGGCGACAGGCTCGCCAACTACCGCAAGACCCACCTCTTCGGCTGCTTCGAGCGCGACCACTTCACACCGGGCGAACAGCCCGTCGTCCAGGTCGAGTTGGGCGGCCTGACCGTCGGGCTGATGATCTGCTACGACGTGGAGTTCCCGGAGAACGTCCGCGCGCACGCCCTCGCCGGCACCGACCTCCTGATCGTCCCGACGGCCCAGATGCACCCCTTCCAGTTCGTCGCGGAGTCGATGATCCCGGTGCGGGCGTTCGAGAGCCAGATGTACGTGGCGTACGTCAACAGGGTCGGTGAGGAAGGGGAGTTCGACTTCGTCGGCCTGTCCGTGCTGGCCGGCCCCGACGGCGTCGCCCGCGCCCGGGCCGGCCGCGACGAGGAACTGCTCCTCGCCGACGCCGACCCCGCGTTCCTCGCCGCGTCCCGCGAGGCCAACCCCTATCTCGCCGACCGCCGCCCGGACCTCTACCGGTCCGTGGCCCGCTAGGAGTCCGTACCCCCATGACGTCCATGGTGCCCAACGCCGTAGAGCACGCCGACGCGCAGCAGCCGCCGATCACCATGTTCGGGCCGGACTTCCCCTACGCCTACGACGACTTCCTCGCCCACCCGGCTGGCCTCGGGCAGATCCCGGCGACCGAGCACGGCGCCGAAGTCGCCGTCATCGGGGGCGGGTTGTCGGGGATCGTCGCCGCGTACGAGCTGATGCGGATGGGCCTGAAGCCGGTCGTGTACGAGGCCGACCAGATCGGCGGGCGGCTGCGGACCGTCGGCTTCGAGGGCTGCGACCCCTCGCTGACCGCCGAGATGGGCGCGATGCGCTTCCCGCCCTCCTCGACGGCCCTCCAGCACTACATCGACCTGGTCGGTCTGGAGACCCGCCCCTTCCCCAACCCCCTCGCGGAGACGACCCCTTCGACGGTCGTCGACCTCAAGGGCGAGTCGCACTACGCGGAGACGATCGAGGATCTCCCGCAGGTCTACCGGGATGTGGCGGAGGCGTGGGCCAAGTGCCTCGACGAAGGCGCCGAGTTCGCGGACATGAACCGGGCGCTGCGCGAGCGGGACGTACCGCGGATCCGGGAGATCTGGGGGCGGCTCGTCGAGCGGCTCGACAACCAGACGTTCTACGGATTCCTGTGCGCCTCCGAGGCGTTCAGGTCGTTCCGGCACCGCGAGATCTTCGGGCAGGTCGGCTTCGGGACGGGCGGCTGGGACACCGACTTCCCGAACTCGATCCTGGAGATCCTGCGCGTCGTCTACACCGAGGCGGACGACCATCACCGGGGGATCGTCGGCGGCTCGCAGCAACTGCCGCTCAGGCTCTGGGAGTCGGAGCCCGCGAAGCTCGTCCACTGGCCGTACGGCACCTCCCTCAGGACGCTGCACCCGCACGGCGAGCCCCGCCCCGCCGTCACCCGGCTGCACCGCACCGCCGGGAACCGGATCACCGTCACCGACGCGGACGGCGAGATCCGCACGTACCGCGCGGCAGTGTTCACCGCGCAGTCGTGGATGCTGCTGTCCAAGGTCGTGTGCGACGACGACCTGTTCCCCGTCGACCACTGGACGGCCATCGAGCGCACCCACTACATGGAGAGCTCCAAGCTGTTCGTCCCCGTCGACCGGCCGTTCTGGCTGGACAAGGACCCGGTGACCGGGCGGGACGTCATGTCGATGACCCTCACCGACCGGATGACGCGCGGGACCTACCTCCTCGACGACGGCCCCGACAAGCCGGCCGTGATCTGCCTGTCGTACACCTGGTGCGACGACAGCCTCAAGTGGCTGCCGCTGTCCGCGAACGAGCGGATGGAGGTCATGCTGAAGTCGCTCGGCGAGATCTATCCGGGCGTCGACATCCGGCGCCACGTCATCGGCAGCCCGGTGACCGTCTCCTGGGAGAACGAGCCTTATTTCATGGGCGCGTTCAAGGCCAACCTGCCCGGCCACTACCGCTACCAGCGCCGCCTGTTCACCCACTTCATGCAGGACCGGCTCCCCGCCGACCGGCGCGGCCTGTTCCTCGCCGGGGACGACATCTCGTGGACCGCCGGATGGGCCGAGGGAGCCGTACAGACCGCGCTGAACGCCGTATGGGGCGTGATGCACCACTTCGGCGGGGAGACCGACCCGGCCAACCCGGGCCCCGGGGACGTGTACGACGACATCGCGCCGGTCGAACTCCCCGAGGACTGACGTCAGTTCGGCAGCGGCGTCAGCAGCATCCGCCCCGCGAACCCCACCGCCGTGTCGAGCCGTTCCCCGAACTCCTCCGTGAGGTCGGGGAACCGCCGCAGCGCCCACAGCGCCCGCGCCGCCGACCAGGTCGCCGCCCGCGCCCGCTCCAGGCTCCACGAACCCAGCAGGTGCGTGAGCGGGTCGGCGAGCTGGAGGAGGTCGGGGCCCGGCATCAGCTCCTCCCGGATGCGCTCCTCCAGCGTCATGAGGATGTCCCCGACCTGCTCGAACTCGTCCTCCAGCTCGGCCGGTTCACAGCCGAGTTCGTGACAGGTGTCGACCAGGGCCAGCGCGAGGTCGTGCCCGATGTGCGCGTTGATCCCGGCCAGCGCGAACTGCAGCGGCCGTACCCCCGGATGGCGGCGCATCTGGAACAGCGGGCGCCAACAGGCGGGCGTACGGCGGTCGTCCAGGTCCGCGTCGACGGCGTCGAGGTAGCGCCGCGCGAACCGCACGTCCAGGGTGACCGCCGCCCGGGGGTCGGCGAAGCGGCCCGTGTCGACGCGCCGGTCCACCTCCTCGGTGACGGCCAGGTAGACCCGGTTGAACACGGCGACCCCGTCCCGCGCGGGCAGCTCCGCGGCCAGGTCCCGCATCCGGGCGATCACCGCGTCTACGGCGGACGACGTGTAGTGCTCCAACTCCGGCATGGGGGAAGGGTGGCAGGCCCGGGCGGGGTTCGGGGCGCGGACGCCCCGGCTTCCCCGGAACGAGGGACACGGCGAAACCGGAACAACGGTCCGCGCCCCGGAACGCCCCCGTCAGGGCCGCGGGTCCGCCACCGCCGCGGCCCCGGAGCCGGCCTTCACGCGTTCCGCACCCCGCAGGACGCCCGCGAACAGCAGCAGCCCGCACGACAGGGCCGTCACCACCCCGAACGACACGGTCAGGCTGGTCGCGTGCGCCACCCCGCCGATCAGGCTCGGCGCGATCAGCCCCGACGTGTACGTGATCGTCGCCACGCCCGCGATCGCCTGACTCGGGTTCGGCCCCGAGTGCCCGGCCGCCGCGAAGCACAGCGGGACGACGACGGCGATCCCGAACCCCGTCAGCGCGAACCCGGCCATCGCGACCGCCGGATGATCCGCGACGACGACCAGCGCGCCGCCCGCCACCGCGAGCCCGCCGCCGAAGCGCACGGTCCGCACCACCCCGAACCGGTTCACCACCGCGTCCCCGGCCAGCCGAGCGATCGCCATCGTCAGCATGAAACCGGTCGTGCAGGCCGCCGCGAGCCCCGCCGACGCCGTCAGCCGGTCCTCCAGGTACACCGCCGACCAGTCCATGCTGGCGCCTTCCGCGAACACCGCGCAGAAACCGACCGCGCCGATCAGGAGCGACGAGCGCGGCGGCAGCGTGAAACGCGGGGGCGCCTCCTCGCCCTGCGTCGGCCGCAGGTCCAGGACCCAGCGGCAGGCGGCCAGGCCCAGCACGGTCAGGAGCCCCGCCGCCAGCGCGTGGTGGATCCGCGCGTCCGCGCCGAGGTGCGCGGCGAGCGTGCCCGCACCCGAGCCGATCAGCGTGCCCACGCTCCACATGCCGTGCAGGCCCGACATGATCGACTTCCCGAGCCGGTGCTCGATCTCCACGCCCATCGCGTTCATCGCGACGTCCGCCATCCCCGCGGTCGCGCCGTACGCGAACATCGCCAGGCACAGGGTGAGCAGATCCGGTGCGAGGGACGGCAGGACCAGGGAGAGCGTCCACAGGGACAGCAGCAGGCGCAGCGCCGTACGGGTGCCCAGGTGGTGCGTGATCCAGCCCGCCAGCGGCATCGCGCAGGCCGCGCCGAACGCGGTGAACGCCAGCGCGAAGCCGAGCTGGCCCGCGCCGAGGCCCGCGTGGTCCTGGATCCACGGGACGCGGGTCGCGAACGAGCCCGTCACCCCGCCGTGCACCGCGAACACCGCCGAGACGGCGTACCGCCCCCGGCGTACGTCCGTGCCCATCCCCGCCCCTTTCCCGCGCCCCCTCGGACGCTGTCCTGTGCCGCGCCGCAAACTATCAGGGACCCTTCCTGATAAATAGGGGGCCGGTACGGTTCCAGACAGCTCCGGCCGTGGGAGGATCCCGCCATGCCCGCATCACCGAGCACCGCCCGAGCCATCAACGACCGGCTCGCCCTGCGCCTGCTCCAGCGGGAAGGCCCGCTCACGGCGGGGCAGTTGAAGCACCTCACCGGACTGTCCCGGCCCACCGTCGCCGACCTCGTCGAACGCCTCACCGCCGCCGGGCTCGTCGAGATCACGGGGGAGACCGGCGCGCATCGCCGGGGGCCGAACGCGAAGCTGTACGGGATCGTCGCGGGCCGTGCGTATCTGGCCGCGCTCGATGTCCGTACCGACAGCGTCGCCGTGCTGATCTCCGACCTCGTCGGGCGGGTCCTCGCGGAGGCGTCCGTGCCGATCGGCGGTGACACGGACACCGGGCCGGCGCTCGATCAGGCGGTCACCCTCGTCGAACGCGCGGCGAAGGAGGCCGGCGCCGACGCCCTCCACACGGTCTGTATCGGCGCTCCCGGCCTCATCGACCCCGCCACCGGCGACCTCCACGACTCGGGCAGCCTGCCCCTGTGGCACCGGCGCCTCGTCGCCGTTCTCCAGGAACGTTTCCCCGCCGCCCGTGTCCTGGTCGAGAACGAGACCAACCTCGCCGCCCTCGCGGAACGCGGCGAGGGCAACGCGCAGGGCCGTGACACGTTCGTCCTGCTCTGGCTCGGCCACGGCATCGGCGCGGCCGTCGTCCTGGACGGCACGCTGCGCCGGGGCGCGTCGGGGGGGACGGGGGAGATCGGGTTCCTTCCCGTCCCGGGGGTCGCGCTGCCGTCCGCCACGGACTGCGAGGGCGGATTCCACTCGGTGGCCGGGGGGTGGGCCGTCGAACGGCTCGCGCGGGAGTACGGGGTGGCGGGGGAGGGGGCCGCGGGGGTGGTGCGGGGGGCGGTCGAGGCGGTGAGCTGCGGGGGAGTGTCACCGGTCGGGGGTGGAGACGCCGGTACGGCGCTGCCGGGGTCCGGGGCTGTCGTCACGCCGGGTTCCGCCGCGACCGGGCTTGCCGGCCGGGCCGGTTCAGCGGTCGGTGACGCCGTTTCCGGAGCCGGGTCCGCTGCGGCGGGAACCATTCCGCCCGAAGATCCCGCGCAGGCCCCGTCCCGGACGGCAGCGGCTGGCCCGGGGCCCGTCGCCACAGAGGCCCCGGACACCGTGACCTCCCCCGCCTCCGCCTTCCTCGACACCCTCGCCGACCGCATCGCCCTCGGCGTCGCCTCCGTCGTCGCCGTGCTCGACCCCGGGTGCGTGGTCCTCGGCGGCGAGATCGGGCAAGCCGGTGGGGACGTCCTCGCGGGGAAGGTCGAGAAGCGGATCCGGAGGATGGCGCCGCTGGCGACCGAGGTGAGGGCCGGGGGGTTGGGGGGCGGGGCTGTGCTGCGGGGGGCCTTGCTGACCGCGCGGGAGGCTGCGCAGGACGAGTTGTTCGGGGCGTCGTAGGGCGCGGGGCGGGGCGCTGTGGCTTGCGCCCAGTGCGGGGGCGGGCGGCCATGGCTACCTGCGCTCAGTGCGGGGTGGGCTGCTGTGGTGGCTTGCGCTGAGCGTGGGGCGGGCGGCTGCTTCCGGCTTGCGCCCGGGGCGAGCCGCCGTGGCGATCCGCGCTCAGCGCGAGGCGGAGGGCTGGTGGCGGCCTGCTCCCGGCTCGGGGCGGGTGGCCATGGCGACCTTCGCTCAGCGCGGGGTGGGCTGCTGTGGTGGCTTGCGCCGAGTGTGGGGTGGGCGGCTGCTTCCGGCTTGCGCCCGGCGTGAGGTGGGACGCTGTTGCGGTCCACGCTCAGGGCGGGGCGAGGTGCCGTCGCGACCGGCGTCCAGCGCGAGGCGGAGGGCTGGTGGCGGCCTGCTCCCGGCTCGGGGCGGGTGGCCATGGCGACCTGCGCTCAGCGCGGGGCGAGTTGCCGTCGTGCCCGGCACCCCGCGCGAGGCGGGCCGCCGTAATGCTCACGCCCCGCGCGAGGCAGGTGCCCCGTACCCGCCCTACACCCCCGACACGTACTCCCCGAACGTCCGCTTCCCCACCGCGTTCCCCGGCGTCAGATGGTCGCCCGCCCGGAACGAGCGGTACGTCGCGCCCCACAGGGGCACCCGCACCAGTGGACGCCGCTTGCCCCGGGACCGGAGGTAGGCGCGGGCGAGCGCGTCGAACGTCAGGATCTCGGGCCCGCCCATGTCGGGGACCCGGCCCTGAGGGTCGGCCAGCGTCAATTCCGCGAGGCGCGCGGCGACTTCGGTCACCTCGATGGGCTGGTCGCGGACTCCGGAGAGGACCGGCATCACCGGGGACTTGGCGAGGGTGTCCAGCCACTGGGCGATGAGGTCGTGGAACTGGGTGGTCCGCAGGGTCGTCCAGCCGAGCCCCGACTCCTCCACGAGGTGTTCGACGGCGAACTTGGACCGGTAGTAGCCGAACGGCACCCGGTCGACGCCGACGATGGAGATGTACACGAGGTGCCCGACCCCGGCTTCGCGCGAGGCCGAGATCAGGTGCGCGGCGGCCTTCTCGTCACCTCCGCGCGTCGAACTCGCGCAGTGCACGACCGTGTCGACGCCCGCCAGCGCCGTACGCAGCGCGGGCCCGCCCGCGGACAGGTCGACGGCGTGGTCGGGACCGCGCCGGCTGAGGACCCGTACCTCGTGGCCCCCTGCCCGCAGCCGTTCGACGACGGGCCGCCCGAGGGTTCCGGTCCCCCCGGTCACCAGGATCGTGGACATGCGCATCAGCTCCTTCGACGGTGTCTCCCAGGAAGAACCGGGCAGCCCCGTGAAACGTGACACCGACGTCAGCCGGCGAGCTGGCGCCGTACGAAGGCGAGCTTGTCGGGGTTGAGGACGGCCCGCACCTCGCTGACGACCCCCTCCCGGCACACGACCCCGACCGTGCCGACGAGGGTGTCGCCGTCGAGGATCAACAGCCCCGGGGCGCCGTTGAGTTCGACGACCGTGAACGTCGCGCCGGCCAGGTGCAGCCGGAACACGCCGGCCACGAACCGCGCCACCTTCTCCCGCCCGAGGACGGGCCGTACCGCGGCGGACGCCTTGCCGCCCCCGTCGCCCCACCACGTGACATCGGCGGCGAGGAGCTTCTCCAGCCCCGCGAGGTCACCGCCCCGCGCGGCGGCGAGGAACGCGGTCAGCAGCGCGTCCCGCCGCCCGGCGTCCGGCTCGAACCGCGCCTTCTCCTCGGCGATCCGCCGCTCGGCCCGCCGGTAGAGCTGACGGGAGTTGGCCTCGGTGAGGTCGAGGACGCCGGCGATCTCCGCGTGCCCGTACGCGAACCCCGTCCGCAGCACGTACACCGCGCGCTCGGTCGGCGTGAGCCGCTCCAGCAGCACGAGCAGCGCGAGGGAGACGGCGTCGCGCTGCTCGGCGGTCTCCAGAGGGCCGAGGGTGCCGTCCGCGGTGAGGACCGGCTCCGGCAGCCAGGTCCCGACGTACCGCTCGCGGCGGGCCCGTGCCGAGGTCAGCCGGTTCAGGCACAGGTTCGTGGTGACCTTCGCGAGCCACGCCCCGACGTGCTCGATCGCGGCCCGGTCGGCCGTACCGAACCGCAGGTAGGCGTCCTGGACGGTGTCCTCGGCCTCCTGCGCGGAGCCCAGCATCCGGTAGGCCAGGCCGAACAGCCGTGGGCGGTGGGTCTCGAACTCCTCGGCGAGCGCGGTCGTCATGACCCCACTGTGCCCGACGCCCCGCACACAGCGTGCCGGGCCGCTCCCTGTGAGCCACTCCACAGACTTCACCCGTATGGACCACCGTCCGCCGTGGCACACTGACCGTGTACCAATAGCAGCGCACTCCGGGGTCGGTGAAAGTCCGAACCGGCGGTTACAGTCCGCGACCCGATCGCTTCCAGTGATCGGTTGACCAGGTGGAATTCCTGGACCGACGGTTAAAGTCCGGATGGGAGGCAGTGCGCGGCGGGCAGGCCCTTTCGGGTGTGCCGCCGTATGTGTGCCCGTCTGCCGACGGGTGCGTTCGGCGACCTCCCCCGAGTGTGTTCCTGTCCGTCTTCTCTGTCGTCTCTCGACAGGCCCCGGAGTCCGTGCCCGATCGTGGCAGGAGGACCCGGGAAGTGTTCACCGGAATCGTTGAAGAACTGGGTGAGATCACCGCCGTCGAGAACCTCGGCGACTCCTCCCGGTTCAGGCTGCGCGGCCCCGTCGTCACCGACGGCGCGAAGCACGGCGACTCCATCGCCGTGAACGGCGTCTGTCTCACCGTCGTCGAGCACGAGGGCGACGAGTTCACCGCCGACGTCATGGCCGAGACCCTCGACCGCTCCAGCCTCGGCGCCCTCGCGGTCGGCTCCCGCGTCAACCTGGAACGCCCGATGGCCGTGGGCGCGCGCCTCGGCGGCCACATCGTGCAGGGACACGTCGACGGCACCGGCCAGGTCCTGGCCCGTACGCCGTCCGAGAACTGGGAGATCGTCAAGGTCTCCCTGCCCGCCGACCTCGCGCGCTACGTCGTCGAGAAGGGCTCCATCACCGTCGACGGCATCAGCCTCACGGTCGTCGAGGCGGGCGCGGACTTCTTCACCGTCAGCCTCATCCCGACGACCCTCGAACTGACCACGCTCGGCCGCAAGCAGCCCGGCGACCCGGTCAACCTCGAAGTGGACGTCGTCGCGAAGTACGTCGAGCGCCTGATGGGCGACCGGGTTCCAGGAGCGGGCAAGTGAACTGGCTGAACTCCGAGGCGTTCGTCCTGCTCGACCAGCACATCATCTGGTCGGACATGATCGGCAACCTGCTCGGCCTCGCCGCCCTCGCGCTCGGCTGGCGCCGGCACCTGCTGACCTGGCCGGTCCAGTTCGTCTCCGGGCTCGTCCTGTTCAGCGCCTTCTACGGGCACCTCGCGGGCAGCGCCGGCAAGCAGGTCATCGTCATGGCGGTCGCCGCGTACGGCTGGTGGCAGTGGAGCCGCAACCGAGGCCAGGGCCGGATCACCCCCCGCTTCGCCTCCTGGAACGAACGCGGCGCGATGATCGCCGCGGGCGCCGCCGGCACGGTCGCCGTCGCCCTGCTCTTCGAGGCGTACCCCAGCCTCTCCTGGGACCCCTGGCCCGACGCGTACATCTTCGTCGGCACGATCGTCGCCATGTACGCGCAGGCCAAGGGCATGGTCGAGTTCTGGTTCGCCTGGCTGCTCGTCGACGCCGTCGGCGTCCCCCTCAACTTCGCCAACGGCTACGCCTTCTCCGGCTTCGTCTACGTCATCTACGGCGCGCTCGTCCTGTGGGGCATGCGCGACTGGTGGCTGCGCACCCGCCGGCCCACCCTGGAAGGAGCCCCCGCATGAGCACGGCGACCGTCTTCTACGGCACCGACACCGACTCCGACGATCTCACCCTCGACCCCGTCGAGCAGGCCGTCGCGGACATCGCCGCCGGACGCCCCATCGTGGTCGTCGACGACGAGAACCGCGAGAACGAGGGCGACCTCGTCGTCGCCGCGGAGAAGATCACCCCCGAGATCGTCGCGTTCATGATGAGCGAGTGCCGGGGCCTGATCTGCGCACCCATGGAGGGCCCCGACCTCGACCGGCTCGCCCTGCCCCAGATGGTCGGCGACAACACCGAGTCGATGAAGACGGCGTTCACGGTCTCGGTCGACGCGTCCGGGGCGCACGGGGTGACGACGGGCATCTCGGCGGCGGACCGGGCCACGACGATCAGGCTGCTCGCGGAGGGGGCGGGCGGGACGGACGGCGCTTCTGAGGCGGAGCAGCCCGTCCAGGCCGACGACTTCGTCCGCCCCGGCCACGTCTTCCCCCTGCGCGCCCGCGCCGGCGGCGTCCTCGTCCGCGACGGGCACACCGAGGCCGCCGTCGATCTCGCCCGTCTCGCGGGGCTGCGGCCGGCCGGGGCGATCGTCGAGATCGCCGGGGAGGACGGCCGGATGCTGCGGCTGCCCGAACTGGTGCCGTTCGCCCGCAAGCACGGCCTGACGATCATCTCCATCGAGGCCCTGATCGCGTACCGCAGGAACCGGGAACTCGGCCTCACGAGCGTCACGTTCACCGAACTGGACGCCCGCCCCGCCACTCCGCAGGAAGCCCCGCAGGACACCCCGGCGGCGGCCCCCCTCGTCCACCGCGAGGCCGAGACCCCCCTCCCTACCGCCCACGGCACCTTCACCGCGTACGGCTACCGCGCCGCCGACGGCGTCGAGCACATCGCGCTCGTGCACGGCGAGATCGGCGACGGCGCCGACGTACTGGTCCGCCTCCACTCGGAGTGCCTCACCGGTGACGTCCTCGGCTCGCGGCGCTGTGACTGCGGGCCGCAGCTCGACGCCTCGCTGAAGCGGGTCCAGGAAGCGGGCCGGGGAGTCGTCGTGTACCTGCGGGGACACGAGGGGCGGGGCATCGGACTGCTGCCGAAGCTACGGGCGTACGAACTCCAGGAGCAGGGCCACGACACCCTGGACGCCAACCTGGAACTCGGCCTGCCCGCCGACGCCCGGGACTACGGGGCCGGCGCCCGCATCCTCGCCGACCTGGGCGTACGCACCGTACGCCTGCTGACGAACAACCCCGACAAGGCCGCCGCGCTCGCCCGGTACGGCCTGCCGGTGACGGCCCGCGAGCCGGTCCCCGTGCAGGTCGGCGAGCACAACATCCGCTACCTGCGCGCCAAGCGGGACCGGATGGGACACGACCTGCCGTGGCTCGACGCCGCCGGCGACCAGTAGAACCCCCGAACCACCTGAACGACCTGAACGACCTGAACGACCTGAAGGAGAGACGTGAGCGGCAAGGGCGCACCGGAACTGTCCGTACGCAATGTGGGTGACCTGCGGGTCGCCGTCGTCGCGGCGCAGTGGCACGAGAAGGTGATGGACGGCCTGGTGGACGGCGCCCTGCGCGCCCTGCACGACCTGGGCATCGACGAGCCGACCCTGATCCGGGTCCCCGGCAGCTGGGAGCTGCCGGTCGCGGCGAAGGTCCTCGCCGGCCGCGGCTACGACGCGATCGTGGCCCTCGGCGTCGTCATCCGCGGCGGCACCCCCCACTTCGAGTACGTCTGCCAGGGCGTCACCCAGGGTCTGACCCAGGTCTCGGTGGAGACCGGCGTCCCCGTCGGCTTCGGCGTCCTGACCTGCGACACGGAGGATCAGGCCCTGGACCGCGCGGGCATCGAGGGCTCGAACGAGGACAAGGGCCACGAGGCGGTGACCGCGGCGGTGGCGACGGCGGCCGTCCTGCGTTCAGTATCCGAACCGTGGCACTGACCCGAATGAGCATCGGGCTAGAGTGACCTCACCATGTCCAAGAAGACGTTCGAGGAGCTGTTCACCGAGCTCCAGCAGAAGGCCGCCACCGGCGACCCCGCCACCTCCCGCACCGCCGAACTCGTCGAGAAGGGCGTCCACGCCATCGGCAAGAAGGTCGTCGAGGAGGCCGCCGAGGTCTGGATGGCCGCCGAGTACGAGAGCAAGGACGCGGCGGCGGAGGAGATCTCGCAGCTCCTCTACCACGTCCAGGTGATGATGGTCGCCCGCGGAATCTCGCTGGACGACGTCTACAGCCACCTGTAGAAACCCGCTTTCAGTCAATCCCGCTCACACAGAAGGAAGCCGCCCTCATGCTGCGCATCGCCGTCCCCAACAAGGGTTCCCTCTCCGGCCCTGCGGCGGACATGCTGCATGAGGCCGGCTACCAGCAGCGCCGCGAGTCGAAGGAACTGCGGATCGTCGACCCGGTCAACGAGGTGGAGCTGTTCTACCTCCGCCCCCGCGACATCGCGATCTACGTCTCCTCCGGCCGCCTCGACATCGGCCTCACCGGCGAGGACCTCCTCGTCGACTCGGGCGCGAACGCGGAGGTCATCCTCCCGCTCGGCTTCGCCCGCTCGACGTTCCGCTTCGCCGCCAAGCCCGGCACCGCCACGAGCGTCGAGGACCTGAACGGCAAGACGGTCGCCACCTCCTACGAGGGCATCGTCGCCAAGTACTTCGCCGACAACGGCATCGACGCCTCCGTCGTCCACCTCGACGGCGCCGTCGAGACCGCGATCGAGCTGGGCGTCGCCGAGGTCATCGCGGACGTCGTGGAGACCGGAACGTCCCTGCGCAACGCGGGACTTGAGGTCTTCGGCGAGCCCATCATGAAGTCCGAGGCGGTCGTGATCCGCCGCACCGGCGCGGACGCCGAGGACCCGAAGGTCCAGCAGTTCCTGCGCCGCCTCCAGGGCGTCCTGGTCGCCCGGACGTACGTGATGATGGACTACGACTGCCGCGTCGAGCAGCTGGAGAAGGCCGTCGCCCTCACGCCCGGCCTGGAGTCCCCGACGGTCTCCCCGCTGCACAACGAGGGCTGGGTCGCCGTCCGGGCGATGGTCCCCACCAAGGAGGCGCAGCGGATCATGGACGACCTGTACGACATCGGCGCGCGCGCGATCCTCACGACGGCCATCCACGCCTGCCGGCTCTGAGGGAACCCCGCGATGCCTGATCTGCCCGTCACCTTCCGCCCCGGCCGCACCCGCGTGGTGCTGCTCGGCTCCGGTGTGATGATCTTCCTCACCATCTCCGTCGTCGCCCTGCTGCTCGAACAGCTCGGCCCGGGGGAGCGGCTCAGCTTCGTCGTCACCGGCGGCCTGGTCTTCTGGGTCCTCGGACTGCTCTCCCGGGTCCGGGTCGTCGCCGACGAGGCCGGGGTCACCGTCGTCAACATCGTCAGCCGCCGGCGCCTCGACTGGGCCGAGATCCTCCAGGTCAACCTGCGCCCGGGCGACCCGTGGGTGTTCCTGAACCTCAGCGACGGCACCAGCCTGCCCGCGCTCGGCATCCAGCCGGGCTTCGACAAGAAGCAGGCCATCACCGACGCGACCGCGCTGCGCGCACTGAGCGAAGCGCGCTCCATCCGGGAACCCGGAACACCCTAGGGACGACATCCGGGCCGCCGGGCCTGCCGCTGACCCCCCTGTCTTGATTAATCTGGTGGCGGAGACTCTCCCATGCGTCTCCGCCCCTGTCGTACCGCGCCCCGGCGGACAGGGGGACACCTGCTATCCGAGGAGTGACTCCCTCCGGCAATGGACGGATCGTCCTGTAGTACCTGCGCCGCCCCCTCCCCCCTCACCCCCGAGGCGGCGGCATCATGACCACCCCCCTGCTGCTCCTGACGGCCGCGTTCGTCCTGATCCTCGCCAACGGCTTCTTCGTGGCCGCGGAGTTCGGACTCGTCACCGTCGAGCGCCCCGACGCCGAGAAGGCCGCCGCCGAGGGCGACAAACGCGCCCGTACGGTCGTGGAGTCGCTGAAGGAACTCTCCTTCCAGCTCTCCGGCACCCAGCTCGGCATCACCATCACGTCCCTGGTCGTCGGCATGCTCGCCGAACCGGCCCTCGCCCAGCTCCTCGACGGCCCGTTCACCGCGATCGGCATCCCCGAGGGCGCCGTCTCCGGTGTCGCCGTCGTCGTCGGCATGCTGCTCGCCTCCGCCGTCCAGATGGTCATCGGCGAACTCGTGCCGAAGAACTGGGCGGTGTCCAAGCCGCTCCAGGTCGCCCGCTTCGTGGCCGGCCCGCAGCACGCGTTCTCCCGGCTGTTCCGGCCGGTGATCGCCGCGCTGAACACGGTCGCCAACCGGCTCGTGCGCGCGCTCGGCGTCGAGCCCACCGACGAGCTGGCCTCCGCCCGCACCCCCGGTGAACTGGTCTCCCTGGCCCGGCACTCCGCGCAGGCGGGCGCCCTGGAACAGGACACGGCCGACCTGTTCGTCCGCACCCTGTCCCTGGCCGAACTGACCGCGCAGCACGTGATGACACCCCGCGTGAAGGTCAGCGCCCTCCAGGCGTCGGCCACCGCCGAGGACGTCGTCAACCTGACCCGCGCGACCGGCCTGTCCCGCTTCCCCGTCTACCGCGAGAAGATCGACGAGATCGTCGGCATGGTCCACCTGAAGGACGCCCTCGCCGTCCCCGTCCACGAGCGGCTGCGCACCCCGGCGAGCCGGATCGCCCGCCCCGCGCTCCTGGTCCCCGAAACCCTCCCCGTCCAGCCTCTGCTGGGCCGGCTGCGCAGTGAGCAGCCCATCGCCGTCGTCGTCGACGAGTACGGCGGCACGGCCGGGGTGGTCACCCTGGAGGACATCGTCGAGGAGATCGTCGGCGAGGTCCGCGACGAGCACGACGGCCAGGACACCCCCGAACTCGCCGCCGCCCCGCCCGAGGACGGACGGCCCGCCTGGGACGTCGACGGCAGCTGCCGCGTCGACACCCTCCAGCGCATAGGTCTCGACGTCCCCGAGGGCCCCTACGAGACGGTCGCCGGCCTCGTCGCCGACCTCCTCGGCCGCATCCCCGCCGTCGGCGACCGCACCGAACTCCCCGGCTGGCGCCTGTCGGTACGCCGCGTGGGCCACAACCGCGCGGAGCGGGTGCGCGTGGTGCGTACGGGGGTTGTCGTGGAGGTGGCGCGATGAGGTGTCCGGGATCGTGCGAGGCGGGCCACGTCGTCCGCGCCCGCATCACTTCGGAGGTCGCCCGATGAGCCTCCTGCAACTCCTGTTCGCCGGGCTCCTCGTCCTCGCCAACGGCTTCTTCGTCGGCGCCGAGTTCGCGCTCGTCTCCGTACGGCGCAGCCAGATCGAACCGCTCGGCACCGCGCGGGCCCGGCAGGTGCTGTACGGCCTGGAGCGGCTGCCGCAGATGATGGCGGCGGCCCAGTTCGGGATCACCGTCTGCTCGCTGACCCTGGGCGCGGTCGCCGAACCGACCGTCGCGCACCTCCTGGAGCCGGTCTTCGAGGCGATCCACCTCCCGCACGGCATGATCCACCCCCTGGGGTACGTCATCGCGCTCGCGGCGGTCGTCTTCTTCCACCTCGTCATCGGCGAGATGGTCCCGAAGAACCTCGCGATGGCCGCCCCCGAGAAGGCGGCGCTGTGGCTGAGCCCCGGCCTGGTGTGGTTCGCGCGCTTCTGCAAGCCGATCACCATCGCCCTCGGCGCGGTCGCCCAGGGCATCCTGCGGCTCTTCCACGTCGAGCCCAAGGACGAGGTCGAGGCGGTGGTGACGAGCGAGCAGCTCAACCGCCTCCTCGAAGACTCCGGCCAAGCGGGCCTCCTCGACCCCGAGGAACGCGAACGCCTCGAAGACGCCCTGGAGTTGGGCTCCCGCCCGATCACGGACGTCCTCCTGAAACGCGAGGCACTGGTCACGGTGACCCCGGCGGTGACCCCGGGCGAGATCGTCGCCCTGACGGCCCGTACCGGCTACTCACGCTTCCCGATAGCGGCCGGGACCGGCGCCTTCATGGGCTACCTGCACGTGAAGGACGTCCTGGACCTGGAGGACTCGGACCGAGCGGTCCCGCAGCAACTGTGGCGCCCGATGACGACCCTGCGCTCGGAATTGCCTCTGGACGACGCCCTGACGGTCATGCGCCGAGCGGCGACGCACCTGGCGCAGGTGGCGGACGGGACGGGGAAGGTGCTGGGGCTGGTCGCGCTGGAAGACGTACTGGAGATGCTGGTGGGGGAGGTAACGGACCCGGCACACAGGGAGGCACCGGAAAAGGCGCTGGCCGTCTGACGCGGGGCGCGGGTCTCACATGGCCGACGGGTCCTGAGGCCCGCGCCCCGACAGCACCTCCCCATACGCCTGCATCAGATCCGCCAACCGCAACGTCGACAGATCATCCCGCGACAACGCCCCCGTATACATCGACAACCGCAGATCCCGGTACGCACAACTCTTCTCGTACAGCGTCCGCAGGAACCGCCCGTTCCCCAGCTCGTCGATCCACCCCTGCTCCACCACATGCCCGGCGATGGACCGCAGCTCGTCAAGGGCTTCCTCGTCCCACACGTCCCCGTTCTCCGCCGCCAACACCTCCCCGATGGAGGTGAGTTCGAGCGGTCGGTACGACGGAAAGTCGACGCGCGAGGTGAACCGCGACGACAGCCCGGGGTTCGCCGCGAGGAGCCGGTCCATCCCCTCCGGGTACCCCGCGAGGATGACGACGAGGTGATCCCGGTTGTCCTCGGCCCGCTTCAGCAGAACTTGCAGCGCCTCGTCCCCGTACGCATCCCCTTTGCCGTACCCGGAGTTGGAGAGCGAGTAAGCCTCGTCGACGAAGAGGACACCCCCCAGCGCGGAGTCGATCAGCTCGTTCGCCTTGACGGCGGTCTGCCCGAGGTACTCCCCGACGAGGTCGGCGCGCTGGGCCTCGACGAGGTGGTCCCCGCCGAGCAGCCCGAGCGCGTAGAAGACCCGCCCGAGGATGCGCGCGACGGTGGTCTTGCCGGTGCCGGAGGGCCCGGAGAAGACGAAGTGTCGTTTCGGCGGCTGGACCGGCAGCCCCTGACCGGCGCGCAGCCGGGCCATGTTGAGCTGGGCGGAGAGCGCCTTGACCTGCCGTTTCACGGGTTCGAGCCCGACCATGCGCTCCAGTTCGGCGAGCGCCTCCTCAAGTAAGACGGGGTCGGCGGGCCCGGGCGGCAGCGTGGCGGCGCTGGAGGGGAACTTCTCCCGCACGGCGGGGTCGGCGACGGGCGGCAGCGGTACGACGGGCGGGAGTTCACCGGGGTCGGTGAGCTTCAGGTCCCGCCCTTCCGTGCCGAACAGCGGGTCGAACCCGTCGGCCGCGTCGACGCTGTCCTGCCCGAACCCGGTGAGGGTGATCGCGGCGAGGTCGGCGGAGTCGTCGTACCCGTCGCCCTCGGCGATCGCGGCGAGCCGCGCGGAGGTGTCCATGAAGGCGGCGTCGACGCGGTGCACGGCCCGGTAGAGGGGGAGCGCGGCGGCGGAGCGGCCGGTGCCCTCGTGCGCGCGGGCGAGCCAGTAGCGCAGTTCCTTGCGCTGGGGCTGTTCGCTGCGGCAGCGCATGAGCGCGGTGGACAGCAACGGCTCGGCCTGGCCGTACATTTCGAGCCGGACGCGGGCCATCCCGCCGAAGAGCCCGGCCTCGATGCCGAGCAGCGGATCGTCGAGCAGCGGGTCGGTGTGCCGGGTCAACTGCTCCCAGTCCTTGACCAGATAGGCCCGGCAGGCGTGCAGGAACCGCACCTGGTGGTCGGTGTCGACGGGCGGCAGGCCCGCCAACGCCCGGTCCAGCTCGGGGACATGGCGTCCGTCGAGCCAGTGCGAGGCGTGCGCGAGGAGCAGGTCGCGCGGGCTCTCCAGCACCGGCTGCACCCACCAGCCCAGCCAGTACCAGGAGTTGAGGGTGCGGCGGTGCCGGGTGCGCTGTTCGCCGAAGCGGTCGCGGTGCCGGAACATCCGCAGCAGCGCGGTCGTCGTGTCGACGCGCAGCGCGTGCAGCCCGAGCCAGCCGTCGGCCATGCCGGGGTCGATCCGCACCGCGGTGCGGAACTCCTCCTCGGCCTGCGGATAGGCGCCCATCGTGTAGGCGTCCACGCCTCGCAGCCAGGCGAGGTCGGCCGGGGCGTCGGGGCCCCGGGTGCCGAAATCCATCACGTCCCCCACAAACCGTGCCCCCGTCGGATGACCGCCGGGCCGTCGCCCGCCGGCCGCCAGAGCCGAACCGCTGTGCATCAAACCGGAGTTGAGAGCAGCCGTCCGGTAGGTCGCACCGAGGGCATCGTACCCGCGCGGGAGGGGTCGGCCGTAGGGTGCCGCACCGGACGTTTGACGAGGTGGGAGCAGATGGGGCGCATCCGGGACGGTGACCCTGGGTGAGCGGATCAGGCCATCGGGAGACCGGAATTGGGGCTCGCGGAGCGCGCGCGGGCAGAACGAAGCCCCCGATCACGGGGGAACAACCGGGGGCTTCGCGTCCACAGGCGGCTTCGAATGCCGCACATTGAGAACGTAAGTCCTGTACGGCCCCTCGGTCAAGCCGAGTTGGGGCAGTGAGCCACTTTCGTCCGCAAGACCCTTCACAGGTTCACCACATCACGGGCGTTTAGCTACCCTGCGTGACTTCCTGGTCCGGACCAGGTGCTCCCGAGGGCCCCGGGAGCACCTCGTACCCCTCGTCTGTCTGCCGTACCAGGAGATTCGCGAAAGGTCGTGTGGGGTCTTCGGCGAAATGCGCCCGCTCCGCCGGGACCCAGCCGTCCCAGAACTCCCGCTGCTCCGCCCCGTCCCGAGCCCGCCCCCGCGCCCACGCGCTCTCCGGGCCGAGTTCCATCCACAGCACCGCCGCCAGATACGGCCGCAGCGCCCGCCGCCCGGCCCCGACCCCTTCGAGGATCACCACGGGCGCGGCCGGCAGCAGCCGCTGCGGCCCGAAGGCGCGAGCGCCCCAGTCGTACGGCGCGTAGGCCGCGCTCTCCCCCCGGCCCAGCGGGCCCACGACCTGCGTCAGCAGCCGCCGCGTCCAGCCGAACAGCTCCGCGTGGCTCGCGACGTCGTCGATCCGCAGCACCGGCGCCCCGCCCAGCTGCGCCGCGAGCCGCCCCGCGAACGTCGACTTCCCCGACCCCGCGTGCCCGTCCACACCGATCAGCCGGACCGGCCCGCAGGACGGCGGGAGGTTGCGCAGGAGGGCGGCGAGCTGGTGGATGGCGGGTCCTGTGGGGCGTACGGGCGGGGGGAGGCCAGTGTAGGGGCGCGACCATGTCGGTGCCGGACAGGGCGGACGCGCCGGGTCATAGTGGGCGGACAGTCCGTCCGAACCCCGGGGGTGCGTCCCATGTGCAGTGCCGAGCAGCCGTCCCGCCGGACCGTCCTCGCGGCCGTCGTCACCGCCGCCGCGACCGTGACCGCCGCCGCCTCCCCGCCCGCGCCGCGCACCACCGACTTCCGGGGCTGGGCGTCGTACGGGGACTGGTGCGCGGGGGAGGCGGACGGGGTGGACGTCGTCGGGGGTGCGCGGTCCGGCGTGGTCATCGGGGAGGCGGCCGGTACGACGTCGTACACCGACCCGCACACCGGCACCACCGCCGACTGGGAGTACGCCACCTGGACCTCCCCGGCGCACCGGTTCGCCGTCCCCGCGACCGAGGTGATCGCCTCCTGGAACGCCGACACCCCGCCCGGGACCTGGCTCCAGACCGAGCTGACCTGCACCTACTCCGACGGCACGGCGACCCCCTGGTACGTCATGGGCCGCTGGGCCCTCGGCGACCAGGACATCCGGCGCACCTCCGTCGACGGCCAGCGCGACGGCCGCAGCACCGTCTGGACGGACACCCTGGCGATCGACGACCCCGCGACCGGCCCGCGCCTGACCGCGTACCGCCTGCGCCTGACCCTCCACCGCAGACCCGGCACCCGCCTCACCCCGACCGTCCGGCGCGCGGGCGCGATGGGCTCCGACGTCCCCGACCGCTTCACCGTCCCGGCCTCGACGCCGTGCCTGGCACGGGAGTTGATCGTCCCGCGCTACTCCCAGGACCTCCACCGCGGCCAGTACCCGCAGTACGACGGCGGCGGCGAGGCATGGTGCAGTCCCACCTCCTCGCAGATGATCGTCGAGTACTGGGGCGGCCGCCCCACCGCCGAGCAACTCGCCTGGGTGGACCCGTCGTTCACCGACCCCCAGGTCTGCCACGCGGCCCGCCACACCTACGACGCCCAGTACGAGGGCTGCGGCAACTGGCCCTTCAACGCCGCCTACGCGGCCACCTACGCCGGCCTGGAGAGCGTCGTGACCCGCCTCTCCTCCCTCACCGACCTGGAGACCCTGATCGCGGCCGGCATCCCCGCGATCACCTCGCAGTCGTTCCACGCCCAGGAGCTGACCGGCGCCGGGTACGGCACGGCGGGCCACCTGATGACGGTGATCGGCTTCACCGCCGACGGCGACGTCATCGCCAACGACCCGGCCTCGCCCACCGATCAGGCCGTGCGGCGGGTCTACCGGCGGCGTGAGTGGGAGAACATCTGGCTGCGGACGAAGCGTTACGCCGCCGACGGCAAGGTCGCCTCCGGCAGCGGGGGCATCTGCTACCTGTACTTCCCGGCCCGGCCCGACGCCCGCCAGCGCGCGGCCCTCACGGCGGTCGGCGTCACCGTGTGAGCAAGCTCTCGGCCGCACATGCCCCAAACGATGGCAAGGTGGACGAATGACAGCGAACTCCGCCACCGCCGCCCCCGTCCGAACCGGCGGCCGTGCCCGCACCGGTGGTCCCGGGGACGACGGCCCCAAGGTCCTCGAACACGTCCTCGGCTGGGTCCTCGTCGCGGTCGTCGCGATGCTCGTGACCCAGCTGGGCCTGCTGTGACAAGTGCCGCCGGATTATGCCGGATGCGTCGGCCGGTGTGACCTGACCCACCCTTGACCTGACATACTGCGGTGGTCCCGCCACCGCCCGAGACCAGGGTCGAGTATTGAACATCAGCGCACAGCGCGACGCCGTCCGTCCCAAGGCCCGCGGCACCGAACGCTCCTTGGCCCGCCGCGCCGAACTCATCTCCATCGGGCGGAAGTTGTTCGCCGACACCTCCTACGACGCGCTCTCGATGGACGACATCGCGCGTCAGGCGCACGTCGCGAAGGGGCTGATCTACTACTACTTCCAGTCCAAGCGCGGCTACTACCTGGCGATCATCCAGGACTCCGTCGCCGACCTGGTCACCTTCGCCGCCAGCGGCATCGAACTGCCCCAGGTGGACCGCGTCCACCGCACGATCGACAGCTACCTGCGCTACGCCGAGCACAACCAGGCCGCCTACCGCACGATCGTCAGCGGCGGCGTCGGCTTCGACGCCGAGGTGCACGGCATCCGGGACGGGGTGCGCGAGGCGATCGTCGCGACCATCGCCGAGGGCGCCTACGGCCGCACCGACATCGCCCCGCTCGCCCGCATGGGGCTCCTGTCCTGGGTGTGCAGCGTCGAGGGCGCCGCCCTCGACTGGATCGACCGGCCCGACCCCCACCTCTCCCGCGACGTCATGCGGGAGTTGCTCGTCAGGACGCTGGGCGGGGTGTTCCGGGCGGTGGAGGAACTGGACGCGGGGTACCCGGCGCCGAAGGAGGCGCGGCGGGAGGACTGAGGCAACGGGGGGTACGGGGCCGGTAGTTGAAGGGGCGACAGCTGTTGCTTTTCCCGGAGTGCCCAACCCCCTTGCCGCAGCGGCCGGTTGAATCCCCCGCGCGCCGAACTCCCCCCGCCTACAGCCCCGCAGGGAACTCGTCCCCCGGCAACCCGCCGAACTGCCCTGGCCGCACCTGGGGTGCCGCCAGCCTGCTCCACTCCGGGTCGTGGCGGCCCGGCAGGGTCCGCCCCCGGTCGGCCCAAGTCCGCATCAGGGCAAGGTAGATGGGCGGGTCCGGCGGTGACTCCACGGCGGCCGGTAAGAACTCGAAGGGCGCGGGCACGAACCGCTGACGGTGGCGGCCCGGTGTCGAATATGTGGGAGTCATACTTTGGCAACGCCCCGGGCCGCGTGGAGGTCACGGGCGCCGGGGTCGGGCGTCAGTTCGTGGGATGCCCCGGTCCGGGTACCCGAACCGGGATACCCGAACCGAGCTGACGAACCGTCAACTCCCTTGAATGCTCGGCGTGTTGGCGGGACTCAGGCCGCCCGGCGAACCTGCGCCGCCACCCGCACCGGGCGCACCGGACGCGAACCGGGCCCACCGACGTGCGAGAACGGCTGGGTACGCCAGTCGAGGCCCTGAGGAAGCGTCAGCACCGGCGCGATGTCCTGCGTCCGCTCCTGGAACACCTCCTCCGCCGACCGGGCGTCCGCCGACGCGCGGCCGGTCCCCGCGCAGACCGTGAGCCCGAACGGGTTCCACGGCGAGGCGCACAACGCGTGCTCCGGCAACACCTCCTGGTCCGCCAGCAGCGCGATCGGCTGCACGCAGTCCGGGCACACCACCCGGAGCAGGTCACCGTCGTACGCGTCGAACTCCTCGTCGCCGTAAGCCTCTTCGTCGGGATCGACGCCCTCCGGGGCGAGGTCGACGACGGGCTGGAGCCGCTTGGGCGCGGTACGACCAGGGCGGTTGGCACTCTGCATGGGATTCTCCCCCTCGGGCTGGGGCCGTGAAGGCGCTGCGGCCTCGACCACAGCAAGCACTTCCCAGCCAGGCTCGGCGGTAATCACGGGAGCATCACGGAGCGCGTTCGAGTGATGTGGCCTTCGTCACATGCCGCGGGGAGTTGTCAGGCCGGGCGGACACCGCCCCGGGCGCCCCCGCCGCCCCGCCCGTACATCACGAACAGGCTATGACCTGCGCCGTATAGGTATACGAGGAGTTCGAGCGCCCTGTAGGTTCAGCGCCATGGAGGAGCTGGACCGACAGATCGTGCAGCTGCTCGTCAAGGACGGGCGGATGAGCTACACCGACCTGGGCAAGGCCACGGGCCTGTCCACGTCTGCCGTGCACCAGCGGGTGCGCCGGCTGGAGCAGCGGGGCGTCATCCGCGGGTACGCGGCCGTCGTCGACCCCGAGGCCGTCGGGCTGCCCATGACCGCCTTCATCTCGGTCAAACCCTTCGACCCCAGCGCCCCCGACGACATCGCCGACCGCCTCTCCGGCGTCCCCGAGATCGAGGCGTGCCACAGCGTCGCGGGCGACGAGAACTACATCCTGAAGGTACGGGTGGCCACCCCGCACGAGCTGGAGGAGCTGCTCGGGCGCCTGCGCGCGCTCGCGGGGGTGTCGACGCGGACGACGGTGGTGCTGTCGACGCCGTACGAGGCCCGGCCGCCGCGGATCTGAGCGGTGGGGTGCCCCGGACGGACCGGTGGGCATATGAGCTGATCGTCGTACAAGGCGCTCGGCGGTGTGCCGCCCCTGCGTACCGGACTGTCAGTGCCGGGCGAGACACTGTCCCCATGAGTGAGCGCACCCCCGACCCGCAGACCGTCCTGCTCCGCCGAGGAGAGGTCCACAGCCCCGCCGACCCGTTCGCGACCGCGATGGTCGTCGAACGCGGGCAGGTCGCCTGGGTCGGCTCGGAGGGCGCGGCGGACGCGTTCGCGGACGGGGTCGACGAGGTGGTCGACCTGGACGGCGGGCTCGTCACCCCCGCGTTCACCGACGCCCACGTGCACACCACCTCCACCGGCCTCGCCCTGACCGGCCTGGACCTCTCCGACGCACCCTCCCTCGCCGACGCCCTCGCCCGGGTGCGCGCGTTCGCCGAGGCCCGGCCCGCCGACAAGGTCCTCCTCGGGCACGGCTGGGACGCCGCCCGCTGGCCCGACGGCCGCCCGCCCACGCGCGCGGAGCTCGACGAGGCGACCGGCGGACGCCCCCTGTACCTGTCCCGCATCGACGTCCACTCGGCCGTCGCCTCGACCGCGCTCCTCGACCTCACGGCCCTGGGCCGCCCCGACGGCCCCCTCACCGCCGACGCGCACCACGCGGTCCGCGCGGCGGCGTTCGCGGCCGTGACGCCGGTCCAGCGCGCCGAGGCCCAGCGCACCGCCCTCGCGCACGCCGCGTCCCTCGGCATCGGGTCCGTCCACGAGTGCGCGGGCCCCGAGATCTCCTCCGAGGACGACTTCACCGGCCTCCTGAAGCTCGCCGGGGAGTTCGCGGGCCCCCGCGTCGTCGGCTACTGGGCCGAGCAGGACGTCACCAAGGCCCGCGAACTCGGCGCGGTCGGCGCCGCCGGCGACCTCTTCGTCGACGGCGCCCTCGGCTCCCACACGGCCTGCCTGCACCAGCCGTACGCCGACGGCTCCGGCACCGGCCTCGCCTACCTGGACGCGGGCGCCGTCGCCGCGCACGTCGTCGCCTGCACCGAGGCAGGGCTCCAGGCGGGCTTCCACGCGATCGGCGACGCCGCCGTCACCGCCGTCGTCGAGGGGTTCCGTACGGCCGCCGAGACCGTCGGCCTCGCCCGGATCCGCGCCGCCCGGCACCGGGTCGAACACGCGGAGATGCTGACGCCGCAGACCATCGCCGCCTTCGCGGAACTGGGGCTGACGGCGTCCGTCCAGCCCGCCTTCGACGCGCTGTGGGGAGGCGACGACGGCATGTACGCGCAGCGCCTCGGCGCCGACCGGGCCCGGAGCCTCAACCCCTTCGCCGCGCTCCTGCGCGCGGGCGTCCCCCTCGCCTTCGGCTCCGACAGCCCCGTCACCCCCCTCGACCCCTGGGGCACCGTCCGCGCCGCCGCCTTTCACCACAACCCCGCCCACCGCGTCTCCGTCCGTGCCGCCTTCACCGCCCACACCCGGGGCGGCTGGCGCGCGAGGGGCCGCGACGACGCGGGCACCCTCGTCCCCGGTGCCCCCGCCGACTACGCCGTCTGGCACACCGGCGAACTGATCGTCCAGGCCCCCGACGACCGGGTCTCCCGCTGGTCGACGGACCCCCGCTCGGGAACACCGGGCCTGCCGGACCTGACCCCGGGCCGCGACCTGCCGGTGTGCCTGCGGACGGTGGTCGGGGGGCGGACGGTGTTCGAGGGGTAGGGGGAGCGCCGGCACGGGCGGGTGCCGGCCTCGTGCCCACCGCGTGAACGCCGGCACGTGCCGCCCCCTCCTGCCGCTCGCCGCAGGCGCCTGCGCCCGCCCGAGTGACCCCCGCCCCCTCCCCACCCCAAGATCACCCGTCTGCGCGGGCTCCCCACACCGTGGCCGGCTCCCCTCTGACCAGCGCGTTGAGGAGAGAAGCGCAGGTCGAGCGGGTGTTGACAGTGGGCGGCGGGGGACCGGTAGGTTCGGCCGAGTCCACTGCCGGACGCCCCGTCGGGAGAACCTCCGGGACTCGCCGCGGCGCCACTGGGTCAGGGACGGTGCACTGCCGACGGCACCGCCACTGGGAGCCAGGCCCAGCGCCCGCACAGCGGCGACGGAACGTTCCGCCGAACGGGGAGGTGCGACCCGGGTGGGGCCCGGCGTTCAGTAGACAACGGCTTTCGGTCGACCCGCAGCCAGCGGGCCCCTGGTCGGCCCGAAGGGCGCCGGGCCTCCACCCGCAGAGTTAACCTCGCGCATCCCCCGCGTACACCGCGAAGTCGGGGGACGGGACGGGCGAACGGGCACTCTTACCCCACTCTTGGGGATTCGACACCACTGTAAACATGATCCGGCATGTCGCCGCAGACAGCGGCCACTATGGTGGTCCCCTGAGCACGACTTGAAGGGGTAGCGGTGAACGACGGCGACGGGACCCTCTCGGCACAGGACCGCGGACGGCGGTTCGGTCCCTTGGGCGAGACCTTGGTGATCATTCCGACCTACAACGAGGCGGAGAACATCAAGCGCATCGTCGGCCGGGTACGGGAGTCGGTCCCCGAGGCCCACATCCTCGTGGCGGACGACAACAGCCCCGACGGCACCGGAAAGCTCGCGGACGAACTCGCGGCCGGGGACGACCACGTCCACGTCATGCACCGCAAGGGCAAGGAGGGCCTCGGCGCCGCCTACCTCGCGGGCTTCCGCTGGGGCATGGAGCACGACTACGGCGTCCTGGTCGAGATGGACGCCGACGGCTCCCACCAGCCGGAGGAACTGCCCCGCCTGCTGACCGCCCTGAAGAGCGCGGACCTGGTCCTCGGCTCCCGCTGGGTCCCCGGCGGCCGGGTGGTGAACTGGCCGAAGTCCCGCGAGTTCATCTCCCGCGGCGGCAGCTTCTACTCCCGCCTCGCGCTCGACCTCTCGCTGCGCGACATCACCGGCGGCTACCGCGCCTTCCGCCGCGAGACCCTCGAAGGGCTCGGCCTCGACGAGGTCGCCTCCCAGGGCTACTGCTTCCAGGTCGACCTGGCCCGCCGCGCGGTGAAGGCCGGTTTCCACGTCGTGGAGGTCCCCATCACGTTCGTCGAGCGCGAACTCGGCGACTCGAAGATGAGCCGGGACATCATGGTCGAGGCGCTGTGGCGGGTCACCGCGTGGGGCGCCTCGGAGCGCGTC
Source organism: Streptomyces sp. 4F14 (assembly GCF_048159485.1). Lineage (NCBI taxonomy): Bacteria > Bacillati > Actinomycetota > Actinomycetes > Kitasatosporales > Streptomycetaceae > Streptomyces > Streptomyces sp. 4F14. Next base: position 64,862 of record NZ_JBLRVY010000037.1, read on the forward strand.
GGCAAGATCACCGGCAAGGGCGGCAAGCCGGCGCCCGCGCGCCGGGTGGAGGGGCAGCAGCCGTAAGCGTGCCGTGGGCGCGAGGGGTGCGCTGCATACGGGGCGCACCTCGAAGCGCGGGGCTCATGCGGAGGCGCACAGCCGCCCGGGGCCGTACAGCTTGCGCTGATCGGTCCCTTACACCGCTCTGAGCTGTGTCCAGGCACACTGGACGTATGACTGGCGCATCGACCCCCACGTCCTCCGTCCGGCCCCCGCGCTCCCGCGTGCGGACGTTCCTGCCGCTCGGGATCGCGGCCTGGCTGGTGCTGGAGATCTGGCTGCTGACCGTGGTCGCGAAGGCGGCGAGCGGTTTCGTCGTCTTCCTGCTGCTGGTCGGCGGGATCGTCCTCGGCTCCGTGGTCATCAAGCGCGCGGGCCGTCGTGCCTTCCGCGCGCTGAACGAGGCGTTGCAGCGCGGCGGCTCCCCGGAGGCGAGCGGCGGCAACGGCTTCATGATGCTCGGCGGCCTCTTCCTGATGCTCCCGGGCCTGATCTCCGACGCCCTCGGCCTGCTCCTGCTGCTCCCCCCGGTCCGCAAGGCCCTGTCCGCCTACGCGGAGCGCGCGGTCGAGCGCAGGCTCCGCGCGGCCGGCCCCGGCACCCTGGGCGACGCCTTCCAGCAGGCCCGTATCCACCGCCCCGACGGCAAGGTCGTCCAGGGCGAGGTCATCAGGGAGGACGGCAGCAGGGCGGACGGCCCGCAGGACCAGCGCCCGCCGCTGACGTACTGAGCCCTTCCGGGCAGCCCTAAGACCGCGGGCGCCGTACGCAACCTTCGCGTACGGCGCCCGCGGTCATGCCGGCGCTGAAGTGCGGCCGAAGCTCCGAGGAGCTAAGCGGACTTACGGCTGTCCCGGGGATGCACCGCAAGGTTCATCGCCCCGGACCGCAGCACAGCCAGGCGCTCCTCAAGAACCTCTTCGAGTTCCTCGCGGGTGCGCCGCTCCATCAGCATGTCCCAATGCGTACGCGCGGGCTTGGCCTTCTTCTCCTCAGGGCCGTCGCCGTCCACGAGGAGTGCCTGGGCTCCGCAGACCTTGCACTCCCACTCCGGCGGGATCTCCGCCTCGACCGAGAAGGGCATCTCGAAGCGGTGCCCCTTCTCGCATGCGTACTCCACGGCCTGGCGCGGGGCCAGGTCGATGCCGCGGTCCGTCTCGTAGCTGGTCACCACGAGGCGCGTGCCGCGAAGAGCTCGCTCACTCATGAATCGTGCCTCCCGGGCTTGTCGCCCACAGGACAGGTGTCGCTGTCGTCGTCATCCGGTCAACGTCCGGTCGGCGGTAAAGATTCCCGTTCCGAGTCCCGTTCCGGGTGGTGCGTCGCCGTCGTAGCCGCAGCCTTGTCAACCAGTGCAGTACCCACCGGCGCCCGCTTTGTCACATCTGTTCAGGGATGTAACCCAGCGTTTCGGCATCTTTGACGCGCAGTAACGGTACGCCTGGCAGGCCAAACGCGTACACTACCGCCCTTTCGCCGTGAGCGCTAAATCCTCTCGGGTACGGGATTCCCCGCGTCGCGGATCGCCCGCCCCACCGGAACCCTCGCGAGCAGCACGAACCCGAGGACGAAGAAGGCCACGAGGGAGATGATCGCGTCCCGGTAACTACCGGTCAGTTGGTAGGTGATGCCGAAGAGCAGCGGGCCCAGCCAGCTCATCCCGCGGTCGCTCATCTCGTACGCGGAGAAGTACTCGGCCTCCTTCCCGGGCGGCACCAGATGGGAGAAGAGCGAGCGCGAGAGCGCCTGACTGCCGCCGAGAACCATCCCGATGGCGGCGGCCAGCAGGAAGAAGCCGACCGGTTTCCCGGCGGGCAGGAAGTAGCCCGCGCCCAGGGTCAGCGTCCAGGCGACCAGCGAGCCGAGAATCGTCCGCTTGGCGCCGTACGTCCGGGCGAGGCGGCCCATCCCCAGCGCGCCCGCCACCGCCAGCACCTGCACCAGCAGGACGGCGCCGATCAGCGTGGACTGGCTCAGGCCCAGCTCCTCGGAGCCGTACACGGACGCCTGGGAGATCACCGTCTGGATGCCGTCGTTGTAGATCAGGTAGGCCAGCAGGAAGGCGAGGGTCAGCCGGTGGCGGCGCATGTCGCGGATCGTCGCCGCGAACTGCCTCAGGCCCGGCGCGGACGCGCCCGCGCGCGGGGCCGAGGGCCGGTCCCGCAGCCGCAGCAGCGGGATCAGCGTGAACGTCCCCCACCACAGGCCCGCCGAGGCGAGACAGATCCGTACGGCCGTCGACTCGGACACCCCGAACGAGTCGTGCGCCAGGTACAGCACCAGATCGACGACCAGGACGATCGACCCGGCCGCGTACCCGAACGCCCACCCGCGCGAGGAGACCGCGTCGCGCTCCTCGGGGCCGGCGATCTGCGGCAGGTAGGCGTTGTACAGCATCATCGACACGGCCTGGGCGGCGTTCGCGACGATCAGCAGCAGCCCGCCCAGCAGATAGCGGTCGCCGGCCAGGAAGAACATCCCCAGGGTCGCCGCCGCCCCGATGTACGCCGTGATCCCCAGGAGCGGCTTCTTGCGGCCCGAACGGTCGGCCGCCGCCCCCACCAGCGGCATCAGCACCACGGCCACGATCACCGACAGGGACACCGAGTACGCGAAGAACGAGCCCGCGCGCACGGGCACTCCCAGCGGATGGACGTACCCGTCGGCGTCGGCGGCGTTCTCGGCGACCGACGTCAGGTAGGGGCCCAGGAACACCGTGAGGACGCTCGTCGAGTAGACCGAGCACGCCCAGTCGTAGAAGTACCAGCCGCGCTGCTCGCGCCGCCGGTCCGTGGCGTCCGCCACCAGGGTGTCGGTGCTCCCCACCCGTGCCTCGCTTCCCCGTCGGACCGCCGCGCGCGGGCCCTCAGGCCCAGACGCCCCGCTCCCGCATGACCTCGCGCAGCGTGTCGATGTGATCGGTCATGATGCCATCCACGCCGAGGTCCAGAAGCCGGTGCATGCGCGCGGGTTCGTTCACGGTCCACACGTGGACCTGCAGCCCCCGCGCGTGCGCGAGACGCACGAAACGCCGGTCCGCCACCGGGATCCCCGACTGCGCCTCGGGCACCTGCGCGGCGATCGCCGAGCGCCGCACCGTCGCGGGCACGCCCCAGGACCGCAGCCGCAGGTTCAGCACCCCCCGGGTGCCGTACGACGTCGCCAGGCGCGGGCCCGCCAGGCGCTGGGCGCGCACCACGCGGGCCTCCGAGAAGGAGCCGACGCAGACGCGGTCCCAGGCGTTCGCGCGGGCGATCAGGTTGAGCAGCGGGTGCAGCGCGGGCTCGGCCTTGATGTCGACGTTCCAGCGCACCTCGGGGAACGTCTCCAGCAGCTCCTCGAAGAGGGGTACGGGTTCCCGGCCGCCCACCCGCGCGCGGGCGACGTCCGTCCACGGCAGGTCGGCGATCCGGCCCGCGCCGTCGGTGACCCGGTCGAGCGTGGAGTCGTGGAACGCGGCCAGCTTGCCGTCGCGGGTGGCGTGCACGTCCGTCTCGATGTACCGGTAGCCCAGCTCCACGGCCCGCCGGAACTGCGCCACGGTGTTCTCCAGGCCGTCCGCGGCGCCGCCTCGGTGCGCGAACGGGATGGGCCCCGGGTGGTCCAGGTACGGGTGGCGTATCAGCGTGGTCACCGCGGCAGTATGGCCCCCTCCGGTGTCCCGGTGGCAACGACCGCGCTGCCGACCGGCGGCGCGGCGACGGCGAACACCTTCAGGAACACCTGGGCCAGCGGCCCGATCGTGAGCGCGTACAGCACCGTCCCGGCCCCGAGCGTCCCGCCGAGCACGAACCCGGTCACCACCACGGCCACCTCGACCGCCGTCCGCATCAGCCGGATCGACCGGCCCGTACGCCGGTGCAGCCCCGTCATCAGCCCGTCCCGCGGCCCGGGACCGAACGCCGCCGCGATGTACAGCCCGGTCGCCACCCCGTTCAGGACGATCGCCGAGGCCATCAGCGGGATCCGTACGGCCAGGCCGTGCACGTCGGGGACCAGGGCGAGCGTGGCGTCCATCGCGAGGCCGACGGCGAACACGTTGGAGACCGTGCCGAGCCCCGGGCGCTGGCGCAGCGGGATCCACAGCAGCAGCACCAGCGCGCCCATGGCGATGGCCACCTCGCCGATCGTCAGCCCGGTCAGCTCCGCGAGCCCCTGGTGCAGGACGCCCCAGGGCTCCAGACCGAGTCCCGCGCGCACCAGGAGGGCCGAGCTGGCGCCGTACAGCGCGAGGCCGGCGTAGAGCTGGACGAGGCGGCGTCCCAGACGGTGGCGGGTGGCCGAGGCGGACAAGGGGGACCCCCTGATGGTGGAAGTGGACTGGTGCGTGTCACTCTGTGGGTGGGGTGCGGGATGCATCCAGGGCCAATTCGGGGAAGGTGGACTGATCTACATGGCGCAGTGGACCTCGGCGGTGGGACCCGCGCAGCTCGCACGGCTGCTGACGTCCCAGCAGGAGCGCCCGGCCGGGCCCGGCACCCGCCGCCCGCCCGCCTACCGGGCCCTCGCCGACGGCGTCCGCCTGCTCGTCCTGGAGGGCCGCGTCCCGGTCGCCGCCCGCCTGCCCGCGGAACGCGAACTGGCCCTCGCCCTGTCCGTGAGCCGTACGACCGTCGCGGCGGCCTACGAGGCGCTGCGCGCGGAAGGGTTCCTGGAGTCGCGGCGCGGGGCCGGCAGCTGGACCGTCGTCCCGGCCGGCAACCCCCTGCCCGCGCGCGGGCTCGAACCGCTCGCCCCCGAGGACCTCGGGTCGATGATCGACCTGGGCTGCGCGGCCCTGCCCGCACCCGAACCGTGGCTCACCCGGGCCGTCCAGGGCGCCCTGGAGGAGCTGCCGCCGTACGCGCACACGCACGGCGACTACCCGGCCGGCCTGCCCGCCCTGCGCGCGATGATCGCCGAGCGGTACACCGCGCGCGGGATCCCCACCATGCCCGAGCAGATCATGGTGACGACCGGCGCGATGGGCGCCATCGACGCGATCTGCCACCTCTTCGGCGGGCGCGGCGAACGGATCGCCGTCGAGTCCCCGTCGTACGCCAACATCCTCCAGCTGATGCGGGAGGCGGGCGCGCGGCTGGTGCCCGTCGCGATGGCCGAGGGACTCACCGGGTGGGACATGGACCGCTGGCGGCAGGTCCTCAGGGAGGCCGCGCCGCGCATCGCCTATGTCGTCGCCGACTTCCACAACCCGACCGGCGCGCTCGCCGACGACGACCAGCGGCGCCGGCTCGTGGAGGCCGCCCGGTCCGCCGGGACGGTGCTGGTCGCCGACGAGACGATGACCGAGCTGTGGCTCGACGAGGACGTGTCGATGCCGCGCCCCGTGTGCGGGTTCGACCCCGCCGGGTCCACCGTGATCACCGTCGGCTCGGCCAGCAAGGCGTTCTGGGCCGGGATGCGCATCGGCTGGGTGCGCGCCGCGCCCGACGTCATCCGCAGCCTCGTCGCCGCGCGCGCGTACGCCGACCTCGGGACGCCGGTCCTGGAGCAGCTCGCCGTCAACTGGCTCTTCTCGACGGGCGGCTGGGCACAGGCCGTCGAGCTGCGGCGGATCCAGGCCCGCGAGAACCGGGACGCCCTCGTCGCCGCCCTCCGCGCCGAGCTGCCGTCCTGGGAGTTCTCGGTGCCGCAGGGCGGGCTCACCCTGTGGGTGCGCGCCGGGGGGCTGTCCGGGTCGCGGATCGCCGAGGCGGGGGAGCGGGTCGGGGTGCGGGTGCCGTCGGGGCCGCGGTTCGGGGTGGACGGGGCGTTCGAGGGGTATGTGCGGCTGCCGTTCACCGTCGGGGGCGCGGTGGCGGACGAGGCGGCGGCACGGCTGGCCGCCGCGGCCCGGCTCGTGGAGAGCGGGCGGTCGGGGGGCGGGGAGACGCCTCGGACGTTCGTGGCGTGACGTAAGGAGATGTCGTAGGGGGATGTTGTAAAGGGATGTTGTAAGGGGCGCTCTCCTTGGAGAATGCCCCTTACCTCTCCGCCCTACGGCGTCACGCCTTCTCCAGTGACACCGTCTCCACCGACACCGTGTCGTCGTCCAGCGGGGGTGCGCTGCGCGGGGGCAGGAGGTCCAGGACCGCCTGCCGGTCGGCGTCGCTGGTGGCGTCGTCGTACGGGTCCGGGGTCGCCGGGACCTGGAGGCGGTGGACCGGGCCGGTGCCGAGCCGGGCGTAGCCGCGGCCCGGGGGCATGTGGTCGACGGGGGTGGTGTGCGGGGGTGCGCCCAGGACGGCCGCCAGCTGGTGGGGGGAGGCCGGGCCGAGGACCACGCGCGCGCGGGTGTGCTGCCGTACGGCGTCGCCCAGGCCGTCGAGGGCGTCGAACTGTTCCGTCACGACCACGGTCACCGCTGCGGCGCGGCCGTGCCGCAGGGGCGTGTGCAGGTACGTCTGGGGGTCCTTCTGGCCGTCGGCGGCCGCCAGGTGGGTGAAGGCGGTCGGGCGGTCCAGGAGGATCCACAGGGGGCGCTTGGTGTCCTCGGGCGGGGGGTGGCCCTCCTGCCGGGCACGGTTCGCGGCGATCAGCCGCCGTTCCGTCTCCTGCGCCGCCCACTCCAGGCCGGTCAGCGCCCCGGCGAGGCCGACCTCGACGCCGAGGACGCCGTCGCGGCCGGTCAGGCACGCGTACTCGCCGGTGCCGCCGCCGTCGACGATCAGGACGTCGCCGTACCGCAGGGCCTGCAGGGCGATGGAGCGCAGCAGGGTGGAGGTGCCGGTGCCGGGCTGGCCGACGGCCAGGAGGTGGGGCTCGGTGGAGCGGATGCCGGTGCGCCAGACGACCGGCGGGACGTCGCGCTGCTCCTCGCCGTGGGTGAGCGGGAGCGTGCGCTGGGTGTGGGAGGGGTCGGTGAAGCCGAGGACCGTCTCGCCGGGGGCGGTGACGAAGCGCTGGGCGGCGAGGTCGGTGGGGAGCGGGGCGAGGACGTCGACGGTGAGCTCGTTGCCCTCCTCGTCCCAGGCGAAGAGGTACTCGCGGCCCCGGCCGGCCTTGGCGGAGAGGAGTTGCTCGACGCGCGCGCGGGACTCGGCCTCGCCGTCCGGGAAGTAGGCCGGGTAGCGCACGCGCAGGCGCGCGACACGGCCCGATTCGTCGAAGTCGTACGCCGGGAACGCCTTCTCCCAGTCGCCGCCGTGGGCGTACAGGGGGGTGGGGTCCTCGGCGGTCGAGAAGTACGGGACGAGCGCCTCGTACAGGGAGCCGAGCCGGGCCGTCTGGGCCTCGTCCGGGCCTTCCGGGGCCGGTGGGGTGCGGTCCCGGCCCTGCCAGGCCGCCGCCGCCATCAGCGCGACGACGGCGAGCAGCGGCCCGTACGGCACGAACGCCACGACCAGGACCACCGAGGCCACCAGGAACAGCAGCGGTCCGCGCTTGTCCTTGGGGGTCTCGGCCCATCTGCGCCGCCCGGCCGAGGCCAGCCGGCGCAGACCGCGGGAGATCGTGATCAGCGGGTGGAGGACGTCGGTGGCGCTGTCCGCCGCCGTCCGGGCCAGCTCCCGGCTCCGGGCGATCTGCGCGCTGCCGGTGCTCAGGATGCGGGGGAGGGGGCGCCGGGCCACTGCTGTCTCCTGGAGGTGCGTACGGGACGGGTCAGAACTTGATGCCGCCGAGCAGGCTCGCGAGGCTCTCGCCGCCCGCCTTGATGCTGGGGGCGATGGCCGTGCTGGCCATGTAGAAGCCGAAGAGGGCGGCCACCAGCGCGTGGGACGCCTTGAGTCCGTCCTTCTTGAAGAAGAGGAAGACGATGATGCCGAGCAGGACCACGCCTGAGATGGACAGGATCATTCGAGTTCTCCTGGCTAGGGGGGACAGTCACCATGAGTACTTCCAGGCTCACAGGATGTATCTATACGATAAAAGGTGCAAAAGAGTGAATTGAGGCGAATTTCCCCCGTTCGATGTAACCCCGCTTGCGCCGCCCGAAGGGGATGATTGCCTCGAACGGGCCTGTTCGTGATCTTTGCCGCAGGGGGCGCCACCCATGTGCGCGACGAGCCAGTACCCTGTCGATTCACCCGTACGGCAGAGCGCCGGCGTACGAGAGGCGGTCCGAACCGATGGCTGAAGCCCCCGACCCCGAGGTCGTGGAGCTGGCGACCAAGATCTTCGATCTGGCCCGGCAGGGTCGGACCGAGGCGCTCGTGGCGTACGTGGACGCGGGCGTTCCGGCCAACCTCACCAACGACCGCGGCGACTCCCTCGTGATGCTCGCCGCGTACCACGGCCACGCCGACGCCGTACGGGCCCTCCTGGACCGGGGGGCGCCCGCGGGCGACGTCAACGACCGGGGGCAGACCCCTCTCGCGGGGGCCGCCTTCAAGGGGGAGACGGAGGTCGTCCGGATCCTCCTGGCGGCCGGCGCCGACCCCGCCGGGGGCACCCCCTCGGCCGTCGACACCGCCCGGATGTTCGGCCGGGCAGAGCTTCTGGAGCTGTTCGGCGTGAGGTGAACCACGGGCGGTGATGTGGCGTTCACCAGGTAATAAACAGTTTTTCAGCAGGTAAATCGACCACAACGGGGGAGGCGGTACGAAGCCGCCGGAAATTTCGGTCGCGGCAGGCAGAACGGCCGGGTCATCATGACGTCGTGATTCACGGACACGATGGCTGGGCAGGTGTTGCCGCACCGCGTGGGCCGTGATGCGGCCCGCATGGGCCACCGACGAGAGGCAGAGGAAGATGGTCTACAGCAAGCAAGAGACGGCGGGCGCCCCGACGTGTTGTCACGCGGCCAGGTAGTGCACGATCCCCGGTTGCGTCGACGCTTGATGTGAGGCTGTTTCCCATGTTCGATCCGGTCATAGCGCCCAGCGGCACCCTGCTCGGCCTCCTCCAGAGGGGTCGCGGCGACGGCACGCTGCACGCGCTCACCGCACCGCGCGCCGAAGCGCTCGCGGCCCTGAACCACTGTGTGCTGCGCGATCCCCGCCACGACTGGCAGGTGGAGAACCGCTCCCTGTACTACGCCCGTCTCTACCTCGACCTGAACGGCGAGCTGGACGACATCGAGGCGCATCTCTTCGACGCCGAGGACGCCTTCGACACCGAGGAGTCCCGCACGGGCCTCGCCCTCGCGGTCCTCGGCCACCTCGCCTCCTACGGCAGGCGCGACGCCCTGTGGCTGCTGCGCCGGTACGCCACCTCGGGCGCCAACTGGGCCTGGGCGCTCGACGAACTCGCCCTGCGCGACGACGACGCGGGCCTGCGCGCCCTCGCCGCCCCCGTGCTCGCCCGGTTCGCCACCGACGCCGAGGGCGAGGCCGAACTCGCCGCGACCGTCCGTGACGCCTTCGAACCGAGGCCCTGGCGCCTGTGGGCCGAGGACCCGCGCGAGTACGTCTCCGCGCGCGTGCGCGCCGCCCAGGAGACCGGCTGTTTCGACCGCTGGCAACGCCAGCTGAGTCCCAGCGGACCACGCCCCGGCTGGAGCGTCGCCGCCGTCTTCGAGTGGGCCCAGCAGGGCGTAGAGCGGGGCGCCGCGCTCCATGTGCCCGCCGCCCGCTGTCTCGCGGCTGTCGCGGGCCCCGAGGACCGTCCCGAGATCCTCAGGGCAGCCCAGGACGGCACCGAGGGCGCCCGGTGCACCGCCCTGCGCTACCTCGCCGACAGCCACGACCCCGACGTCCTCGACCTCGTCGAACAGGCCGTCGCCACCGGCACCGCGCCCGTCGTCGAGGCCGCCGTGGACGCCTTCGAGCGGATGCGGTCCGTCGCCGCCGTCGACCGCGCGCGCGGGTGGGTCCACCGGCCCGACCCGCTCGGCGCCGCCGCCGGCCGCGTCCTCGCCTGCCGGGGCGCCACCCGCGACAGCGACCTCGTCCTCGGCGCCCTGCGCGAAGCCGTACGCAGCGAGGGCTGCGACGCGCCGACCCTGTGGCCCCTCGTCGACGGCGCCGGGCGCCTCGGCATCGTCTGCGCGGCCCCCGTGCTGCGGCACATCTACCGCGAGACGGCCTCCTCCCATCTGCGCGGCCAGTGCTCCCAGGCCCTCGCCGCCACCGACCCCTCCTTCGCCACCGGCTTCGCCGTCGAATGCCTCTGGGACTGCGAGGAGACCACCAGAGAGGTCGCCGCCCGGCACGCCGAGACCGGCGACGCGCGCGTGGTGGAGCGATTGCGCCGACTCGCCGCCGACCCCGCCGAGGAGGCGGAGGTCCAGACGGCCGTACGCAGCCGGATCGGACCGGACGCGGCCGCCATGTGACCGCTTCTGCTTTTCCGTGTGATCGCTTCTGATGTGATCGTTTCTGATCGGAACAGGCTCCCGCGTGTGATCGGAACGGGCCTCCTTCCGCTCGCCGGGTGAACACCCGACGACCCTCGGGTCAGACGGACATGGACACCGTCTGACCTGCTCGGGTGTGCATCTCAACGCTCATGCGACGTTTGTCGTTCGGAAAGATCCACTTTGACGCGTTCACGTCCGGTGCGGAGACAACACCGGTATGCGTGTCGTCATCGTGACCGAATCCTTTCCCCCCGACGTGAACGGCGTGGCCCACTGCGCGCTCCAGACCGCCCGGCACCTCGTAGATCGCGGTCACGCCCCCGTCGTCGTCGCCCCGGCCCCCGCGCCGGGACACCGGCCGGACGCCTCGGCGCCCTGCCCTGTCGTCCACGTCCCCTCCCTTCCGCTCCCGGGCTACCCCCAGGTCCGCGTCGCCCTCCCCAGCCGGCGCCTCGCCGCGACGATCGTCGGGCACCGCCCCGACGTCGTCCACCTGGCCAGCCCCTTCGTCCTCGGCGTGCGCGGCATGGCCGCCGCCGCCAAGTTCGGCGTCCCCGCCGTCGCCGTCTACCAGACCGACCTCGCCGGCTACGCCCGCACCTACATGGGCGCCGGAGAGGCCGCCGCCTGGCGCCGCATCCGCTCCGTCCACTCCGCCGCCGACCTCACCCTCGCGCCCTCCAGCGCCTCCCTGCACGACCTCGCCGCCCACGGCGTCCCCCGCGTGAAGCTCTGGCCGCGCGGCGTCGATACGGTACGGTTCCGTCCCGACCTCCGCGACGACGCGATCCGGCGCGAGATCGCCCCGAACGGCGAGACGATCGTCGGGTACGTCGGCCGCCTCGCCCCCGAGAAGCACATCGAACTGCTCTCCGGCGTGTGCGCGCTTCCCGGCGTCAAGGTCGTCGTCGTGGGCGACGGGCCCAGCCGGCCCGCGCTCGCCGAACAGCTCCCCGGCGCCGTCTTCCTCGGCCGCCGCACCGGCGACGAGCTCGCCCGGATCTTCGCCTCCCTCGACGTCTTCGCCCACACCGGGCCCTTCGAGACGTTCTGCCAGACCGTCCAGGAAGCCATGGCCAGCGGCGTCCCGGTCGTCGCGCCCGCCGCCGGCGGACCGCTCGACCTCGTCGCCGACGGGCGCACCGGGCTGCTCTTCCCCGCGGGCGACCGCGACGCCGCACGGGACGCGGTCGCCGCCCTCGCCGCCGATCCCGCGCGCCGGGCGTCCTACGGGGCTGCCGCGCGCGCGATGGTCGAGGGGCGGACCTGGGCCGCCGTCGGGGACCAGCTCATCGGGCACTACGCGGACGTGCTGGCCGCGCGGCGCCGGCAGGCGGTGGCGGCGTGAGCGGGGGCGAGGGGGTGCGGGGCGTGTCCGAGGGGACGCGTGAGGGTGCCTTTGAGGGGGTGCGTGAAGCCTCCGGGGGCGAGGGGGTGCGTGAGGCTTCCGGGGCGCGTGACGAGGCCCGTCAGCGCTCGGGTGAGGCTTCGGGGGCGCTGCGGGCCGCGCGTGAGGCTTCGGGGGTGCTTCGGGGCGCGCGTGAGGCCTCGGGCGCCGGCAAGGGGGACTGGCCGCGGGTCGTCCGTGACGGGGAGGGGCTGCGGATCGTCCGGCTCGCCAACTTCGTCGCCCCCGCCTCCGGCGGTCTGCGCACCGCCCTGCGCGAACTCGGCAAGGGGTTCCGCGAGGCCGGGCACGAACCCGTGCTCATCGTCCCCGGGCCCCGCCACACCGACCAGGACACCGAGCAGGGGCGGATCATCACCCTGCCCGGACCGGTCGTTCCCGGCACCGGCGGGTACCGCGTCCTCACCGACAAGAACCGGGTCGCGCGCCTCCTGGAGGAACTCGGCCCCGACCGGCTGGAGGTCTCCGACCGGACGACCCTCCGATGGACCGGCCGCTGGGCACGCCGCGCGCGCGTGCCCGCCGTGATGGTCTCCCACGAGACCGCCGACGGCGTCCTGCGCACCTGGGGCCTGCCCGAGGGCACCGCCCGCCGCGCCGCCGACGCCCTCAACGTCCGTACCGCGCACACCTACGCGCGCGTGGTGTGCACCACCGAGTTCGCCGAACGCGAGTTCGTCCGCATCGGCGCCCGCAACGTCGTCCGCGCCCCGCTCGGCGTCGACCTCGTCCAGCGCCACCCCTCACTGCGCGACCCCGGGCTGCGCGAGCGCTACGCCCGCGCCGACGAGGTGCTCCTCGTCACCTGCACCCGGCTGTCCGTGGAGAAGCGGCCCGGTACGGCCCTGGACGCGCTGGAGGCGCTGTGCGCCCGTGGCGTCCCCGCGCGGCTCGTCGTCGCCGGGGACGGGCCGCTGCGGGGCCGGCTCGAACAGCGGGCCCAGGGGCTGCCGGTGACCTTCCTCGGGCACGTGGGGGACCGGGGGGTGCTCGGCGCGCTCCAGGCGTCCGCCGACGTGTGCCTCGCCCCGGGGCCCGCCGAGACCTTCGGGCTCGCCGCGCTGGAGGCCATGGCCTGCGGCACGCCGGTCGTCGTCAGCGCCTCGTCCGCTCTGCCCGAGGTGATCGGGGGTGCCGGGGCTGTCGCCGCCGATCGGGGGGAGGCGTTCGCGGACGCCGTCGAGATACTCCTCGCCCGGGGTGAGGGGGAGCGGCGTGGGGAGGCTCGTGCGCGGGCGGAGTGTTTTGGGTGGGAGGGGGCGGTGGATGCGTTCTTGGCCGCTCATGAGGCGGCGGTGCCTTGTCGTGGGGAGGTCGGCGACGGGACGGTGCCGTTTCGTCGTAACGCTGACGTCGGGACGCAACCGTCTCGTTCTCGCGGGGGCGACGGGACGCAACCGTCTCGTTCTGAAAGGGGCGACGGGACGCTACCGTTTCGTTCCGACGTATGCGATGCGACGCAACCGTCCCGTCCCGACGTCACCGGCACGACGCAACCGTCCCGTCCCGGCGTGACCCGGAGCCTCGCGTGAACCCCATCCGTTTCGTCGCCCTCGGGGACTCGCTGACCGAAGGGGTCGGCGACCCCGTGGGCGAGGGCTGGCGCGGCTGGGCGGCGCTTCTCGCGGGCGGGCTCAGCGGGGAGCCGGTGGCCTTCACGAACCTCGCCGTCAGCGGGGCGCAGACCCGGGACGTGGTGGAGCGCCAGCTCCCGACGGCCCTGGCGCTGCGGCCCGACGTCGCCTCCGTGGTCGTCGGCGTCAACGACACCCTCCGCTGCACCTTCGACATCCACGCCGTCGCCACCCGCCTCGACACGGTGTACGGCGCCTTCGCGCGCCGGGGCGTGACCCTCCTGACCGCGTGTCTGCCCGACCCGGGGGAGATGCTGGGCCTCCCGGCCGTGCTCGCCCGCCCCCTGGCCCGGCGTCAGAGGGCCGTCAACACGGTCGTGCACGCCCTGTCGGAGCGGCACGGCGCCGTCCACCTCCACGCCGCCGAGGGCGCCTGGATCAGCGACCGGACGATGTGGAGCGCCGACCGTCTGCACCCCGGCGAACGGGGGCACCGGCAGCTCGCGACACGCTTCCACGCGCTGCTCGCCGAGTCGGGGCGGGCGACCGGGCCGGCGCCGTCGGCGGAGCCGGAGTTCCCGGTGCCCACGCGGTCGGCCAGCCTGTGGTGGCTGGCGACCCAGGGGAGCGCCTGGGTGGCCCGGCGGTGCACCGATCTGCTGCCCCAGTTGCTGACCCTGGCCGCCGACGAACTGCGCCACCGCGCGCGGGGGACCAGTGCACGGCTGGACCTGCGGGCCGCGGCAGCGGTGTCGGCGGCGTTGGGGGCGGTGTCGGTGGGCGCGGTCTCGCTGGGGGAGAGGCGGGCGGACGTGGCGTGAGCGGCTCGCTTCGGTACGGGCGTTCACCGAGCCCGGCACGGCGAAGGCGAGCGTCACGCGTTCACGGCGCCGGGCCGGGCACGGTGAACACCCGCGTGCGCAGTCGGCCCCTCACCTCCGCCGCACTCCCACGAACCGCACCGGAGTCCCCGGCACCGCCTGCGCCGCCGCCGCGAGATCCGCCGTACGGACGACCGCGATCACCGGGTACCCCCCGGTGGTCGGGTGATCGGCGAGGAACACGACCGGATGCCCGTCGGGCGGGACCTGGACGGCGCCCAGCACCATGCCCTCGCTGGCGAGTTCACCGGGCCGGACCCGCTCCAGGACGGGCCCCTCGGTGCGCAGACCGATGCGGTTGCTGGCCGAGGAGACCCGGTACGCGCGCGTGGTGAACGTGTCGAGGGCCCGGGCGGTGAACCAGTCGGCGCGGGGGCCCGGGGTGACGCGCAGGACCAGTTCGGCGGGCGGCGCCGGTCGGGGTGCCGTGTCCACGCGCGCGCGTGGGGGTGTCGGGCGGCCCAGGGGGAGGACGGCGCCGTTCGTGAGAGGCGGGGGGCCCAGGCCGGACAGGAGGTCCGTGGAGCGGCTGCCGAGGACGGGTTCGACGAGGAAGCTGCCCGAGACGGCGACGTAGGAGCGGACACCGGACGTCACCGTCCCGACCTCCAGGAGGGCACCGGCCGGGACGTGCACCGGAGCACCCCAGGGCGCCGGGCGCCCGTCCACGGTCACCGGACAGGGCGCACCCGCGACGGCCACGGCGACCGGGCACCGGGGACGCAGGGCACACCCGTCGAGGGTGGTCTCCAGCACGGCTGCGGAGGAGGGATTCCCGACGAGCCGGTTGACGAGCGCGGCCGTACCGGGGTCCAGCGCGCCGGAGTGCGGCACACCCAGATGGGCGTGCCCGGGGCGCCCCTGGTCCTGGAGCGTGGTGAGAGCGCCGGCACGAACCACGGCGAGAGCACGGTCGGTCACTTTCGGGCCCCCGGGTCCACCGGAACGAACCGCACGCGCGTCCCCGGCGACAGCAGCGCGGCGGGCACCCGCGTGTGGTCCCACAGGGCCGCGTCCGTCGTACCGATCAGCTGCCAGCCGCCCGGCGAGGAGCGCGGGTACACGCCGGTGTACGGGCCCGCGAGGGCGACCGAGCCGGCGGGGACGGCTGTGCGGGGGGTGCCGCGGCGGGGGACGTCGTAGCGCGCGGGCAGGCCGGTGAGGTAGCCGAAGCCGGGGGCGAAGCCGCAGAAGGCGACGCGGAACCCGGTGGACGCGTGGATGCGGGCGACCTCCTCCTCTGTGACGCCCCAGTGCGCGGCGACATCGGCCAGGTCCGGCCCGTCGTAGCGCACCGGGATCTCCACGGCGGCCTCCGCCCGCGCGGTGACCGGCGGGATCTCGGCCCTCGACAGCTCGGCGGCGAGCCCGGCGGGGTCCGTGAGGCCGTCCAGGAGGACCGTACGGGCCGCGGGGACGAGTTCACGGACCGTGAGTGCTCCGGCGGAGCGGCGACGGCTCAGCTCGGCGTGCAGCGCCTCGGCCTCGGCGCCGGAGGACACCTCGACGAGGAGCGCGTCGTCCCCGACGGGGAGGATCCGCAGGTTCGTGGTCATGCCCTCACCTTCCCGTCGGCCCGGGACCGCCGGCTTGCCGACGCCCCGGCCGGAGCACAGCACTCCGCACTCCCCGGACCCTCCCTACCTCGACCGTAACCCCCCTCACGCGAACGCCCCCACCCGCACCCCGGCCCCCTCCAGCCGCCGCCGCACCGCGCGCGCGAGGTCCACCGCGCCCGGCGTGTCGCCGTGCAGGCACAGGGAGCGGGCGTGGACGGCGACGGGCGCCCCCGTCCGCGAGACGACGTGCCCGGACGTGGCGAGGGCCAGGGAGCGTTCGACGACCGCCTCGGGGTCGTGGATGACGGCCCCTTCCTGCGCGCGCGGGACGAGCGTCCCCTCGTCCGTGTAGGCGCGGTCCGCGAACGCCTCCGGCACACCGGTCAGCCCCGCCTGTCCGGCCAGTTCCAGGAAGCGTGAGCCCGGCAGGCCGAGGACGGGAAGGCCGGTCCCGGCGAGGAGGACGCCCTCGACGACCGCGCGCGCCTGTTCCTCGTCGTGGACGATCCGGTTGTAGAGCGCGCCGTGCGGCTTGACGTACGCCACGCACGCGCCCGCGGCCCGCGCGAAGACGTCCAGGGCGCCGATCTGGTACGCGACCTCGGCGGTGAGTTCGCCGGGCGGCACGTCCATCGCGCGCCGCCCGAACCCGGCGAGGTCCCGGTAGGAGACCTGCGCGCCGATCGTCACGCCGTTGTCGGCCGCCAGCGCGCACACGCGCCGCATGGTGACCGGGTCCCCGGCGTGGAAGCCGCAGGCCACGTTGGCGCTCGTGACGACGGTCAGGAGCTGTTCGTCGTCGGTGAGCCGCCAGCGGCCGAAGCCCTCGCCGAGGTCGGCGTTCAGATCGATCATGCTGTCTCCTGTCGGAAGTCCGAGGAGCCCACGCGGTAGTGCTCGTCGCGGGCGTCGGTGAGGAACATCTGTCCCGGCGCGTGCGTGAGGGCGAACGGCGGGCGTGAGGCCATGACGGCCGCCTGCGGGGTGACGCCGCAGGCCCAGAACACCGGGATGTCGTCCGGTTCGGTGTCCACGGGGTCGCCGAAGTCGGGCCGGCCGAGGTCGGCGACGCCGAGCCCCGCCGGATCGCCCAGATGCACGGGGGCGCCGTGCACGGCGGGCAGCAGCCCGGTCTCCCGTACGGCCGTCTCCAGGTGCCGGGCGGGCACGGGGCGCATGGACACCACCATGGGCCCGGACAGGCGCCCCGCGGGGCGGCAGGGGCGGTCGGTGACGTACATCGGGACGTTGCGGCCCTGCTCGATGTGGCGCATCGGGACGCCCGCCCGGGACAGCGCCGACTCGAACGTGAAGCTGCACCCGATGAGGAACGCCACCAGGTCGTCGCGCCAGTACGCGCGCGCGTCCGTCGGCTCGTCCACCAGCTCCCCGTCCCGCCACACCCGATAGCGTGGCAGATCGGTCCGCAGGTCGGCGCCCTCGGCCAGTGGCGTCGTCCAGGAGCCCGCGTCCGTCACGTCGAGCACGGGGCACGGCTTCGGGTTGCGCTGGCAGAACAGCAGCATGTCGTACGCCCAGTCGGCGGGGACGGCGATCAGGTTGGCCTGGGTGTGGCCCGCCGACACGCCGGCGGTGGGTCCGGTGAGGCCCTCGCGGAAGCGCGCGCGGGCGGTTTTCGGGCTCCACGCGTGCGCGCGGGTGTCGACGGCGGTCACGGGACGGTCGTACGAAGTGGCCTTCACGTCAGTGTCCTTCCCTTGGTCTCCGGCAGGCCCAGGAGGGCGAGTGCCGCGATGCCGTAGCCGATCGCGCCGAAGACCAGGGCACCGCCGACGCCCCAGCTGTCGGCGAGGAAGCCGACGGTGGTCGGGAAGACGGCGCCGACCGCGCGGCCGGTGTTGTAGGTGAAGCCCTGGCCGGTGCCGCGGACGGCGGTCGGGTACAGCTCGGCGAGGTAGGAGCCGAAGCCGCTGAAGATCGCCGACATGCAGAACCCGAGGGGGAAACCGAGCACCAGCAGAAGCGTGTTCGCGCCGTGCGGGATGTTCGTGTAGACGAGGACGCAGACCGCCGACAGCAGCGCGAACAGCCAGATGTTGCGCCGCCTGCCCAGCCGGTCGGTCAGATGGCCGCCGGTCAGGTAGCCCAGGAAGGCGCCCGAGATCAGGAACGTCAGATAGCCGCCCGTCCCGACGACCGACAGGTTCCGGTCGTTCTTCAGGTACGTCGGCACCCAGGTCGCCAGCGTGTAGTACCCGCCCTGGACGCCCGTGGAGAGCAGCCCGGCGAACAGGGTCGTGCGCAGCAGCGGCCCCTTGAAGATCGCCGTGAACGAGCCCCTGCCGGCGCTCCGCTCGCGTACGGCGGTGGCCTGGGGGGCGTCCTGGACGCGGCGGCGCATCCACACGACCAGGAGGGCGGGCAGGGCGCCCGTCCAGAACATCACACGCCACGCCAGGTCGTGGTCGACGAGGGAGAACACCAGCGTGTAGACCAGCGCGGCGAGCCCCCAGCCGACGGCCCAGGAGGACTGGACCGCGCCGAGTGTGCGCCCCCGGTGCTTGTCGCTCGCGTACTCGGCGACCAGGATCGCGCCGACCGCCCACTCGCCGCCGAAGCCGAGGCCCTGGAGGGCGCGGAAGACGAGCAGCGTCTCGTACGTGGGCGCGAAGCCGCAGGCGACGGTGAAGACGGCGTACGTGATGACCGTGATCATCAGCGCGCGCACGCGTCCGATCCGGTCGGCCAGCACGCCCGCGACGGCGCCGCCGATCGCCGAGACGACCAGGGTGACGGTGGTGAACAGGCCGGTCTGCCCGCTGTCCAGGCCGAAGTAGGCGGCCAGCGCGACCATGCTGAGCGGCAGCGTGAAGTAGTCGTACGAGTCGAGGGCGTAGCCGCCGAAGGCGCCCGCGAAGGCGCGTCGGCCCTTCGGCCCGAGGGCGCGCAGCCAGCCCAGGGGGCCGCCGTCCGCGCCGGTCGTGGGGGAGTGGGTGTCGGTCGTGCTCATGGGGCACCTCGCAGACGATGACGGAGAGTGCGTGGGGATGAGCCGTGCGGGACCTGGCCAGGATGCGTAGCAAGGTAGAGGATCGTTGAACGATCCTTCAATACCCATGTTGTTTCGTTGAGATGTCTGCGGTTGAATTCCGGGCATGACGGAGCGGACGGGCCAACCGACGGGACTGGCGGACGACCGCGCCCTCCTGGGGCGCACCAGCACGGCCGAACGGGTCGCGGACATCCTCCGCAGCCGGATCGCCGAGGGCTACTTCCTGCCCGGCACCCGGCTCTCCGAGGACAGCATCGGCGGCGCCCTCGGCGTCTCCCGCAACACCCTGCGCGAGGCGTTCCGGCTGCTCACCCACGAGCGGCTGCTCGTCCACGAACTCAACCGGGGCGTCTTCGTGCGCGTCCTGACGGTCGAGGACGTCGAGGACATCTACCGCACGCGCGCGCTGGTCGAGTGTGCCGTCGTCCGGGGCATCGGCGAGCCGCCGTACGCGCTCGGCGCCCTCACCGAGGCGGTCGCCGAAGGGGAGGCGGCGCTGCGCGAAAGTGACTGGAAATCGCTGGGCACCGCCAACATCCACTTCCACCGCGCCCTCGTCGCCCTCGCGGGCAGCGCGCGCACCGACGAGCACATGCGCGGCGTCTTCGCGGAACTGCGCCTCGCCTTCCACCTGGTCGACGACCCGCGCGCGCTGCACGAGCCGTACCTGGCGCGAAACCGCCAGATCCTCCAGGCGCTCCAGCTCGGGAACCGGAAGCAGGCGGAAGAGCTCCTCGCGGTATACCTGAACGATTCACGCGAACGAGTGACGGAGGCGTACGAACAGCGCGTGTCTGACATGACCTAGTACGCCCCGGGATCCGCCTGCGGACCCCGGCGTTTGGGTCGTTGTCAGACCGAGGACCTAGTCTGTGCACCGTGACTTCGCCTGCATCGACGGACCGCGTTCCGCCCCAGCTCAGCGCGGCGCCGCGCCCCGCACCGGGCCCGGCCGCCGACGAGGGCCTGGCGCGTCGGCTGCGCGCCCTCGCCTGCACGGCCCCGCTGCACGACCTGGACGCCCGCAAGGCCAACCTCGCGGGCGAGTACTCGGTGTACGGCATGGCGGAGATCGCCCTCTCGGCGATCGACCTGGTCACCCTGAACATGGACTTCGACACCGGCGCCGACCACGACCACGTCGTCGCCCGCCTGCTCCCGCGCATCGCCGCCCAGGCCCCCGAGCGCCCCGCCGCGGAGCACGAGCGCGTGGCCCGCTGGGTCCTGGAGAACCTGATCAACGTCGGCAGCGTCGACCGCGGCTTCCGCGCGGTGTACGGCACGTTCGCAGCCGACGGCAGCTACGTGCGCCGCGACTACGACTTCAAGCTCGTCGAGGAGGTCCCCGGCTTCGACGGCGCCGTCTACCTCCGTACGACGGACGAGGCGGTCAACGTCCTCGTCGGCGCCCTCGACACGGACGTCACCAGCGCCCAGATCGCCGCCGAGGTCAAACTCGAGGTCCTCATCCGGCGCGGCCGGCTCGCCGACGCCCAGCTCGCCGCCGAGCAGGCCCGCTACCGCACGGTGCAGTACTCCGAGACCCTCCGCCGCGCCCTGGAGGCGACCCGGCGCAACGTCCGGGCCGTCGACTGGCTGAACGCCGTACCGGACATGATCGGCGAGGCACTCGAACACGTCGCCGACCGCTACCGCCACGAGAACGCGATCCTCACGAACATCCGCAAGGCACGCGACGAGATCGAGGACGCCGAGAACAAGCGGCGTGCCGCGGAACTCGTCGACATCGTCAAGGACTGCATCCGCCGGCACACGCAGCTGCAGTCCCGGCTCCTGGAAGCCGGCCCCCTGTTCCGCGCGGAACAGGACCGGCAGGCGTTCTCGACCCCCATGACGTCCTCCGGGATAGACCTCTACGGCCACCTCGTCGCCCCCGTCCTGCCGCTGCCCCTGGAGCAGGCGAGCCGCGTCACCGGGGCGTTCTTCACCAAGGGCGTCGGCATGCGCACGCCCGTCTCCGTGCGGGTCGCCGACCTCGTCGAGATCCTGCTCACGCCCCCCGTCGAGCGGGAGCACCTCGGCGCGGAGATGCCGGAGCCCGACCTCATCGCCACACCGGACGACAGCCGCTTCAGCGAGGAGCAGCTGTCCGCCGCCAAGGTCCTGCTGGACCTCCCGGCCGACGCGCCCCGCAGGCTCTCCGGACTGCTGTCCGAGGCCCGGCTCGCCGACCCCGACCTCCCCTACCTGGTGGCCCTGCTGGCCGTCCACGCCGCCAGCCCGGCGGTCGGGACCGCCTACCGGCAGGGCGAGGAGAAACTGCTGTTCGCCGTCGACGACGGGACGGAGCTGGACGACCCCGAGTTCGGCGGCGCGGACCTGATCGTCGGCACCGCATTGTTGGACGCTGTCGGCATGGCCGCGGATCGGACCGAGGCAGCTTGATGTTCTGGAGTTCTTGTCGTGAATGAGCCCGTCGAGTGGAGTGAACCGGAAACTCCCGCACCCCCGGCCCCCGCCGCCCTCACCCCCGCAGACGCGGCCGACGCCGCCCGGCTCGTCGCCTACGGGCTCCAGCCCAAACTGCAGCCCGCGCGCGACCAGGAGTACGCCGAACTCCTGCGCCGCCACCGCGAGGACCCCGCCTTCGCCCGGCTCGCCGACGCCGTCGCCGCCGGACTCGGCCTCGTCGTCCTGGAGGTGTCCCCGCGCGCGGGCATGGCCGTCACCGCCGGCGAGGACTCCGTGTTCGCCGTCCGCATGGGGGACTACGCGCGTCGTACCTCCGCCGACGGCAGCGACCGCTTCCTGCACGGCCTCGCCCACCTCGCCGTCGCCGCGATGGCCTTCCCCAGGCCCGAGGACCTCGCCGACGACGGCTACATCGGCCGGGTCAGCGTCCACGGCGTCGACGCCTTCGTACGGCAGGCGTGCCGGCGCCTGGAGGAGCGCGCCGCCGAGGAGGGCGAGAACACCGACCCGGCGTCCGACGCGCCCGGTCTGGAGTCCGCCTGGCGCGTGTGGACGCGCCGCAGCGCGACCGGCGCGACCAAGGACGCCCGCCGCCTCGCCGGGTCCACCACCGGCATCGTCGGCAAGGCCGTCGCCTTCCTCACCGACTCCGGGTTCCTCCAGCGCACCGGCGACGACAACGGCGGCACCTACCGCACCACCGCCCGCTACCAGCTCCAGGTACGGGACATGGCCGGCAGCGCCGCCCTCGCCGAACTGCTCGAACTCGGCGTCGTACCGGTGACCGACGGGACACCGACGCTGATGCCCGCCGAGGAGACCGAGGACCTGGACCTGGTGGCCGACGCCGGACTCCCGTTCCACGCGTGAACCGTTTCCGCCCTCGGAAACGATCCCCTGACAAACCCTGCCGACGATCCACCACCGAGATTCAACGACGAGAGCCGCCATGTACGAGCTGTCCCGGGTCCGCCTCTACTCCATCGGTCCCGCCGGTGCGCGCTACGCCGACACCGTGCTCGACCTGCGAGGAGTGGGCGACGTGGTGCCCGACCCCGCGCCCACCCAGGCGGAGTTCTTCCAGGACGAGCCCATCGGCCCGCCGCGCCGCCCCGCGCCCGCGGGCGTGCTGTTCCTGGAGAACGGCGGCGGCAAGTCCGTCCTGCTCAAGCTGATCTTCTCGGTGATGCTCCCGGGCCACCGCAACACCCTCGGCGGCGCCTCCTCCGGCGTCCTGCGCAAGTTCCTGCTCGCCGACGACTGCGGACACGTCGCCCTGGAGTGGCAGCACGTCCTGACCGGCGAGTGCGTCGTCGTCGGCAAGGTCAGCGAGTGGCGCGGCCGCCAGGTCTCCAACGACCCCCGCAAGTTCGCCGAAGCCTGGTACTCCTTCCGCCCAGGGCCCGGCCTCTCCCTGGACAGCCTGCCGGTCGCCGAGTCCACCGCCGTCCGCGCACCCGTGGAGGGCGCCTCCGGGGCACAAGGGCGCAGGCGCACCATGAAGGGGTTCCGGGACGCCATCACCGACGCCGACAAGGCGTACCCGCACCTGGAGGTGCACTGGGAGGAGATCCACGACCGGTGGGTCGAGCACCTCACCGAACTGGGCCTCGACCCCGAACTCTTCCGCTACCAGCGCGAGATGAACGCCGACGAGGGCGAGGCCGCCGGCCTCTTCGCCGTCAAGAAGGACGCCGACTTCACCGACCTCCTGCTGCGCGCCGTCACCGACACCCGCGACACCGACGGCCTCGCCGACCTGGTCGGCGGCTTCGGCAACAAGCTCGGCCGACGCGCCGAACTCATCGCCGAACGAGACTTCACCGCCGGCTCGGTCGACCTCCTCGGGCGGATCGTCGAGGCCGCCGACACCCGCGCGCGCTCGCGCGACGTCCACGCCGCCGCGGAGCGCCGCACCCGCGCACTGGCCCGCCGGCTGTCCGCGCGCGGCGTCCAGGAGCGCGCCCGGGCCGCCGACCTCGCCCAGCGCGTGACGGCCGCCGCCTACGCCGTCACCCACTCCGAGGGCGCCCGAGAGCGCAGCGCCCTCATCGCCGCCGAACTCGCCTTCCGGCACGCCTCCCTGGCCCTCACGGCCGCCGAGAAGTCCGCCGCCGCCCAGAAACGCGAACTCGCCGACGCCCGCACCCTGCACTCCGCCTGGCAGGCCGCCGAAGCCGCCCTGCGCCACCGCGCCGCCTCCGACCGCGTCGCGCGCGTGTCCGCCGCGATCCAGGAAGCCGAACGCGACGCCGCCCCCGCACTCGCCGCGCGCGCCAAGGCCGCCGTCGACCTCGTCCGCGCCCTGCATGCGGCCGCCGAGAGCGCCGAAGCCCTCGCCAACGAGGGCGAGGAGCGCTCCGCCGCCCTCCAGGAGGTCAGCGAGACCGCCTACCGCGACAACACCACCGCCGCCACCGAGGCCCAGCGCGCCCGCAGCGAGGCCCAGCACCTGCGCCAGCGCCTCACCGAGGTCGAGCAGGAGATCGCCGAGGCCGTCCGCGCCGGCTGGCTCGACGACAGCTCACCCGACGCCGACCCCGCGCGCGCGGCCCTCGCCGCCAGCGACGCCGAGAAGAGCGCCGTCGCCGCCTGGGACACCGCCCGCGAGGCCGCCCGCCGGGCCGCCGAGACCGCCCGCGAGACCGCCTCCGCCGAGTCCCGCGCCGAACTGACCGCCGCCCGCGCCGCCGACGCCTCCACAGCCGCCGGACGGTCGTACGAGGCCGAACAGCGCATCGCCGAGGCCCTCGCCGCCGAGGAACGGCTCGCCGAACTCCTCAGCAGCGAACCCCTGTCCGCCGCCGACCTCGACCGGTACGCCGACGAACTGCGCGGACTCCTCGACGACGCCGTCACCTCCGCCGAACGCCAGCTCTTCGACCTGCGCACGGCCGCCGCCGACGACGCCCGCATCCTCGGCGCCCTCGGCGACGGCGGCCTCCTGCCGCCCAGCCCCGACGTCCTGGCCACCGTCGAGTTCCTCGGCGAGCACGGCATCCCCGCACTGCCCGGCTGGCGCTACCTCGCCCAGTCCGTCGACCCCGCCGACCACGCGCGCGTGCTGGGCGCCCGCCCCGAACTCGTCGACGGCGTCATCATCACCGACCCCGGATCGCACGTCCGCGCGCGAGAGGCGCTCTCCGAGGCCGCCCTGCTGCCCCGCTCCACGGTCGCCGTCGGCACCGCCGCCGCCCTCCTCGCCCCCACCCCCTCGGGCCAGGACGACAGCGTCTTCCTCGTCCCGCCGAACCCCGCCATGCACGACGAGCACGCCGCCGACGAGGAACGGCAGGCCCTGCGCGCGCGGGCCACCGCCCGCGACGAGGAGATCCGCTCCCTCGCCGCCCGCCTCGGCAAGGACCGCGAACTGTCCGCACGCCTCGCGTCCTGGCGCACCGGCTGCCCCGCCGGACGGCTCGCCGAGATGGAACAGGCCGCCGAGGAGGCGCGCGCCTTCGCCGAGGAAGCCGAGGCGGAACTCACCGAGGCCCGCGTCGCACGCGCGGAGGCCGAGGAGACCGCCGCCGAAGCCGCCCAGGTCCGCGACGAGAAGCAGGAGGCCGCCCAGAAGGCCCGGCGAGCCGCCGACGCCCTCGCCGGGCTCGCCTTCCGCCTGCGCGAGCGCGCCGGCTGGCAGGTGAGGCTGCGCGAACTCGCCGACGAGGCCACCGAGTCCGAGGCCCGCGCCCAGGCGTGCCTGGAACGCGCCCGCGCCGCCGACGAGGACCGCCGCGGCGCCCAGCGCGCCGCCGACGACGCCCGCCGCACCGCCCGCGCCCTGCGCGCCGAACGCTCCGAGATCGCCGGCGCCCCCGACGACGTGCCCGAGGACGGCTCCCGAACCCCCGAAGCCTCCCTGCCCGCCCTCCGGGAGGCGTACCGGGCGGCCTCGCAGGTCTACGAGAAGGTCGGCGTCGGCGCCGACCTCAGGGCCGAACAGGCGCGCGCGGAGAGCGACGAGAGCGCCGCCCGCGCCGAACTCGACCGCCTCAGCAACAAGGTCCGCACCCGCGCGGAACAACTGCTCCAGTCACCCGACGGCTCCGACGGACCCTCCCGGCAGGCCGCCGCCGCGCGCGCGGAGGAGCTGGTGCAGCTCCTGGAGACCCGCATGTCCACCGCCAGCGAACAGCTCGGCCGGCTGCGCGGCGAGCACGAACGCCTCGCCCCCGAGGAGGGCGAGGAACACACCGACCTGTCCGAGGAACTGGTCCCGCGCGACGCCGAGCACGCCCAGGCGCTGCTGCGCACAGCCACCGCCGAACTCGCCTCCCGCACCGAGGCCCTCGCCCAGGCCCGGGACGCGCACGCCGAACTCCTCGCCGCCCACCGCACCGCCGAGGACGGCGCTAGCGGCTTCGACGAGGTCGCGGCCATGCTCCGCGACCTCCTGCGCGAACACGCCTTCGACGACGACCAGGAGACACCCGAGCCCTACCCCGGCTCCCTGGAGGACGCCCGGACGTCCGCCGCCGAGACCCGGCGCTCCCTGCGCGGCTGCGCGGGCGACCTGTCCGCCGCCGACGCGGCCGTACGCGAAGCGAGCGACGTCCTCGTCCGGCACGCCAACTCCACGCGCTACGAACAGGTGCGCACGCCCGCGCGCCAGCAGATCCGGGAGCTGCCCGCCGCCGCGCTGCCCGAGCACGCGCAGAAGTGGGCCGACGCGTTCGCGCCGCGCCTGCGGGTGCTGACCGACGAACTCGCCCAGCTGGAGCGCAACCGCGACTCCATCGTGGACCGGCTGCGCGGGCTCGTGGAATCGGCGCTGGCGACCCTCAGGTCCGCCCAGCGGCTCTCCCGGCTGCCCGAGGGGCTCGGCGAGTGGTCCGGGCAGGAGTTCCTGCGGATCCGCTTCGAGGAGCCCGATCAGGCGACGCTCACGGAACGCCTCGGCGAGGTGGTGGACGACGCCACGCGGGCCGCCGTGAAGAAGAACTCCGACCTGCGGCGCGACGGCATGTCCCTGCTCCTGCGCGGGGTCGCCGCCGCCCTCCAGCCCAAGGGGGTCGCCGTCGAGATCCTCAAGCCGGACGCCGTCCTGCGCGCCGAGCGGGTGCCCGTCGGGCAGATGGGCGACGTCTTCTCCGGCGGGCAGCTCCTCACCGCCGCCATCGCCCTGTACTGCACCATGGCCGCGCTGCGCTCCAACGACCGGGGCCGCGACAAGCACCGGCACGCCGGCACGCTCTTCCTCGACAACCCGATCGGCCGCGCCAACGCGACGTACCTGCTGGAGCTCCAGCGCGCCGTCTCGGACGCCCTCGGTGTCCAGCTCCTCTACACGACGGGCCTGTTCGACACGACCGCCCTCGCGGAGTTCCCCCTCGTCATCCGGCTGCGCAACGACGCCGACCTGAGGGCCGGGCTGAAGTACATCACCGTCGAGGAGCATCTGCGGCCCGGCCTGCCCCGGGACATCCCCGCGGGGGAGGCCGTGCACACGGAGATCACGGCGACGCGCATGTACAAGCGGCCGGTGACCAGCGGGGCGTAGAGGGCCTGTCCGGGGTCCGGAGCGGCCGGACCGGCAGGCCCCTGCGCTAGCCCGGATCCGCCGGGATCCCAAGCCCCGAACCGGCCGTTCTGCGGGAATCCGGCCCGGAGGAGAACCCCTCCAGGGCCGGACATTCCCTCAGGAGTGCGACAGCTGGCCCGCCCCGCCCTGCTGCCGGCGTATGCGCTCCTGCGCCCGCTCGGCCGCCCGCGCCTGACGGCGGGCCAGCCGGCGTTCGCGGCGCAGGGCCCGTGCCGTGCTGCTGGGGGCGGAGACCACGCCGTAGCGCTGGTTCCACACCTGGCGGGTCACCCAGACGTCCAGGGCGGCCCAGGTGGCCACGACCGTGCTCGCGACGCTGCTGATCACCATGGGGAACGCGAGCCAGGACTCGGCCATGGTGCAGAAGAACGCGACCATCGCCTGGAGCAGCGTCACGGCGATGATCAGGACCGCCCGGACCGCCGCCGTCCGCACCGGATCCGGCATCCGCCGCCGCTTGGCGGGCTCCTCCACCCACAACGGCCGCGCCCGCACCCGCTGTTGCCGTGTGTCTCTGCTCTGCGCCGTGCCCATCACGTGTCACACTCCCCACCGCCGGCCGCCCCCTTGCCCGGTCCGAAGACCGGGTTCCCCAGTGGCTGCCCGGCTTGCGCTCATTTACGCCGCCGAGGTGCGGCATGCCGCCCATGTGGCCGGTTCCGCTCCCCATTCCCGATGAGTAGGACGAACCAGGCGCCCGAAAGATTCCCAAGCGCCGACAAATTCTCGCCAACCCCGGCAGGAAACAGTTTGGCCACGGCCGCGCCGCCGACGCCCGATTCCTGGCGGCAATCTCCCGCAATGCCCGGACAACTCCCCACCTCCCGACCCCGGAGCGGAAGTTCGGGTTCCGGACTGGTCTTCGAGTTGGCTGTGGGTCGGTAGTAGGCTCGCGGCGTTTGTTGACGCACATCCGTACCCCGGTCAGACGGGGTCCGAGCTGGGGGAGGCCATGCGCTTTCGCGGGAAGTCGATCCGCAGGAAGATCGTGGCGCTTCTCCTCGTGCCGCTGGTTTCCCTGACAGCGGTCTGGGGGTTCGCCACGATCCTCACCGGCCGTGAGGCGAGCCGTCTGTACACCGTCTCCTCCCTCATGGAGAAGGTCGGTTACCCCCTGGAGGACACCGTCAGGGTCATCCAGCAGGAGCGCCGCCAGACCCTCGTCTACCTCGCCGACCCCGACGCGGAGAACGCCCTCGCGGCCCTGCGCCGCACGCGCTCGGCGACGGACGAGGCGTTCACGGAGATCCGCGGCAACACCGCCGACCCGGACCTGCGCGACAGCCTCGACAAGGACGACGTCGACGGCCTCACCACCGTCCTGGACGCCTTCGACGGCATCGCCTCTCTGCGCCGCGGCGTCGAGGACGGCACCCTCGACCGCAGCCAGGCCCTCGACCAGTACAACCGCCTCGTCGACCCCTGCTACACGCTCCTGGCCAGGCTGGACGTCGTCGACAGCGTCGAGATGGACAAGCAGTACCGCGCCCTCGTCGCCGTCGCCCGCGCGCGGGAGCTGCTCTCCCGCGAGGACGCCCTGCTCGGCTCGGCCCTCGTCAGCGGCAAGATCGGCCACGAGGAGAGCCGTATCGTCTCCGACCTCCAGGCACAGCGGCAGGTCATCTACGAGATCAGCCTCCCGCAGCTGCCCGAGACGGAACAGGCGCGCTACGAGAGCTTCTGGTCCGGCGCCGGCACCGCGCCCCTGCGCAGCGCCGAGAACGCCGCGATCGACGCGATGGAGGACGGCGGCGTCCCCAAGGGCGTCACCGCCCGCAGCTGGGACACCGCCGCCGGCAGCGTGCTGGACCAACTCGGCACCCTCGACGAACAGGCCAACGACCGCTACCAGGACCGGGTCCGCCCGGTCGCCGTCGAGGTCATCGTCAAGGCCGTCGTCGCCGGCGTCTTCGGCCTGATCGCGCTGCTCCTGTCGCTCTTCCTGTCGGTCCGCATCGGCCGCGCCCTCATCCGCGACCTGCGCCAGCTGCGCCTGGAGGCCCACGAGGCGTCCGCCGTACGGCTGCCCAGCGTGATGCGCCGGCTGTCCGTGGGCGAGCAGGTGGACGTGGAGACCGAGGTCCCCCACCTGGAGTACGACAAGAACGAGATCGGCGAGGTCGGCCAGGCACTCAACACCCTCCAGCGCGCGGCCGTCGAGGCCGCCGTCAAGCAGGCCGAACTGCGCTCCGGCGTCTCCGAGGTGTTCGTCAACCTCGCCCGCCGCAACCAGGTCCTGCTGCACAAGCAGCTCACCCTCCTCGACACGATGGAACGCCGTACGGAGGACACCGAGGAACTGGCGGACCTGTTCCGCCTGGACCACCTCACCACGCGCATGCGCCGGCACGCCGAGGGCCTCGTGATCCTCTCCGGCGCGGCCCCCTCCCGGCAGTGGCGCAAGCCCATCCAGCTCATGGACATCGTCCGCGCGGCCGTCGCCGAGGTCGAGGACTACGAGCGCATCGAGGTACGCCGCCTGCCGCGGATCGCCGTCACCGGCCCCGCCGTCGCCGACCTCACCCACCTCGTCGCCGAACTCCTGGAGAACGCCACGGTGTTCTCGCCGCCGCACACGGCCGTCCAGGTGCTCGGTGAGCGCGTCGCCAACGGCTTCACCCTGGAGATCCACGACCGGGGCCTCGGCATGACCCCCGAAGCGCTCCTGGACGCCAATCTGCGGCTCGCCGAGACCCCCGAGTTCGAACTGTCCGACACCGACCGCCTCGGCCTGTTCGTGGTCAGCCGGCTCGCCCAGCGGCAGAACGTCCGTGTCTCCCTCCAGATGTCGCCCTACGGCGGCACGACGGCCGTCGTGTTCATCCCGGAGGCGCTCCTCACGGACGACGTCCCGGACACCAACGGCATCGGCTTCCGCCTGGACCGCCCGCGCACCCCCAAGGACAAGCGGGAACTCCCCGTCCAGCTCCCGGGGATGCCCGCGCCGGTCCTGGACGGCCCCGTCGAGCTGGAGGCCCCGGTCGGCCTGGACTTCCCGCTGGCCGACGACGACGCCCCCTTCGGCCGCAGGCGTGCCGACCGCGAGCCAGCCCCCGTCGCGGAGCTGCCCTCGCGCCGTACGCCCAAGCTGGTCAGCTCGCACGGACGCCCGGTCGGCGACGACCCGCGCGCGCGGGCGGACGACAACGGCTTCCCGGCGTCCCCCTGGCCGCAGGGCCCCGCCGACTCCCTCACCCCGCTGCCCTCGCGCCGCCGGGGCGCCTCCAGCCATCAGCCCCGCCCCGAGGAGCCCGCGCCGGTCCGCGGCCTCGACACCGCGGCGCAGGGCCCGGGGCCCGACGCCGCGCCGCGCCGGCACCTCGAAGCCGCCCCGGCGGCCCCCGCCCCCGGCACGGGCCCGCTCCCGCGCCGCGTACGGCAGGCCAACCTGGCCCCACAGCTCCGCAACAGCCCCGCTTCGCGCACGGAGGACCGGACCGACCTCGCCGATCGCGACGCAGACCAGGTACGCAACCGCATGGCCTCGCTCCAGCGCGGCTGGCAGCGCGGGCGCGAGGAGAACGCCGAGGGCGACGACGCCTACGGCACAGCACCACGAGGAACGACGAAGGGGGACGGTCGATGACCGCACCGAAGACGAGCGGCCACACGCCGGAGCAGCGCGAGCTGAACTGGCTCCTCGACGAGCTCGTCGGCCGCGTCGCCAGCATCCGCAAGGCCGTCGTGCTCTCCGGGGACGGCCTGCCCACCGGGGTGTCCCAGGACCTCACCCGGGAGGACAGTGAGCACCTGGCCGCCGTCGCCTCCGGCTTCCACAGCCTCGCCAAGGGTGTGGGCCGGCACTTCGACGCGGGCAGCGTCCGC
Source organism: Streptomyces sp. 4F14 (assembly GCF_048159485.1). Classification (NCBI taxonomy): domain Bacteria; kingdom Bacillati; phylum Actinomycetota; class Actinomycetes; order Kitasatosporales; family Streptomycetaceae; genus Streptomyces; species Streptomyces sp. 4F14. The sequence continues at coordinate 95,358 of NZ_JBLRVY010000037.1, forward strand.
CAGACCCTCGTCGAGCTGGACGACGCCTTCCTGTTCGTCACCGCCGCGGGCGACGGCAGCTGCCTCGCCGTCCTCGCGGACGCGGACTCCGACGTCGGTCAGGTGGCGTACGAGATGACCCTGCTGGTCAAGCGGGTCGGCGTGCACCTGGGCACCGCGCCGCGCACCGATCTGCCGGCCGGCGGGCCAGTGGGATGACATGAGCACAGACGGTCAGGGAACGAAACACTGGTTCGACGACGAGGCCGGCCCGGTCGTGCGCCCGTACGCCATGACGCGCGGGCGCACCAGCAGCCCGGGGCAGCACCGCCTCGACCTCATCGCCGTGGTCGTCGCCGAACCCGACGCGGGCGACCCGGAGGACGACCACACGCTCTCCCCGGAGCACGTGGACATCGTCGGCATGTGCCGCGTCGCCCCCCAGTCGGTCGCGGAGCTCGCCGCGGAACTCGACCTGCCCATCGGCGTGGTGCGGGTGCTCATCGGGGACCTCGTGGCCAAGAAGTTCGTCCACGTGAACCGTCCGGTGCCGCCCGCCGAGCTTCCGGACGAGAGCATCCTGCGCGACGTGATCACCGGCCTGCGGGCGCTGTGAACGGCGCGGGAACGACGGGGTGAGCACGTGAGCGGGCAGCCGCGGCCGGACCGGGGGAGCGGCGTGCCCGCCCCGGCCCCGCGCCGCTGCCGGAGCACCCCGGGAGGCCCGTCGGGTCCGGCCCTCGCGCGCGAGGCCGGCACACGGCCGTACGGCGCCCTCCCGGCCGTGTCCGGGACGGCCCGTCCCGGACCGGTCCCCACTTCTCCACAACTCCTGTACGGTTCCGGAACCGCCCTCCCGCGCGCGTGCGTCGTACAGACGCGGCACAGGACGCCCGGCCCAGCCGTCCCCGGATCCCCGCGACGGCCCGCGGCCGGTCCGCGATCCCCTTCGGCACCGCCGGCGGCTCCGGCGGCAGCGAGAGACCCGGCGGCGCGGGCCACGGCCGACCGCCTCCCCCCATCCCAGCAAGCAGGAGAAGTGAACGATGATCTTCGGGCGTTCTGAGCGCGGGAAGCCTCCGGTCGAGCCCGTCACGCTCAAGATCCTGGTCGCCGGCGGCTTCGGCGTCGGCAAGACCACCCTGGTGGGCGCGGTCAGCGAGATCAGACCGCTGCGCACCGAGGAGATCCTCACCGAGGCGGGCCGCCCGGTCGACGACACCACGGGCGTGGAGAGCAAGCACACCACCACCGTCGCCATGGACTTCGGGCGCATCACCCTGCGCGAGGACCTCACCCTGTACCTGTTCGGGACGCCCGGCCAGGAGCGGTTCTGGTTCATGTGGGACGAGCTGACCGAGGGCGCCCTCGGCGCGGTGGTCCTCGCGGACACCCGCCGCCTGGAGGACTGCTTCGCCGCCGTCGACTACTTCGAACGGCGCTCCATACCGTTCATCATCGGCGTCAACTGCTTCGAGGGGGCGGCCCGTTACCCCGTCGAGGCGGTCCGCCAGGCCCTCGACCTGGACGACAGCATCCCGGTCCTGCTGTGCGACGCGCGCGACCGGCGCTCCGTCAAGGACATCCTCGTCGGCGTCGTCCAGCACGCCATGGACTTCGGCACCCGCCGCCGCCACACCGTCGGGACCTGAGCGTGCGCCCCTGAGCGGCCCGTACCCCCGCCGACCGGGGTACGGGCCGCGGCTCACGAGGGGGTTGTCACTCCTCCAGCCAGCCCAGGCTCCGGTCCACCGCGCGGCGCCAGTTGCGGTACTCGCGCTCGCGTACGGACGCCTCCATGGCCGGCGTCCAGCGCACGTCCTCGCGCCAGTGCGCGCGCAGTTCGTCGAGTCCGTCCCAGACGCCGGTGGCGAGCCCGGCCGCGTACGCCGCCCCCAGGCACGTCGTCTCCGACACGCGCGGGCGGATCACCGGCACGTCCAGGACGTCCGCCTGATGCTGCATCAGCAGCCCGTTGCGGGTCATCCCGCCGTCCACCTTCAGCGACGTGATCCGTACGCCGGAGTCCTGGCGCATGGCGTCCACGACCTCCCGCGTCTGCCAGCTCGTCGCCTCCAGGACCGCGCGCGCGAGGTGGGCCTTCGTGACGTACCGGGTGAGCCCGGTGACGACCCCGCGCGCGTCGGAGCGCCAGTACGGCGCGAACAGCCCCGAGAAGGCGGGCACGACGTAGGCGCCGCCGTTGTCCTCGACGCTCGCGGCGAGGGGCTCGATCTCGTCGGCGCTGCGGATGATCCCGAGCTGGTCGCGGAACCACTGGACGAGCGCCCCTGTGACGGCGATGGAGCCCTCCAGGCAGTACACCGGGGCCTCGCCGCCGATCTTGTAGCCCAGCGTCGTCAGCAGCCCGTGCTTCGACGGCACGGGCCGGCTCCCGGTGTTGAGCAGCAGGAAGCTCCCGGTGCCGTAGGTGTTCTTCGCCTCGCCCGCCTCGTAGCACCCCTGCCCGAACACGGCCGCGTGCTGGTCGCCCAGCGCGGAGGCGACGGGGACGCCCGCCAGCGGGCCGACGGCGGTGCCGTAGACCTCCGCCGAGGAGCGGATCTCCGGGAGCACGGCCTCGGGGACGTCCATCGCGGACAGGACCGTGGGGTCCCACTGGAGGGTCTCCAGGTTCATCAGCATCGTGCGGCCGGCGTTGGTGACGTCGGTGACGTGCCGGCCGCCGTCGGGGCCGCCGGTGAGGTTCCAGATCAGCCAGGAGTCCATCGTCCCGAAGGCGATCTCGCCGCGTTCGGCGCGGTCGCGCAGACCGGGGACGTGCTCCAGCAGCCAGGCGATCTTGGGGCCGGAGAAGTAGCTCGCGAGCGGCAGCCCGGTGCGGACACGGAAACGATCCTGCCCGTCCGCGCCGCCGAGCCGGGCGCACAGGTCGGCGGTCCGGGTGTCCTGCCAGACGATCGCGTTGTGAACGGGTTTGCCCGTTTTTCGATCCCATAAGAGCGTCGTTTCGCGCTGGTTGGTGATCCCCAGTGCCGCGATCCGGTCGGTCCCCAGCCCCGCCTTGGCGAGCGCTCCGGCGACCACCGCCTGCGTGTGCGCCCAGATCTCGGTCGCGTCGTGCTCCACCCAGCCGGGCTTCGGGAAGATCTGCCGGTGCTCGCGCTGGTCCACGGCGACGATCGCGCCGCCGTGGTCGAAGACGATGCAACGGCTGGACGTGGTGCCCTGGTCGATCGCGGCGACATACCGCTCCGTCATGGCTGCCCCCTCAGAAGGCCGCGTCGTGGATGGGCCCGGGACCGGCGCACTTCCCGCCCGGCTTCCGTGACGAGCGCGCCGTCGCATCGGTGGAGCACGGAGAACGCCCACACGGCGGCATGCCGGGACACACCGAGAATGTACGGCGATGTCACCCGACACCGGGAAGTTTTCACCGCCCCTGAGACACCGTCAAGAAGGCGGGCACGGGATGTGTACGAGGCCGGCGGGAGCGCTCGCTCCGAGGCACCGCCCTCACCCCGCGCCCACCGGCGCCGGCCCCCTGCCGCACGGCGTACTCCGCGGACCCCGCCCGCCCGACGACCCAGCTGGCCCCGTGAAGGGCCTTGGCGGCCTTCTTGAGGGGCGCGAGGAACGCGGCGGCATCCCGGGTGGTTCGCGACGCTGCCGGGCCCGCACAGGACCGTGGAGAGCGACAGGGTGACCGGACGGCCGCCCGCCGACCAGGGGGCGCCCAGGACCGGGAGGGCCAGCGCGTCGAGGTCCTCCGATCGGTCAGGACGAGGAATTCGTCGCCCCCGACGTGCCCCACGCGCGTGGCGCCCGTCGCCGCCCGCTCCAGGGCCCGGCCCACCGCCCGGAACAGCTCGTCCCCGGCCGCGAACCCGGCCCCGCCGTCGACCTGTTCGAAGTGGTCGATGTCCAGCCGGCTCAGCGCGAACGCCCGCCCCGCTCCGATCCGCCGGTCGACCTCCCCGGTGATCGCGTCCGGCCCCGGCAGCCGGGTCAGCGGATTGGGCCCGGCCACCTCCTCGACACGCGTCTCGGTGAGCGCCCGAAGCAGATCGGCGAGGCGTACGACGCCCACGCAACGCCCCGCGCGGTCGACGACGGCGACGTCGTCCGAGGCCCGGTCCGTGCCGCCGACCGCGACGACGTCCAGCACCTCCCAGGCGGTCGCGCCGACCCCCACGACCCGCGGCGGATCACCCGGTCTCGCGGCGGGCCGGTCGGCGTACAGGGCGTGCCCGTAGCGGCCCGACATGGTCAGCAGGAACCACGAGCAGTGCACCGACCGCACCGGCGCCCCCGCGCGGTCCACGAGCAGCCCCCCGGACACCTCCGGAGACCCGGTCAGCAGCGCCCGCACCTGCCCGGCCGACGCGCCCGCCGGCAGCGGCGCGGCGGGCCGCACGAACTCCCGCGCCGACGGCCCGCCTGGCATCGAGGGAGCGCGGCGACACGTACACGTCCGCGACGGACAGCCACGATGGCGGCGCGAACAACTCGCCCTGCGCCCACTGCGCGCCCGCCGCGAGCGCAGCCCCGTACTGCCGCTCGGTCTCCACGCCCTCGACCACCAGCAGCGCCCCCAGCCTGTCGCACAGGGTCCGCATCGCCGGAGAGCATCCGTCCAGAGGCTCACGGCAGCGTTGACGTGCCCGGCGCGCGCCCGCGCGCAGTTCATGAGACGTTCACGCGGGTTTCCGGCCAAAGTGCGCCCCCTCAGGTTCCTGCGGGCCCGCTGCTGCCGAAGGCCGTTCCAGCGCCCCCGGGGGCGCTCGCTCACCGCACGGCCACCACCGCCGACCCGTGCCCGAACAGCCCCTGGTTCGCGGCGATCCCCACGCGCGCGCCCGCCACCTGCCGCTCCCCGGCCTCCCCCCGCAACTGCCAGGTCAGCTCGCACACCTGGGCGATCGCCTGCGCGGGCACCGCCTCACCGAAGGAGGCCAGCCCGCCGCTGACGTTCACCGGCACACGGCCGCCGGGCGCCGTCCCACCGTCCCGCAGCAGCTTGGCCCCCTCGCCCTCGCCGCACAGCGCGAGGTCCTCGTACCACTGGAGCTCCAGGGCCGTCGACAGGTCGTACACCTCCGCCAGCGACAGGTCCTCGGGCCCGATCCCGGCCTCCTCGTACGCGGCCCGCGCGATGGACGCCCGCAGCGACTCACCGGACGGCTCGGCGCCCGCCGCGGAGTCGGTGGCGATGTCCGGCAGGTCCAGCACCTGCGTGGGGTAGCGGGGCGTCACCGTCGACACCGCGCGGATCCGCACCGGCCTGCCCCCGCCGTGCCGGCGCGCGAACTCCGTCCCGGCCAGCACCAGGGCGGCGCCGCCGTCCGAGGTCGCGCAGATGTCCAGCAGCCGCAGCGGGTCGGCGACCACGGGGGAGGCGTCGACCTCCTCGGGCGTCACCCGCGCGCGGTAGCGGGCGTTCGGGTTCAGGGCGCCCAGGGCGGCGTTCTTCACCTTGACCCGGGTGAAATCCTCCAGAGTGTCGCCGTACAGGGCCATGCGCCTGCGCGCGTACAGACCGAAGTAGGCCGGGTTCGTCGCCCCCAGGAGCCGGAAGCGCAGCCAGTCCGGGTCGTCGGGGCGGTCGCCCCCGGGTGGGCGGAAGAACCCCTTGGGCGCGGCGTCGGCGCCCACCACCAGCACCACCCGGGACAGGCCCGCGAGGATCCGCGCCCGCGCCACGTCGATGGCCTGCGCTCCGGACGCGCACGCCGCGTACACGCTCGTCACGCGCGCCCCCTGCCAGCCCAGCGCCCGCGCGAACGTCGCCCCCGCGACGAACCCCGGATAGCCGCCGCGCACCGTGTCCGCGCCGACCACCGCGTCCACGTCCCGCCAGTCGAGCCCCGCGTCGGCGAGCGCCGCCCGCGCGGCCGTCACGCCGTACTCGGTGAAGCCGCGCCCCCACTTGCCCCAGGGGTGCATCCCCGCGCCGAGCACCGCCACCTCCGCCGTCATGACCCCACCTCCACCGGCCGCCAGTTCCACGTCGTCCACACGCCCTCCCCGTCCTCGCTCAGCACTCCCGCCACCACCTCGACCTCCGTCCCCACCGCCAGCTCCCCGACCCCCACCCCGGGCGCCGCCTGCCCCAGCACCACCATCCGCTCCGCCGCCAGCTCTACCGCGACCAACGCGTACGGCTCCCACGGAAGTTCCCGGTCGCTCACATAGGGTGACGGCGGCCGGTAGCGGCAGTCGGTGTACGACCAGACCCGGCCGCGCCGCGAGAGGGGCACCTCGACCAGCTCACCGCCCTCGCAGCCGGGGTTGCGGCAGTGGACGTCCTCCCGGGGGAAGAACACCGACGCGCACGCGCCGCAGCGCGTCCCGAGCAGCCTGAAGTCGTCCCCGTGCCCGGTGAACCAGCCGTCCACCGCGGGCCTGCGTTCGCGTGTCACGCGACCTCCCCGCACCCTGATCTGACGGAACGTCAGGAGTGTGGCACGCCCGCCCGCAAATGGGCAGGGCGCCGCCGGGGAAGTGTGCACGGCATGAGACGACCCCTTCGTGCCACCCTCACCGCGCTCGCCGCCCTGCTCGCCACAGCCCTCGCCCCCACCACGGCCACGGCCGGCACCGAACCGAAGGCCCCCGCCGACTTCGTCGCCCTGCGCGCGGTGGACCCGACGATCCGCCAGGAGATGCGCTACACCACCGCCCACAACTTCGTCGGCGAGCGCATCGACGGCTACCGCGAACCCCTGTGCATCCTCACCCGCCCCGCCGCCCAGGCACTCCACCGCGCGCAGGCGCGACTGCTGCGCAAGGGCTACACCCTCAAGGTCTACGACTGCTACCGCCCGCAGCGCGCGGTGGACCACTTCGTGCGCTGGGCCGAGGACCTCGACGACCAGGCGATGAAGGCCGAGTTCTACCCCCAGGTCGACAAGACCCGCCTCTTCACGGACGGCTACATCGCGGAGAAGTCCGGCCACAGCCGGGGCTCCACCCTCGACCTCACCCTCGTGAGACTCCCCGCCCTCCCGACCCGCCCCTACGTCCCCGGTGAACCCCTGGTGTCCTGCCGCGCACCCCAGAGGGACCGCTTTCCGGACAACTCCGTCGACATGGGGACCGGATTCGACTGTTTCGACACCCTCTCCCACACCCTCGACCCGCGCGTGCGGGGCGCCCAGCGCGCCAACCGGCTGCTCCTGAAGAGCACCCTCGAAGACCTCGGTTTCGTGAACCTCGCCGAGGAATGGTGGCACTACACCTTCAAGCCGGAGCCCTACCCGGACACGTACTTCGACTTCCCGGTGGCCACCGCATCGCTCACCAGGGGGGATTGACACCGGTCGACGAGACGCCCTCCCCCCGATCGGATACAGTCCGCCGCGTGTCACAAACTCAGCACACCACTTCGAACTCCGCACGGGACAGCCACTGTTCGAGCTGCGGAGCCCCCTACGGGGAGGGCGTCACCGGCTGGCCCCGCATCTGCCCGGCCTGCTCCACCGTGCACTACCGCAACCCCCTGCCGGTCGGCATCGCCCTCCAGCCCGTGTACGACACCCTGGGCACCGCCCTGGTCGTCATCCAGCGGACCGTTGAACCCGCGCGCGGGGGCATCGCCCTGCCCGGCGGCTACGTCGACGACCGCGAGGACTGGAAGCACGCCGTCGTCCGCGAGCTCAAGGAGGAGACGGGCATCGACGCGGCGAGCCGCGACGTCCGCCTCGCCGACGCCATGAGCTCCCCCGACGGCCACCTGCTCCTGTTCGGCCTGCTCCCCGAGCGCCCCGCCGACCGCCTGCCGGCCTCCGCCGCGACCGACGAGACGGACGGCTGGCAGCTCCTGCGGCGCCCCGAGGAACTCGCGTTCCCGCTGCACACCGTCGCCGTACGGGCCTTCTTCGAGGGCCGCTACATCTGAGCCCGCGGCTCGCCCAGACCCCGCAGCCGCACCGGGTGGGACGGTTCGAGCACGCCGTCGTCCTCCCGGTCCTCACGGCTCTCCCGCTCGACGACGACCCGCGGTCCCTCCCAACGGGTGACGTACCACTCGATCTCCGGCTCGTCCCAGCCGTCGCCCGCGTCCCGCACCACCAGGCCGCCGCCCGTCCGCCCCCGGGCGGGCGCCCACACCTCCAGCTCCAGGCCGCCGTCCGCGCCCCGCACCGGGATCACCGCACCCGCGCGCGCGAGCACCGGGATCCGCCCGGCCGGCGCCTCCACCAGCACCTGCCCCGGCCCCTCGTACGCCCGCTCCGTCGCCGTGTCGTACCACCGCCCCCTCGGCAGCCGCACCGCGCGCCGGTCCACGCCTGGCCCCAGCACCGGGGCGACCAGCAGACAGTCGCCCAGCAGGAAGGCGTCCTCGCAGTCCCGCAGCTCCCGGTCCTCCGGCGCACCCCACCACAAGGGGCGCGCGTACGGTGCCCCGGTCCGCCGCGCCAGATGCGCCAGCGTCACGAAGTACGGCGACAGCCGCCGCCGCTCCAGCAGCGCCTCGCGCGCGTGCGCCAGCACCTCGGCACCGAACTCCCACGGCTCCCGGCGCCCCGCCCTGATCGCCGCGTGCGTACGGAACAGCGGCAGATACGCGCCGAGCTGGAACCAGCGCAGGTACAGCTCCGGCGAGGGACTCCCGTCGAAGCCGCCGATGTCGGGACCCGAGTACGGGATCCCGCACAGCCCGAGACCCAGCACCAGCGCCAGCGACGCCCGCAGCCCCGGCCAGCCCGTGGAGACGTCCCCCGACCAGGTCCCGCCGTACCGCTGCAGGCCCGCCCAGCCGGACCGGGAGAACAGGAACGGCCGCTCCTCGGGCACCAGCGTCCGCAGCCCCTCGTAGGCCGCCCCGGCCATGCACAGCGCGTACACGTTGTGCGCCTCGCGATGGTCCCCGCCGCGCCCCTCCAGGGCGTGCCGCGCCGAACGGGGCAGCGTCGTGTCCCCGAACGCCGCGAACGACGTCGGCTCGTTCATGTCGTGCCAGAACCCCGAGAACCCCAGCGCCAGCCGCTCCGCGTACAGCTCGCCCCACCAGACGCGCACCCGCGCGTGCGTGAAGTCCGGGAACACCGACTCCCCGGGCCACACCACCCCGCGCACGACCCGCCCGGAGGCATCCCGCACGAACGCGTCCAGCGCCACCCCCGCGTCGTACACCTCGTTGCCGGGCTCCGCGCGCACCGCCGGGTCGACGATCGACACCAGCCGCACCCCGTCCCGCCGCAGCTCCTCGGCGAGCTGCGGCAGCTTCGGGAACCGCTCCTGGTCGACGGTGAACACCTGATGGCCGTCGAAGTGGTCGATGTCCAGATGGACGGCGTCCAGCGGCAGCCCGTGCTCCCGGTAGCCCGCGACGATCCGCCGCACCTCCTGCTCACCGCCGAACCCCCAGCGCGCGTGGTGGTACCCGAGCGCCCAGGACGGCGGCAGCGCCGGCGCCCCCGTCAGCGACGCCCAACCGAGCAGCACGCGCGCGGGCGTGCCGACGACGACCCAGCAGCGCAGCGGACCGCCCTCCGCCCGCACCTCGCACGACCCGCCCCGGTCGTGCCCCGAACCGGCTCCCTCCTCGCCCTCCCGGAGCGTCACCGTGCCGTCCCACGACGTGTCGTGGAACACCATGTGCGTGCCCGCGTCCGCGACGACCACCTGCACCGGCATCGTCAGGTACAGCGGATCGTCCCCCGGCCCGAACGAGCCGCCCGGATCGGTGTTCCACAGCCGGTACGTCCCCGCGCGCAGCCGCGGCCCCTGCGCGCGCCCGCCGAGCCCGAAGAACCGCGCGTCCGCCGCCACCTCCGAACGCTGCATCCAGCGCGCGGGCCCCCCGTCCACCGGATCCCACCAGCGCGGCGGCAGATCACGCCGCAGCACCACACCCCCGGGCGTGCACACCTCGATCGCGCCGTGCCGCGACACCGACACCGTCACCCGTTCCGCGACCACCCGCCAGCCGCCGTCCTTGTCCGGCTCCAGCACCGCGCGCGGGTCGGGCTCCGGTGCCCCCGCGAGCGCGTACGACGGCTCCGGCTCCGCGCCGTCCCAGCCCCAGAACACCGCCCCGTTGACCGCCACCATGATCCGCAGCTCGGACCGCTCGAACCGCACGACGCCCCCGCCGGGCCCCGGCCGGGCCTCCCGCACGGCCCCGGGCACCCGCGCCCGCTCCGCGCCCCGCGGCGGCAGCCCGGAGGCGTCCGCGCGCCTCCTGCGCCACGCCGCGCGTACGGTGCGCAACCGCTGGGCCGCCCCCACCGACGAACCCGCCACTTTCCTCGAACGCACCAGGTCACGACCGTCCATGCTGCTCACCCTGCCACTTGTCGCTCCCCGCGCGGGTGCCGTTCAACTTCCGTTCACCCGCGACGGGATCAGGACGTCACGACACCGCCGAGGCGGGGCGCACCCTGGTGCAGAAGTCGATCACATGGCATCGTCCGTGTCAGCCGCCGCCCTCACGCGCACAGCCCGGGAGCCGCCCCATGTCGACCCTGAACCCTCGGCCGCTCTGGCAGCCGGACGCCGAGCGTATCGCCCGCGCGAAGGTCACGAAGTTCCAGGTCCGGGCGGCCGAGCGGCACGGCGCTCCCGCGGCCGGCGGCTATCCCGCCCTGCACGCCTGGTCCGTCGCCGAACCCGAGGCGTTCTGGACGGCCGTCACCGAGTGGTTCGACGTCCGCTTCTCGACGCCCTGCACACGCGTGCTGGGCGACCGCACGATGCCCGGAGCCCAGTGGTTCCCCGGCGCCACCCTCAACTACGCCGAACACGCCCTGCGCCACGCCGCCGTCCGCCCGGACGAACCGGCCCTCCTGCACGTCGACGAGACCCACGAACCCCGCCCGGTCACCTGGTCCGAACTGCGCCGCCAGGTCGGCTCCCTGGCCGCCGCCCTGCGCCGCCTCGGAGTGCGCCCGGGAGACCGCGTGAGCGGCTATCTCCCGAACGTTCCGCAGGCGGCGGTCGCCCTGCTCGCCTCGGCCGCCGTCGGCGCCGTATGGACCTCCTGCGCCCCCGACTTCGGCGCCCGCAGCGTCCTCGACCGGTTCCAGCAGGTCGAACCGGTCGTCCTGTTCACCGTCGACGGCTACCGCTACGGCGGCAAGGAGCACGACCGCCGCGAGACCGTCGCCGAACTGCGCCGCGAACTGCCCACCCTGCGCGCGGTCGTCCACATCCCCCTCCTGGGCACCGAGACACCCGAGGGAGCCCTCGACTGGGCCTCCCTCACGGACGGCGACGAGGACCCCGTCTTCGAACAGGTGCCCTTCGACCACCCCCTGTGGGTCCTGTACTCCTCCGGTACGACCGGCCTGCCCAAGGCGATCGTCCAGTCCCAGGGCGGCATCCTCGTCGAACACCTCAAACAGCTCGGCCTGCACTGCGACCTGGGCCCCGAGGACGTCCTGTTCTGGTACACGTCCACCGGCTGGATGATGTGGAACTTCCTGATCTCGGGCCTCCTCACGGGCACGACGGTCGTCCTGTACGACGGCAGCCCCGGATACCCCGACACGGGCGCCCAGTGGCGCGTCGCCGAACGCACGGGCGCCACCCTCTACGGCACCTCCGCCGCGTACGTGATGGCCTGCCGCAAGGCCGGCGTGCACCCCGCGCGCGACCACGACCTCACGCGCGTGCAGTGCGTCGCCACCACCGGCTCCCCGCTGCCCCCGGACGGCTTCCGCTGGCTGCACGACGAGGTCGGCGCCGACACCTGGATCGCCTCCGTCAGCGGCGGCACCGACGTCTGCTCCTGCTTCGCCGGCGCCGTCCCCACCCTCCCGGTGTACACGGGCGAACTCCAGGCGCCCGGCCTCGGCACCGACCTCCAGGCGTGGGACCCCGAGGGGCGTCCGGTGATCGACGAGGTCGGCGAACTCGTCGTCACCAACCCCATGCCGTCCATGCCGATCCGCTTCTGGAACGACCCCGACGGCAGCCGCTACCACGACAGCTACTTCGACACCTACCCCGGCGTCTGGCGGCACGGCGACTGGATCACCGTCACCGCGCGCGGGTCGGTGATCATCCACGGCCGCTCCGACTCCACGCTCAACCGGCAGGGCGTACGGATGGGCTCCGCCGACATCTACGAGGTCGTCGAACGCCTCCCCGAGATCAAGGAATCCCTGGTCATCGGCGTCGAACAGGCCGACGGCGGCTACTGGATGCCGCTCTTCGTGCACCTGACACCCGGCTCCGTCCTCGACGAGAACCTCCTCGGCCGCATCAAGGGCGCCCTGCGCGAACAGCTCTCCCCGCGCCACGTCCCGGACGAGGTCATCGAGGTCCCCGGCATTCCGCACACCCTCACCGGCAAGCGCATCGAGGTCCCCGTCAAACGCCTCCTCCAGGGCACCCCGCTGGAGAAGGCCGTCAACCCCGGCTCCATCGACAACCTGGACCTCCTGGGCTTCTACGAGGACCTCGGCCGCAAACGCGCCTGAGAACGCCCCTGACGGCCCCTCTCAGCCCCCGTAGGTGGCCTCGGACTCGCCCAGCACCCCGGCGAAGTCCGCGGCCAGCAGCGCCCCGTCGGCGGGTTCGAGTTCGGCCACCGAGATCCGTACGCCCGGCGGGGCCGCCAGCCGGAACCGGGCCCCGGCCGCGACCCACCAGCCGCGCGAGCGCAGCCCGTTCACGATCGCCGACTCGTCCCGCACGGGCACCCACAGGTTCATCCCGCTCACCCCGTGCGCCTCGATCCCGCGCGCGGACAGCTCCCGCAGCAACGCCGTCCTGCGCAGCGCGTACGCCTCGCGCGCGTGCGTGACGAGCGCGCGGGTGGCGTCGTCGGTCAGCAGACTGTGCACGGTCTCCTGGAGCAGGTGACTCACCCAGCCCGAGGTCAGCAGCAGCCGCCCGTCGTGCCGGGCCAGCGTCGTCGCGTCACAGGCCGCCGCCGTCAACCGCAGGTCGGTGCCGAGGAACTTGCTCACCGTCCGCACGTGCACCCAGCGCGCGAGCCCGCCGTCGGTGAGCGTCCACAGGGGCGCCCCGGCCACCTCGGAGGCGTGGTCGTTCTCCACGACCAGCACGTCCGGCGCCGTCCGCAGCACCCCGACGAGCGCGTCCCTGCGCGCGCGGGTGAAGGTCCCGCCGTACGGGTTCTGCGCGCGCGGGCTGCACACCACCGCCCGCACCCCCGCGCGCAGCGCCGCCTCCAGCGCATCGGGCCGCACCCCCTCGTCGTCCACGGCGACGGGCACGGCACGCAGCCCCAGAGCGGCGACCAGGTCCAGGAGGTGGTGGTACCCGGGGTCCTCCATGGCGACCGCGTCCCCGGGGCGCAGTTCGACCGAGAGCAGGCGGGCGATCAGATCGAGCGCCCCGTGCGCGAACGTCACGTGCTCCACGGGCACCCCGTCCGGCCCGAGCCAGTCCCGTACGGCCTCTTCGAGGCGGGCCAGCCTCGGTGTCGCGCGGTGGGAGCGGGCGCCGGGGGAGAGGCGCGAGGGCGGCACCAGACCGGGCAGCAGCGCGGGGTCGGGATGACCGCCGGCCAGGTCCCGCAGGCCCTCAGGGACCTTCGGCGGCCGGCGCGGCGCCACCGACGGCACCTCCGCCACCACGGTCCCGCCACGCCCCCGGGTCACCACGATGCCCCGCGCGCGGAGTTCCTTGTAGGCGGTGGCGACCGTCCCGGGACTCACCCCGAGCACGTCCGCGAGCCGCCGTACGGGGGGCAGGGCCGCGCCCGGCCCCAAGGAGCCGTCGGACACGCCTCGTTCCACGGACGCGGCGATCTCCTTGGCCGTCGTCCCCGTGATCGCATATTGTGTTGCCACATTCGACATTATGTATCAATACAAAACTTCGCGCAAGGGGGAACCATGGCGCCGACACGCCGGAAAACCACCGGAGAACCCCGCATACCCGGCGGCCCCGACGGCCGCCGCATGGTCGTCATCGCCCTCGTCGACCGCATCGGCAGCGGCCTGTGGGCCACCGTCTCCGTCCTGTACTTCACCTACGTCGCCCACCTCTCCCTCGCCGAGGTCGGCACCCTCGCCGCCGTCGCCGGAGCCCTCGGCATCGCCGGCGCACCCAGCGGCGGCCTCCTCGCCGACCGGTTCCCGCTCACCCGCGTCCTCGTCGCCGTCCAACTCCTGCGCGCCGCCGCCTCCTTCGGCCTCCTCGCCACCGACCACTTCGCCCTCCTCCTCGCCCTCACCGCCCTCGGCGGCTTCGGCGACCGCGCGAGCAGCGTCCTCACCAAGCTCTACGCCGCCCGCGTCGCAGGCCCCGACCGCGTCCGCTACCAGGCCGTCCAACGCACCGTCGCCAACGCCGGCTGGGCCATCGGCGGCCTCGTGGCAGCACTCGGCCTCGCCCTCGCCGGCACCGCCGCCTACCGCTGGCTCCTCCTCGGCGACGCCCTCTCCTTCGCCGCCGTAGCCCTGCTCACCCTGCGCTGCGGCGAACCCGCCGCACCCGCCCGCACCGTCACCGGCTCCGGCTCCGGCACCCCGGCCCCCACGGCCCGGCCCCGCGGCCCCTGGCGCGACCGCACCTACCTCGCCTACGTCGCCACCGAAGCCGTCCTCTTCCTCGACGACGCCGTCTTCAAGGTCGGCCTCCCGCTGTGGATCGTCCACCTCGACAGCGCACCCCACGGCCTCGCCCCCCTGCTCATGGTCCTCAACAACGTCCTCGTCGTGGCCCTCCAGGTCCCCATGGCCCGCTTCGGCGCCACCACCGAAGCCGCCCGCGCCCTCCTGCTCCCGCTCTCGGCCGCCTTCGCCGTCGGCGGCGCCGCCATGGCCCTGGCCGCGGGCGGCGGACCCGTCACCGCGACCCTCCTGCTCACCGCCGCGGCCACCGCCTTCACCCTCGCCGAGATCCTCCACGCCACCGTCTCCTGGGAACTCTCCGTCGCCCTCGCCCCCGACACCGCCCAGGGCGCCTACCTCGGCGTCCACGGCCTCGCCCAGTCCGCCCAGCGCACCGTCGGACCACTCGCCGTCACCGCCGCCATCGCCACCGGCCCCCTCGGCTGGGCCGCATTCGGCACCGCCATCGCCCTGACCTGCGCAATCCAGCACCGCATCGTCCGAGACCGGCTCGCACAAACCCGATTGTCAGTGCCGCCGGTTACTGTGAGTGAGCATTGATCGAACGCTCTGCACACAGGGGGAAACCATGACCCACACCGACCAGCGAACCCAGCGCCGGGCCCTGCGCCGCGAGATCCCGGGCACCATCGGCCTGCTCACCGACGAGCACGACTTCCGCGCCATGCGCCGCTACCGCACCTTCACCTTCGACGACCACACCACCTACCTCCGCCAGGTCGAAGCCGTCCTCAAGACCCGCGCCGCCGAAGGCACCCACACCACCCTCGCCCTCTTCGACCCCCAGGACTACGCCGAATACTGCGCCGACCACGGCCTCGACCCCGACACCCCGCAGACCCGAGGCCGCTACACGGCCGAACTCGCCGCCACCGGCCCCACCGTCGCCTACGACGGAGGCCCTCTGGCCGACCTCGTCCCCACCCTCGTCGACGAAGCCGTCCGCCGGGCGACCTGGGAGTACGCCGCGACCCTCCTCGCCCGCCTCGGCGCCTGCGCCTCCTGCGGCGAGGACATCGGCCGCGCCGCCTTCACCCGCGCCTCCGCCCTCCTCACCCGCATCCTCGACACCGCCCCACCCGGCCACCGCCACCTCGTGTGCAGCGTCTCCACCGCCCCCGAAACCCTCATCGCCGTCCTGCACGCCGAATCCACCCCCGACGGCACCACCCGGCTCGACGAGGCCGAGGCCCTGGAGTTCACCACCGTCCTCGCCCTCGGCATCGCCACCCAGAGCCCCGGCGGCCTCGTCCTGCGCCTCACCGCCCCCGGCACCCGCGACCGCGTCCACGGCTGGCGCCTGCGCGGCGAGAACCTCGAACCCCTCACCGCCGCCGAGGTCTTCGACGCCTACTGCACCGACGCCGAATCCGGCGACCTGATCGCCCCCGAGTCCGACGTCGACTACTGCGCACCACCCGACCTCGGAGACGACCCCCTGCCCCCGACCGACCACCACCACTGACCCGCACACCGCACGACGAAGGGGGGTGCCCCACCCGAAGGCGGGACACCCCCCACCAGAAACAGAGGGAGGAGAAGACCCCCGACTACTCGCCCGACAGCACCGCCTGAGCCGCGGCCCGCGCCTCCTGCGCACTGTCCGTGGCCCGCGCCGCCGCGGCGGCCCGCTCGCACTGAGCCAGCGTGTGCTTAGCCAGCGCCGCCCGCACATAAGGAATCGACGCCGCCCCCATCGACAGCGAGGTGACCCCCAGACCGGTCAGCACACAAGCGAGCAACGGATCCGACGCCGCCTCACCGCAGACACCACAGCTCTTGCCCTCCGCCCCGGCGGCCTCCGCGGACAGCGCGACCAGATCCAGCAGCGCCGGCTGCCACGGATCCTGGAGCCGCGACACCGCACCCACCTGACGGTCGGCGGCGAACGTGTACTGCGCCAGGTCGTTCGTCCCCAGCGACAGGAACTCGACCTCCTGAAGAATCGACCGAGCCCGCAGCGCCGCCGACGGGATCTCCACCATCGCCCCGAACTTCGCCCGCAGCCCCGCCGCCCGGCACGCGTCCGCGAACGCCTTCGCATCCGCCCGGTCCGCCACCATCGGCGCCATCACCTCAAGGTGCACCGGCAACCCCTCGGCAGCCTCCGCCAACGCCGCGAGCTGCGTCTCCAGCACATCAGGGTGGTCCAGCAGCGACCGCAGCCCCCGCACACCCAGCGCCGGGTTCGGCTCGTCGGCAGGCGTCAGGAACTCCAGGGGTTTGTCCGCACCCGCGTCCAGCACCCGCACCACGACCCGGCCCTCGGGAAACGCCTCCAGCACCTGCCGATACGCCTCGACCTGCTTCTCCCGCGACGGCGCCTTCTTGCTGTCGTCCAGGAACAGGAACTCCGTACGGAACAGCCCGACGCCCTCCGCCCCCGCCGCGACAGCGGCCGGCACGTCCGCCGGACCACCGACGTTAGCCAGCAACGGCACCTTGTGCCCGTCGGCGGTCACCCCCGGCCCCGTCGACGCGGCCAGCGCCGCCTTCCGCGCGGCGGCAGCGGCCGTCAGCTCCGCCTTCTTCTCCTCACCCGGCTCCACGAAGACCTCACCGGAACTCCCGTCCACGGCGATCACCACACCCTCGGCCAGCTCCCCGGCACCCGGCAGCGCCACCACGGCCGGCACCCCGAGCGCCCGCGCCAGAATCGCGCTGTGACTCGTGGGCCCGCCCTCCTCGGTCACGAACCCGAGCACCAGCGCCGGATCCAGCAACGCCGTGTCGGCCGGCGCCAGATCCCGCGCCACCAACACATACGGCTCGTCACTGTCCGGCACCCCGGGCATCGGCACCCCCAGCAGCCGCGCGACGATCCGGTTCCGTACGTCGTCGAGGTCGGCCACCCGCCCGGCGAGGTACTCACCGGCGCCCGCGAGCAACTCGCGGTACGAGGCGAAGGCGTCGTACACGGCGCGCTCGGCTGTGCTGCCGACGGCGATCCGCCGGTCCACGTCGGCCATCAGCTCGGGGTCCTGCGCCATCATCGCCTGGGCTTCCAGGACCGCCTGGGCCTCGCCGCCGGCCAGATTGCCGCGCGCGGTCAGATCGGCCGCCACCGCGTCCACGGCCTGACGGGCACGGCCCTGCTCGCGCCCCGCCTCCTCGGCCGGGATCTGCTTGGCGGGCGGCTCCAGGACCGCCGTCCCCATGTGCCGTACCTGGCCGATCGCCACACCGTGGCTCACACCGACGCCTCGCAGCGTTGTCTCCATCTCACCGTCTCCGATAGTGCGACGGCACCCGCCGCCGCGATGGTCGTGCCTGTCCACCGGCCGTCGGCCTACAACCGGTGTGTCACTGCTGTTGTGTCACTGCCAGGAAAACAGAACGTCCCCGGACTTCACATCGCCATCCTCGCGTACGCCGCCGAGGGAGTCGGCCGTGGCCTCCAGCGCCACGATCGGGCACACGGGGGACTTGCCCGCCTCTTCCACGGCCGCCGGGTTCCAGCGCACGACGGCCTGTCCGCGCGTCACGGTGTCGCCCTTGTTCACCAGCAGGTCGAAGCCCTGCCCGTTGAGCTGCACGGTGTCGATACCGAGGTGGACGAGGACACCGTGTCCCTCGGCATCGACCACCACGAACGCGTGGGGGTGGAGAGAGACGACGACACCGTCCACGGGGGCGACGGCCTCGGAAGGCTCACGCACCGGGTCGATCGCCGTACCCGGGCCGACCATGGCCCCGGAGAAGACCGGATCGGGCACGGCGGCCAATCCGATGGCGCGTCCTGCGAGCGGGGACGTCACGGTGGTCACGGAGTGCCTCCCAGGGGGTGGAGGAGATGGAGCTGTACATGGACCGTCACTGCCTGTCTCCGGCAGTGCACTGTGAAGCAGCGTATGTCATATGTAGTACCGGTTCCGCACGAGAGTTCCGGATCTGAGGTCTAGACCAGTGGTCCAGACCATCACTCTAATGGATTTGCACGCCGTCTGGAGCCGCGTGTACAGTCGTACTCCTGCTTGAGGGCGAGCGACGCGGTCCCGTGTCCTGCTCCGAGCAGCCTCCAACTAGCTCAGACTCCTTATCCCAAGGCTTCGTTTTGCATGCCCGCAGAACGGTGGTCAGGGAGACCCGGAGAACCTGATAAAGTCGGAACCGCCGGAAAGGGAAACGCGAAAGCGAAAACCTGGAAAGCACCGAGGAAATCGGATCGGAAAAAGATCTGATAGAGTCGGAAAAGCAAGGCCGAAGGGAAAAGCCCGGAGGAAAGCCCGAGAGGGTGAGTACAAAGGAAGCGTTCGTTCCTTGAGAACTCAACAGCGTGCCAAAAATCAACGCCAGATTAGTTGATACCCCGTCCTACCGGCTGTGAATGC
>NZ_JBLRVY010000038.1:0-110572 GCF_048159485.1 Streptomyces sp. 4F14
CCGATGAGCGGACCAATCGAGGTGGGCCGCCGGGTCCAGGCACCGGACGACGGCCGAGGAGGGACACCGATGAGCGGACCAATCGAGGTGGGCCGCCGGGTCCAGGCACCGGACGACGGCCGAGGAGGGACACCGATGAGCGGGCCGACCGGGGTGGGCCGCCGGGTCCAGGCGCCGTCGGACCCGTACGGCGGGATCCGTCACGGGCTGCGCCGTCCGGCCACCGGCCCCGTCCGCGCACCGCTGGACCCGGGCAACTCGTGGATCCTCCAGCTGCGCCCGCGCTCGCCCGGGGCGCTCCGGGACGCGGTCGGTGACCAGGCGCTGGTCCGGGAGGCCCGGCTGCTGGTCGGGGACGGGGCCGTGGGGTGGGCGGTGGAGGTGGCCGCGCGGATGGCCTCGGCGGGGAGCGCCGTCCGGCAGCCGGACGGCCTCGCCGCCGGTGTCCCGCCGCGTGCCCTCGACGAGCTGGGGGCACGCGGCGCGGAGGCGCTCGCCCTGTACGTCCTCACCTCCCTCGCCGGGTACGCCGGCGAGGGCGTCCCGGAGATCGTCGGCGTGCCCGTGCGCGAGTCCGTGCGCCGGGGTCTGCCCGTGAGCGGGACGTTCGACGTCCTCAAGCACCAACTCGACTGTCTGGTGCGGGAGTTGTTCGACGCCTGTGCGGATCTGCTCGACCCGGCGCAGGCCGCCGAGGTGACCCGCGCGCTCTCCGGGGCCCTGGTGGCCGAGGTGCAGCACATCCTGCTGACGCTGGCCGAGCAGGCGGAGCGGGAGCGGCGCGGCTGGTCCGGCAGCGCCGCAGCGCACCACCAGGAGCTGGTCCTCGACATCCTCGACGGCGCGGACGTCGACGCCCCGCAGGCGTTCCTGCGGCTCGGCTACGACCTCAGCCGCACCCACCTCGCACTCGTCGTCTGGCGCGACGACTGGGACGCCCACGGCACCGCCGACCTCGCCTCCGCCGCGACGGCCCTGCTGCGCGGCGCCGGGTGCTCCTCGCTGCTGACCGTGCCCGTCGGGGGGGCGTCGCTGTGGGCGTGGGGCGCGCGCACGCGGGGGCACCCGCAGTCGCCGCGCCGGCTGCGCGACGCCGAGTGGTCGCACCGGCAGGCGCCGGGCGTCCATATCGCCGCCGGTCTGCCGGGCGAGGGCATCGAGGGGTTCAGGACCAGTCACCGGCAGGCCGCGGAGACCGCCGGGATCGTCCGCGCGGCCGGGCCCGGCGCCGGGGGCCTGCGGCCGCCGTACGACTACGCCGACCTCGAACTGGCCGTCCTGCTGCGCTCCCGGCCCGACCTCAGCGCCGGGTTCGTCCGCCGGGAACTCGGGCCGTTGGCCGGCGACGACATGGCGGAGCTGCGGGCCACCGTCAAGTCCTACCTGGACCTGGAGCGCAGCATGTCCGCCGTCGCCGAACGGCTCCACATCGCCAAGAGCAGCGTCGCCTACCGGATCAGGAAGGCGGAACGGCTCCTGGGCCGTCCGGTCCAGGAGGACCGGCTGCGGCTGCACAGCGCGCTGCTGCTGTTCGACATCCTGGGCCGCGCCGCCCTGGACACCTGACCCGCCGACACCCCGTACCGGGAGACACCATGCCGTTCGCAGTCCTCTTCCCCGGCCAAGGGTCGCAGTTCCGGGGTATGGGCACCGGCCTCTTCGACCGCTACCCCGCCCTCACCGAGTTCGCCTGTGACCTGCTGGGCTACGACCTCGCCGCGGTCTGCCGCGACAACCCCGACGACCTCCTCGCCCGCACCGAGTGCACCCAGCCCGCCCTGTTCGTCGTCAACGCCCTGCACACCTTCGAGCGCGAGCGCCGCGAGGAGCGCCGCGCCGACTACTACCTCGGCCACAGCCTGGGCGAGTACAACGCCCTCCTCGCGGCGGGCGCCTTCGACTTCCGCACGGGCCTGCGCCTGGTCAAGAAGCGCGGCGAGCTCATGGCGGCGGCGTCCGACGGGGGCATGACGGCGGTGATGGGCGTGCGGCCCGAGGAGCTGCTCGGCGTCCTGCGGGAGGAGGGCATCGAGTCGGTCGACCTGGCGGGCCTCAACTCCGACACCCAGCTGGTGATCGCCGGCCCGTTCCCCGGCCTGCGCGCCACCCACGCGGCCCTGACCCGGCGCGCGATCCGCTTCGTGCCCCTGCGGGTCGGCGGCCCCTTCCACTCCCGCTACATGGACCCGGCCCGGGTCCTCTTCGAGAAGTACCTGAAGGACGTCACCTTCGAGACCCCCCACACCCCGGTCGTCTCCAACGTCACCGCTCTCCCCCACGACCCCACCGACCTCCCCCGCACCCTGGGCGCCCAGCTCATCCACCCCGTCCGCTGGACGGACAGCGTCCGCTGGCTGCGCGCGCACGACACCCCGCTGGAGTGCGTGGAGCTGGGCGGCACGTCCCTGCTGGGCATGCTGAAGAGGATCGGCGCCCCGGCCGCTCAACAGCCGTGACACAGCAGGCCGTCCACCTCGCCGGCGCCGCCCCCGACCACCGCGGGCGTCCACCGGGCGCGGGCCGGCGTCGTGCGGGAGGCGGACGCGATCCGCTGCCGGAGCCGGTGGCGCTCCTGCTGGCCGAGCCCGTCGGCGAGGGTCTCCCGGACGGCCTCGGACACGAACCGGACCTGGTCGGGGTGGCGGGGGTCCTCGCGCAGCACCTCGGCGCGCAGCAACCGGTCCAGCACCGCGTCGACCGGTTCGTCACCGGCGACGAGCCGCAGCAGACCGGGGTCGACGCGGTCGCCGGCGACCGCGCACAGGTGCACGACCCCGCGCTCCCGCTCCGACATCCGCGCGAGCACGGCCCGCAGGCTCTCCAGTGCCCGTGCCCGCCCCTGCGCGCAGCACCTTCCCTCGCCGCGCCCGTCCCGGTCCCGCTCGGCCCCGCACCACATCAGCATGCGGTGGGCGAAGTAGGGGTTGCCCCGGCTCTCCTGGTACACCCGCTCGACGTGCTCCTCCCGCGTCCTGGGTCCGAGCCGCGCCCGCACCAGTTCGGCGACGGCCTGCCGGGGCAGCTCGCCGAGGCGCAGCACCCCGGCCCTGGGCCCCCGTAGGATGTCGCCGAGGACCCGCCGCAGCCGGCCGTCGACGGTGATCTTCCAGTCCCACACGGACAGGACGACCCCGATCCGCCATCCTCCGCGCCGCCGGGCGAGCATCTCCAGGAGGCCCAGCGACGCGGGGTCGGCCCAGTGCAGGTCGTCCACGCACAGCAGCAGGGCCCGCTGCGCGGCCAGCGCGCGCAGCACCTCGCACACCGCGTCCTGGGTGAGGAACCGCGTCCGCTCGCCCTCGGCACCCGCGCCCGTGCCCTGCTCCCCGGCGAGCAGGGGCGCGAGCAGCGCCTCGTACGGCGCCACCGCGTCGTGGAACGCCCCCGCGCGGGTCACCGAGAGCCGCCGCAGCACCTGGGTCCACAGCCAGTGCGGCGGCACCCCCTGGTCCCGCAGGGCGTGCACCCCGACGACCTCCAGCTGCGGGTGCGCCGCCCCCATGCGCGCGGTGAACTCCGTGAGCAGGTGTGTCTTGCCGATCCCGAGCGGCCCGGTCACACAGCTCACCTGATCGTGTCCGCCGAGCGCGCCGACCGCCTCGGCCTCCAGCCGCCCGAGCTCCGCGGCCCGCCCGATGAAGGACGAGGCGGACGCGGCGGGCGGGGGCACCGGCGCGGCGGCGGAAGCGTGGGCCGCTCCGGTGCCGGGCACCGGGGCCATCGGGCCTGCCGGGGTCGTCGGGCCTGCCGGGATCGTCGGGGCCACAGAGCCCACCATGCCTGTCGGCCCCACTGAGCCCGCCAGGGCCGCCGGGGCCGCCGGGGCCACCGGGGGGAGCGTCGGGATGGCGGAAGCCTGCGCTTGGCCGGCGTCCGGCGCCGGAGCCACGGAGGCCGCCTGGCCCACCGCGCCCACCGGGTCCGGGCCTGACGGCGGCGTCCCCACCGGCCTCCCCCACTCCCGCAGAACCTCGCCCGCCTCCGCGGGACCGGGGCCGCCGCCCGGCCCGTTCACCGCCACCGGCACTCCCAGCCGGACCCCGCCCGCGTCCGAGGGACCAGCGCCGCCCCCTGGCCCGTCCGGCGCCACCGGCACCCCCGGCCGGACCCCGCCCGCGTCCGAGGGACCGCCGCCACCTCCCGGCCCGTTCACCGCCACCGGCACCCCCGGCCGGACCCCACCCGCACCCGAGAGACCAGCACCGCCCCCCGGCCCATTCACCGCCACCGACTCCCCCAGCCAGACCCCACCCGCACCCGAGAGACCAGCACCCCCTCCCGGCCCATTCACCGCCACCGACTCCCCCGACCAGACCCCGCCCGCACCCGAGAGACCAGCACCCCCTCCCGGCCCGTCCGGCGCCGCCGGCTCCCCCGGCCGGACCGCCCCCCGCATCCCCACCTCCTGCCGCAGGATCGCCAGGTGCACCCGGCGCAGCTCGCTCCCGGTCTCCACCCCCAGTTCCTCCGCCAGGTACCGCCGGGTACGTTCGTGCACCGCGAGCGCCTCCGCCTGCCGCCCGAGTGTGAACAGCGCGGTCATCAGATGCCCCACCAGCCGCTCGCGCGCGGGGTGCCGCCGGGCCTCGGCGTCCAGCTCGAACACCACCTGTTCCGCGTCCCCGAGCCGTAGCCGCGCGTCGGCGCGGTGCTCCAGCGCGGTGAGCCGGAGCTGTTCGAGCCGGGCGACTTCGTGGGCGAGCGACAGGGAGGAGTCGAACTCGGTGTAGGGCGCCCCGCGCCACAGCGCCAGCGCCTGGGTGAGGCTCGTGCACGCGCCGCCCGCGTCCCCGTCCTTCAGCCGGAGCTGCCCGGCCCGGACCAGTTCCTCGAAGCGGTGGACGTCGATCTCTCCCGGCGGCAGCCGCAGGACGTAGCCGGGCGCCCGGTGCCGCAGCGCCGACCCGTCGCCGCGGGCGCCCGGCGGGTCGAGCAGACCGCGCAGCTGCGAGACGTGGCTCTGCAGCGTGGCGAGCGCCTTCTTCGGCGGCCGGCCCGTCCACATCTCCTCGATGAGCAGTTCGGTGGGGACGACCTGCCCTCGTCCGACGACCAGCAGAGCCAGCAGGAGCCGGCGCAGGGGTGGGCCGACGGACAGCTCACGGCCTTCGGCCCGGACCGCCATGGGCCCGAGGACACGCAGCATGGGAGGTGTGTCGATTCGCATTTTCATGACCACCCGGGTGAATTCGGGAACTCCGATGGGGCAGATTCGTTCCACCCTATCGACCGTAATTGCCGCCCTTGTCCACAGTCACCCCCTAGGCCACCCCACCCACCCCCTGAAGTGGGGTGTGACCTGCGACCGGCATGAAAAAACAAGGTGCCGCCCAGGTTTATGGACGGCACCTTGAGAAAAGCCCGCTAGTCGAGCGTTTCGTCCAGTGGCGGAGAATACGCGGCGAGTTCTTCACGGTGTTTGACCTTGAGCTTGCGGTAGATACGGGTGAGATGCTGTTCGACCGTACTCACGGTAACGAATAGTTTGGCGGCTATTTCACGGTTGCTGTACCCGACACCGACCAGCCAGGCGACCCGCCGTTCGGCCGGACTGAGCCGGGCGGCCCCGGCCCCGGTGCCGGCCCCGGCCCCGTCCTCGGGTACCGGCTCCGGAGCGCCGTCCTCCTCCAGCCACCGCTGGAGCACGTCCTCGAACCCGGCCCCGCGGGCGACGCGGGCGGCCCGCTGGACGAGCGAGCGGGCGATCCGCGCGTTGCCGAGCGCGTAGTGCGTCCGCCCCAGTTCGACCATGCACGCGGCGAGTTCGGTCCGGTCCCCGGCGTCCTCCAGCAGGCTCATCGCCTCCCGCAGCAGCGCCCCGCGCCCCTCGACGGGCCGGGCCAGCGCGAGGACCCGCAGCGCGACGGCCCTGGCGGGTCCCGACCCGCTGTCGGCGGCCTCGCGGGCGAGCCGTACGGCCTCGTCGCGCTGCCCGAGCCGCAGGTGCGCCTCGGCGGCGTGGACCTGCCACAGGCAGGCCGGGGTGGGTTCGAACCCGCCCTGCCGCTCGGCCTCCCCGCAGCCGAGGAAGTCGCTGAGGGCGACGCCGTAGCTCTCGGCGGCGAGGTGGTGCTGTCCCCGGGCGTCGAGGTGGAGCAGCCCGAAGTACGACGTGAACAGCGCGGCCGGCACCGGGGTGTGCAGCGCCTCGGCCGCCTCCTCGGCCTTGCCGCGCCGGGCCAGCGCGATGACGAGGACGCTCAGCGGCAGCCCGACGGCCACCCCCCAGGCCCGGGGCCGTACGAGCGCGGCCCGCGCGGCCTTCTCGGCGCGCGGCAGGTCGCCCCGGGAGAGGGCGCTGACGGCCTGGAGGCAGTGCAGGAGCGACTGGTGGAAAGGGGAGAGCCGTTCGGCGGCCGTCGCGGACACGGCGTCGATCCGCGGCAGCGCCGCCCGGTCCGCGCCGGCCCGGCGCAGCAGCCTCAGGTGCCAGTGGACGATGTCGGTGCTCCGCGCCTCGGGGTCGCCGGGCGTGGACAGGGCCTGCTGGGTGAGGCCGACGAGGGCGAGGAGGGAGTTGTCCGCGCCGGTGCGCCCGAGGGCGGGTGAGGAGAGGAGCGCTTCGCGCCAGGGCGGGACGTCCAGCGGTGGCCGGGGCCGCGTTTCGCGCCGGTAGCGGGTGAAGACGAGGCTCAGCATCGCGTCGAGCAGGCCCAGTTCGACGGCCGCCTGTTCGTCGTCCGCGGCCCGTGCCCGCAGCAGCGCGAGCACGGCGTCGACCTCGTCGAGGCGTCCGTGCCAGGCCAGCAGCTGGGCGACGAGGGTGAGTTCACGCGCCGGCAGGCGGCCCTCGTGCCCCAGGGCCACGAGGTCGGCGAGGTGCCGGGAGGCCGTGTAGGGGTCCAGTTGCCAGCGGGCGAGGACCAGTTGGACGAGCAGGCCGGGACCGTCGTCCGTCTCGCCCCGGCAGCTCCGGGCGAGTTCCAGCAGGTCGACGGCCTCCTCCCAGGCCCCCTCGGACTGTGCCTGCCGGGCCGCTTCGCGCAGCGCCGACACCTCCCAGGCGGCGCCGATCCCCCCGGCGGCCGTCAGACACCGGGCGACCCTGAGCGGGGCGGCGCCGGCCCGGTACAGCAGCCGGGCCGCGCCGCGGCTCAGCTCGGCCCGCCCGGTGAAGGCGCTGTCCGCGAGGACGGCCGCCCGCGCCGCCGGATGCCTGAACCGGCCCTCGGCGACCAGCCCGGCCGCCTCCAGCAGGCCGAGGCAGGCCGTGGCCCGGACCGGGTCCACGCCGGCCAGCCGGGCGACCAGGCCGGGCGAGCGGGCGTCACCGAGGACGGCGAGGGCGCGGGCGACCTTCTCGACGGTCTCGGAGCGCTGCGCGGACACCGTGAGCGCGACCGCCTTGCAGAACGCCGTCCCCGGCACGGGCGCCCACCGCGCGGCCGGCGCGTCCTGGAACGCGTACCGCGTGTCCCGCGCGAGCGCGCACAGCAGCCGGGGGTTCCCGGCGGTCACCTCCAGCACGTCGCGTACGTACGCCGGTGTCGGCGGGTGTCCCAGCACCTCGCGCACCAGCCGTGCGGTGTCCTGCGGGTCGAGCGGGGCGAGTTCGGCGACGCACAGGCGGGTGCTGCGCAGCAGGGCGGCCTGGAAGGCGCGGTACTCGCCGCCGGGGTCCGGCCCGTCGGCGAGCACCCCGTCGGCGAGCACGAGGAAGAGCCGCAGGCGTACGAGGCGTTTGGCCAGGAATCGCAGGACCCGGGTGGAGGCGGTGTCGGTGTGGTGCGCGTCGTCCACGACGGCCACCACCGAGCCCCGTCCGGCGAGGTCGCGCAGGGCGCTCTCGACCAGCGTCCGCGTGCGCAGCAACAGCTGCTCGGCGTCCCGGGTGTCGCCGCTCAGGACGGCCGCGCGGTACGCCTGGACGGCGGCGGTCAGCCGGGGTGGCGCCTCGGCGCCGCCGTGCGCGTCGGCGAACCACTGCTCGACGACCCCGAGCGGCACGCTCTGCTCGTCCGTGCTGCCGGTGGCGTACAGGGTCACCGTCCCGGACGCGCGGGTCCGTTCGGCGAACCGGCCCAGCAGTGTCGTCTTCCCGGAGCCGGGAAATCCCTTGAGGACGGCCGCCCCACCGCCGTGCCGGCGCGTTTTCTGAATGTTCTCCCAGAGCTTCGTCATTACTCTTTCGCGGCTGTCGAGCACTGTCCGACGCTCCCCTCGATCACCCCTCCTGCATTCCACGGAACGTGTTCTCCCGGGACTTCGTCAACAGACGTTCCGTCAGACGGGACGCCGCCCCACCCCCTGTTCACCCCTAGATCCGGACCGCCTCATCAGGGGTTGGCCGCTCTCCGCCCGCCCGGTTCAATTCCAGGGGACCGATGTCCCGGAAACCGAAGGAGACAAGAGGTAGATGAAATGACCGGTACCCATTCGGCCGGAAACGGCGTTCGCCGTCTGTTCACCTCGGAGTCCGTGACCGAAGGTCACCCCGACAAGATCGCCGACCAGATCAGCGACACGATTCTCGACGCGCTGCTGCGCGAGGACCCCACGTCCCGCGTCGCCGTCGAGACGCTGATCACCACCGGCCTGGTGCATGTCGCCGGTGAGGTCACCACCCAGGCGTACGCGCCGATCCCGCAGCTGGTGCGGGAGAAGATCCTGGAGATCGGCTACGACTCGTCGAAGAAGGGCTTCGACGGCGCGTCCTGCGGCGTCTCGGTATCGATCGGCGCCCAGTCCCCGGACATCGCGCAGGGCGTCGACGCCGACGCCGAAGACGTTCTGGCCACCCAGGGTGCCGGTGACCAGGGTCTGATGTTCGGCTACGCGTCCGACGAGACGCCGACGCTGATGCCGCTGCCGATCTTCCTCGCGCACCGCCTCTCGAAGCGTCTGTCGGACGTCCGCAAGAACGGGACCATCCCCTACCTGCGCCCCGACGGGAAGACCCAGGTCACCATCGAGTACGACGGCGACAAGGCCGTCCGCCTCGACACGGTCGTGGTCTCCTCGCAGCACGCCTCCGACATCGACCTGGAGTCCCTCCTCGCGCCCGACATCCGCGAGTTCGTCGTGGAGGTCGAGCTGAAGGCGCTGCTCGACGAGGGCATCAAGCTCGACACGGAGAACTACCGTCTGCTGGTCAACCCGACCGGGCGTTTCGAGATCGGCGGCCCGATGGGCGACGCGGGTCTGACCGGCCGGAAGATCATCATCGACACGTACGGCGGGTTCGCCCGTCACGGCGGCGGCGCCTTCTCGGGCAAGGACCCGTCCAAGGTCGACCGCTCGGCGGCGTACGCGATGCGGTGGGTCGCGAAGAACGTCGTGGCGGCGGGGCTCGCCTCGCGCTGCGAGGTCCAGGTCGCGTACGCGATCGGCAAGGCCGAGCCGGTGGGTCTGTTCGTGGAGACGTTCGGTACGCACAAGGTCGACACCGACCGGATCGAGAAGGCCATCGACGAGGTCTTCGACCTGCGTCCGGCCGCGATCATCCGTGACCTCGACCTGCTGCGGCCGATCTACGCGCAGACCGCGGCGTACGGTCACTTCGGCCGGGAGCTGCCCGACTTCACGTGGGAGCGGACGGACCGGGTGGAGGCGCTGAAGAAGGCCGCGGGCCTGTAGCCGGCACCATGGTCCCTTGTTTCGCGGCGTGAAACCTTCGTTGGTGCCGGGAATCCGGAGTCCTAATGTCGAGCCATGCCGGACCTGGATGACGAATCACCCGAGAAACGTGTCGCGATCATCGGAATGGCGTTCCGATTTCCGGGCGCCGATTCCGAGGACGAATTCTGGCGGCTGATCCTCTCCGGACGCTCGGCCGTACGCCGGTTCACGGAAGAGGAACTGGACGCGGCCGGTGTCCCGAAAGAGGAGCGGGAGTCCAAGGAATTCGTCGCCGCGGCGGGAGCCCTGGGCGACGTGTCCGGCTTCGACGCCGCCTTCTTCACCGTCAACGGCCGGGCCGCCGCGGCGATGGACCCCCAGCAGCGCCTGTTCCTGGAGTGCGCCCACCACGCCCTGGAGAACGCCGGCTACGGCGCTCCGGGCCCCGGTGACCGGATCGGCGTGTTCGCCGCCGCCGGGTACCAACTCCAGCCGCTCAGCACCTACCTGCTGAACAACCTCGCCCCGGAGGGCTGGGACCCGCGGGACTGGGCCTCGGCGGCGCGGCCGGCGCTCGGCACGTCGGCCGACTTCCTCGCCACCCGCGTCGCGTATCTGCTGGACCTGACGGGACCGGCGGTCACGGTGCAGACGGCGTGCTCCAGCGGCCTGGTGGCGGTGCACCAGGCGAGCCAGGCCGTCCTGTCCGGGGACGCGGACCTGGCCCTCGCCGGAGCCGCCGCGATCGCCGTACCGCAGATCTCCGGATACCGGAGGGTCCACGGCTCGGTGCTCTCGGGCAGCGGCACCTGCCGGGCCTTCGACGCGGGCGCCGACGGCACCGTGGGCGGCAGCGGGGTGGCCGCCGTGCTGCTCAAGCGCCTCGACCGCGCGCTCGCCGACGGCGACCACATCCACGCGGTCGTGCGCGGCGTCGGGATCACCAACGACGGTGCCCGCAAGGACAGTTACCTGGCGCCGAGCGCCGACGGCCAGCGGGACGCGGTGCTGCGCGCGCTGGAGACGGCCGGGGTCGGCGCGGACAGCGTCGGCTACCTGGAGGCGCACGGCACCGGCACCTTCAAGGGCGACCCGATCGAGTTCGACGGCCTGTCCTCGGCGTTCCGCCGGCACACGGACCGGACGGGGTTCTGCGCGCTCGGCGCCGTGAAGTCCACCATCGGCCACCTGGACGTGTGCGCGGGCCTGGCCGGACTCGTGAAGGCCGTCCTGGTCCTCAGGCACGGGGTCGTCCCGCCCCTGGCCGGCTTCACCCGCGCCAACCCCCTGCTGGACGTCGCGGCCAGCCCGTTCCTGCTGCCCGACCGCGCCCGGCCCTGGCCTGCGGGCGCCCACCCCCGGCGGGCGGGTGTCCACGCGCTCGCCGTCGGCGGCACCAACGTGCACATCGTCCTGGAAGAGGCACCCCGCCCGGCGCCCCGGCCGCCGTCCGTACCGCCGCCGGGACTGCTGACCGTGTCCGCGCGCACGGGCGAGGCCCTGGCGAAGTACGCGCGGTCCTGGCGCGACCGGCTGCGGTCCGGCGAGCCGGCGCACCTGGCGGACGTGGTCACCACCGCCGTCGCCGGACGCCGCCACCTGCGCCACCGCCTGGTGGCGCTCGGCGACAGCCCGCAGGAGCTCGCCGACTCCCTGGACGCCTTCCTCCGCCGGGCGGACGGCGCCTACGCCACCGGCGAGGCCCGCCGCGCACCGGGCACCCTCGCCCTCCTCTTCGGCGGGCAGGGCACCGGATACCCCGGCATGGCCCGTGCCCTGTACGACCGCTTCCCCGTCGTCCGCGACCACCTCGACACCTGCGAGCAGGCCCACCGGGACGCGGGCGGCAACTCCCTGCTCGGGCCGCTGCTCGGTACGGACCCGGGCCCGCCGGACGGGATCTGGCCGACCGGGACGGCGCAACCGGCCCTGTTCGCCTGGCAGACGGCGCTGGCCGGGCTGTGGGAGCACTTCGGCGTCACCCCCGCCGTGACGGCGGGACACAGCGTCGGCGAGTACGCGGCCCTGTGCGCCGCGGGCGCCCTCTCCCCGGCCGACGGCGTACGGCTGGCCTCGCTGCGGGGCGAGGTGATGCAGCGGCGTATGCGCCCGGGCGGCATGCTGGCGCTGACGGCCGGCCGCGACCGCGCCGACGAGTTGCTCGCGGCCGTACCCGGGCTCGAACTCGCCGCCGTCAACGGCGCCCGCAACCACGTGCTGGCCGGTTCGCCGGACGTCGTCGACGCGGCGGAGCGGCTGGCGCGGGAGCGCGGGTACGGCGTGCGCCGCCTCGCCGTGGACCGCGCCTTCCACACGAGCGCCGTCGACCCGGCCCTGGCCGAACTGCGCGAGGCGCTGGAGAGCGTGGCCTTCACCCCGGTGCGGACCGCGTTCGTGAGCAGTGTCGACGGTGTCCTGCGCCCCGCGGGCTGGTCGCCTGACGTCGGTTACCTGCTGCGTGAGGCCCGCGAGCCGGTCAGGTTCGACGCCGTGGCCGACCGCCTGGGACAGCTGGCGGACCCCCTCGTGCTGGAGGCCGGCCCGGGCGGCGCGCTGAGCGGACTGGTGCGCGGCGCGCTGCCGGACGTCGGGACGGTGGTGACCCAGCGCCGGGGCCGGGAGCTGCGGACCCTGTGGGCCGCGGTCGCGGCGCTGCACTGCGCGGGGCTTCCCGTCGACTGGGCGCGCGTGCGGGCGGGCACCGGGGGCCGCCGCATCCCCCTCCCCGTCTACCCGTTCCAGCGCGTCAGGTACTGGACGGGCCCCGGCCCTGCGGTGCCGCTCCCGTACGACCCCCTGGGTGACGTCCCTGGCGACAGCACCGGACCGAAGAAGGAACGAAGGAAAGAAGACGACATGCGCGACACGGCGGAATCCCTGCTGAACCGGGTCACCGAGCTGACCGCCCGCCATCTGGGCTGCGCGGCGGCGGAGGTGGCGCCCGACCGGGAGTTCGTGGAACTGGGCGCGGACTCCTTCCAGATGGTGGGCCTGCTGCGTGATCTGGAGGAGCAGCTCGGCGCCCGGGTCTCGATGCGCGAGCTGTTCGAGGAGGCACCGACGCCCGCCTCGCTGGCGGCCCTGCTGGCCGGGCCGGCCGCGCCCGCCGCTGTGCGGCCCGCCCCGTTCCCGGCTCCCGAACCCGCTCCGCCGCGCTTCCCCCAGGAGACCGCGGACCTGCTCGCCCAGCGGATCGAGGTGATCGCCGAGGGGCAGTTGCGCATCCTCGAACAGCTCGCCCGGCTGGAGCGGCGCGTCGACCGGACGGGAGTGGCGGCATGACCGAACCGGCCCGCACCCTCCCGGCGGCGGGCGGCACGGCCGTCGACCGGCTCGCCCGCCGACTGGACCTCGCGGCGCCCGGACAGCGCCCGCACCCCTCGGTCGAACCCGCACCCGGACAACGCCCCCACCTCTCGACCGAACCCGCACCCGGACAACGCCCCCACCGCACGGCCGAACACGTACCCGTACCCGCACCGGCCCGCTCCGGGCGCCGCACCCCGGACTTCAGCCTCTCCTTCTTCGGCGACTACCCCGAAGACGACCACCCCGGCCACGCCGACCACGCCGACCACGCCGACCGCTACGGGCTGCTCGTGGAGGCCGCCCGGTACGCCGACACCCACGGATTCCACGGCGTGTGGCTGCCCGAACGGCACTTCCACTCCTTCGGCGGCCTCTTCCCGAACCCCGTCGTCCTGGCCGCCGCCCTGGCCCGCGAGACGGAGCGGATCCGCATCAACACCGGTTCGGTGGTGCTGCCGCTGCACGACCCCGTCCGGGTCGCCGAGGAGTGGTCGATGGCGGACAACCTGTCCGGGGGCCGGGTCGGGATCGGCTGCGCGAGCGGCTGGAACCCGCGGGACTTCGTCCTCGCCCCGGACGCGTTCGCCCGCCGCAAGGAGCTGACCGCCGAACGCCTCGGCCAGATCAGGACCCTGTGGCGCGGCGAACCGCTGCGCAGGCGCTCCGGTGACGGCGGCGAGGCCGAGGTACGGCTCTTCCCTCGGCCCGTCCAGCAGGACCCGCCGATGTTCCTGGCGGTCGTCGGCCGCAGGGCGGGCTACGAGGAGGCGGCCCGCAGCAACCTGGGCGTCCTCACGAACATGATGTACCAGTCGGTGGAGCAGTTCGCCGAGAACGTCGCGCACTACCGGGCGACGCGCGAGCGGCACGGGCTCGACCCGGACACCGGCCGGGTCGTGGTGATGCTGCACACCTACCTCGGCACCGACCTCGCCACCGTGCGCGGCGAGGCCCTCGAACCGTTCTGCCGGTACACGCGCTCGTCGCTGTCCCTGGCCGGACAGGTGGTGGACACCCTCGGGCTCGGCGTCGACGTCTCCGAGCTCGGCGAGGAGGATCTCGACTACCTGCTGCGGCGTGCCTATCGCGGCTACTGCGACGAACGCGCCCTGATCGGCACCCCCGACAGCTGTGCCGGCGTCGTGGACGCCCTCGCCGGGGCGGGCGCCGACGAACTCGCCGCGCTCGTCGACTTCGGCGTACCGCCCGGCCTGCTGCGCACCGGCCTGACCCACCTGGACGCCCTCCGCCGCCGCTACCACGAGGAGGCTCCCGCCGCGCCGGCGCGCGAGATCCTGTACGCCGGCCGGGCCCGCCCGGTGCCGTGCTCGGCTCAGCCCCCGGACGGCCTCACCCTGCGGCCGGGCGTCCCGAGGTCGCTCACCCCGGTCTCCACCGGCCTCGTCCCGCGACACGACACCGCGCTCTACGGCGAGACCACACCCCGCGCCCTGGCCGAGCACCCGCTCCAGGTGCCCACCGCTGTCGCCGGCGACCTGCCGGCCCCGAGCCGTACCCCCGCCGACACCCCCGTGACCCTGTTCTGTCTGCCGCACGCGGGCGGTTCGCCGCTGGCCTTCCGGTCCTTGCTGGCCGCGCTGTCCCCGCGGATCGACGCCGTACCGCTCGACCGGCGCGGCGACGGGCCGGGGAGGACCTTCGACGAGGCCGTCGCCGGCCTGGCCGGCCGGATCGCGGACCGGGCCGGTGAGGGGCCGTACGCGCTGTACGGCCACAGTCTGGGCGGCCTGTTCGCCTACGAGGTCGCCCGGCGGCTCGTCCGCGACGGGCACGAGCCGCCCCGGCACCTGTTCGTCTCCGCCTGCCGGCCCCCGCAGCGCCGGGGCGAGAGCGACGACAGGGCGCTCGTCCACACCTATCCCGACCAGGCGTTCCTGGGTGCCCTGGCGTCGACCGGCGGGGTGCCCGAGGAGATCCTGCGGGATCCGGACGCCGTCGCGTACTTCGCCTCCCGGATCCGCCCCGAGTACGCGTCGCTCGCCGGGTACCGCCATGCCGGCCCCGAGCCCCGGCTCACGTGCCCGGTCACGGTCGTCACCGGCGACGAGGACCCCGCGACCTCGCCCCGGGATCTCGATCTGTGGGCCGGACTCACCACGGGCCCGGTCACGCACCTCGAACTCGCCGGCGCGGGCCACTTCTTCCTGGACAGCCACGCGGAGGCGGTCGCCGCGCGGATCGACCGCACCCTGCGCGCGAAGCCACGGACCCGGCAGGCCGCCCCGTTGCCCCCGGAGCCGTTCCGGGAGGCCATGGCGCGGCTCGCGGCGCCCGTCACCGTGGTGACCGCCTGGGACGCCGAGGGGCGGGCCCGCGCCTTCACCGCGAGCGCGGTGTGCAGCCTCTCCGCCGACCCGCCGCTGCTCCTGGTCTGCGTCGACCGGTCCTCCCGCGCCCACGAGGTGTTCACCGGGGCCGACCGTTTCCTCGTCAACGTCCTCGGCCACGAACAGGCCGCCGCCGCCCGGGAGTTCGCCGGCCGCGACCGTACGGCCGCCGAGGCGTCGCTCGTCCCGCTGGAGCTCGGGCTGCCCGGGCTGCCCGAGGCGTCGGCGCGGTTCGCCTGCACCGGCCGCCAGGTGCTGCCGGGCGGCGACCACAGCATCCTCACCGGCCGCCTGGAGGCCGTCGCGGTCTCCGACACGCCGCCGCTGATCCATCACCGGCGCGGCTGGCACCGGCCTACCCCCCTGTCCTGACAGCCCTCACCCCGACCCACTCCCACTCACTCACGGAGCAGCCATGACCACGTACACCGCCCTCGCGAAGATCCTCGTCGACGAGATCAAGGTCCCCGCCGACCTAGTCTCCCCGGACGCCTCCTTCCAGGAGCTGGAACTCGACTCCCTGGCCCTGGTGGAGCTGAGTGTCCTCATCGAACGCGAACTGGGGGTGGAGATCCCCGAGGACGAGTTGCAGGACGTCTCCTCCCTCTCCGGCCTGACGCGCCTGGTGGAGCGGCGGACGGCCGGGATCCAGGCGTGAGGGACCGTTTCGACACGGCCGTCACCGGTCTCGGCCTGGTCACCCCGGCCGGGATCGGTGTCGAGCGGAACTGGGCCGCCGTCCGGGCGGCGGCGGGCACCGCCGCCGCCCCCGATCCCGGGCTGGCGGACCTGCCGGTGGCGATCTCCTGCCGGGTGCCGGGCTTCGACGCGGAGGCTCTGCTCGGCGCCCGGCGGGCCCACCGCCTCGACCCCTTCGTCCGGTTCGCCCTGGTGGCGGCGTACGAGGCGGTGGCGGACGCCGGGCTCGACCCCGGCACCTGGGACGGCGCACGCGTCGGGGTGGTGCTGGGCAACGCCTCGGGCGGTACCCGGACCTTCGAACGGGAGCACCGGGTCCTGCTGGAGGAGAGACCGCAGCGGGTGACGCCGTTGCTGCACGCCCTGTACCTGCCGAACATGCTCGCCGGGCAGGTGGCGATCGAACTGGGGGTCACCGGCCCCAACCTGGTCGTGGCCACCGCTTGCGCGTCCGGTGCCACGGCCGTCGCGACCGCCCGTGACCTGCTCGCCCTGGACCGCTGCGACATCGTCCTGACCGGCGGCAGCGAGGCCCTGCTCACCCCGCTGGTCATGGCCGGGTTCGCCCGGATGGGCGCGCTGTCGCGGCGCTGCGACGACCCGGCGGGCGCGTCCCGTCCCTTCGACGCCGGCCGGGACGGCTTCGTCGCCGGGGAGGGCGCCGGCCTGCTCGTCCTGGAGCGGACGGCCGACGCCAGGGCCCGCGGCGCCCGGGTCCGCGCCCGGATCACCGGGTCCGGCACGACCGCCGACGCCCACCATGTGACCGCGCCGCACCCCGGCGGGGCGGGTCTGGAGCAGGCCGTCCGGCTGGCCCTCGCCGAGGCCGGTGCCGGCGCGCGCGACGTCGGGTACGTCAACGCGCACGGCACCTCGACGCCGCTCAACGACCGTGTCGAGGCCCGGACGCTGCGCCGGGTCCTGCCTTACGCGCCGCCGGTCAGCTCGACCAAGGGGGTCACCGGCCATCTGCTGGGCGCCGCCGGCGCCGTCGAGGCCGCCTACACGGTCCTCGCCGTGCAGTACGGCGTCGTCCCGCCCACCGCCAACCTCGTCACCCCGGACCCGGAGATCGACCTCCGGCTGCCGACCGCGCAGACGTCCGGCGCCATCGGGCTGGCGCTGAGCACGTCCATGGGGTTCGGCGGGCAGAACACCGTGCTGGCGGTGGCCCCCGGGTGATCCGAGAGAGGGACGGCCGGTTCGCGTGTCGTGCGAGCCGGCCGTCCCTCTCGGGTGTGCGGTGTCAGGCCGCGTAGTCGAAGGACCCTGTCCTCCTCCCCCGTGCCTGGACCACTCGGATCGCCAGCGACGCGAGGTACAGCCACAGGGCTCCGGTCAGGAGGGCGAGGGCGAGGGGGCGGGCGACGGAGGCCGCGGAGTGGCCGGCGATGATCTCGCGGATGGCGGCGAGGGAGTGGGTGAGGGGGAGCAGTCCGGCGGCCCACTGGACCCAGGCGGGCCAGAAGGTGACGGGGACCTGGACGCCGCAGACGGCCATCATGAGGAGGTAGGTGGTGTTGGAGACGACGTTGCGGGCGCCGGGCACGCCGATGACGACGGCGGAGAGAAAGAGGCCGACGCCGTAGGTGGTGAGGGCGGTGACGAGGACGAGGAGGATCAGCGCGGGGACCTGGGACCAGGTGGGGCGGACCCCGAAGGCGGGGGCCAGGGCGAAGAGGGTGACGAGGGCCGTGACGGCGCCGCTGACGGGTTGCTGGAGGCCGCGGCCGAACAGGACGGTGCCGAGGGAGGCGGGGGAGGCGGCCAGGAGGGGGAACGTGCCCTCCTGGCGTTCGCGGACGCCGTTCGTCGTGACCGTCATCGTCTCGATGACGCAGGCCATGACCGCGTTGCCGACGACGAGGTAGCGCGTGTGCTCGGGGGAGCCGATCAGGACGCCGATCAGGGCGAAGAACGTGACCTGGGAGAGCATGCGGCCGAGCCAGCCGATGGTCCAGGAGCGCCAGGTGTAGGTCTGGCGGAACTCGGCCGCCGAGGTGACGGCCGCGTACCGCACGACGTGCAGGTGGCCGGCGAGGTTTCGGGTCAGGGTACTCATCACACCTCGGAGAGGGTTCCGGCGGCGCGGGCCTGCCGCAGCGCGCGGTTGACGGCGAGCAGTCCGGCGAGGGTGCCGGCCAGTCCCAGGAGGGCGATGACGGCGAGGCTGAGCGCGGCGTCCGGGACGGGGGCCGGGGACAGGGACTGGCGCAGGAGTTCGGCGCTCCAGGAGAGGAAGACGGCCGAGGACAGCGGGCGCAGCCACTCCGGCAGCATCGAGACCGGCACCAGGACGCCGGCCAGCAGGTAGAAGGGGTAGGTGAGGGTGTTCTGCATGAGGCGGGCGCTGGGGGCGAGGACGAACAGCGCGGACATGAGGGTCGCGGTGCCGGCCATGGCGAGCCCGGAGGCGAGGACGCAGAGCACGAAGACGGTGCCGTGGACGACGGTCAGGTGGATCCCGAAGCCGTAGCGGGCCACCAGCCAGGCTTCGGCGAAGGAGACCATGCTGATCGTGGTGACGGCCCCGATCCGGCCGAGGACGACGAGGAAGAACCGGGCGGGCGTGGCGACGAGCGCCTCCAGGGTGCCCCAGGACCGCTCCCGGTTGATGACCTCGCCGGCGATGAGCAGGGTCATGTCCCACAGGGCCATGAGGACGGGTGCCAGGACCACGCCGGCGGCGAGGTCGCGCCGGCCGGAGTACTCGCTGATGGACAGCAGGACCATCGTCATCAGGGGCGCCCGGACGAGGATCAGCAGGACGTCGGGGCTGGTGCGGGCGATGGCGAGCTGGAAGCGGACGGCCCCCCACAGGGTGGTGATCACGCCGATACCCGCATCTTCCGGCCGCCGACGACCCTCAGGTACAGCTCCTCCAGGCCGGGCGGCCCGGTGCGGACGCTGCCGACGCCCGCGTCGACCAGCAGGGCGAGGACGAGGCGGGTGGCCTCGGCGCTCGCGGTGTCGACGCGGAGGTGTCCGCCGCGGGCGGGGCGTACGACGCTCACCTCGGGCAGGGCCTCGATCTCGGCGGCGAGCCTCGGGGGCACGGCGTCGGCCTCGACGCGCTGGCCGGTGAAGAGGCGGCGGGCCAGGTCGCGGGGGTCGCCGGTGGTGAGGACGCGGCCGTGGTCGATGAGGGTGACCTCGTCGCAGATCGCCTCGGCCTGGGCCATGTCGTGGGTGGTGATCAGGACGGTGCGGCCCTCGGCGCGCAGGGCGCGGACGAAGTCGCGGAAGTCGTCGGCGGCGACCGGGTCCATGCCGGTGGTCGGCTCGTCGAGGAGCAGTACCTGAGCGTCGCCGATCAGGCCCCGGGCCAGGTGGAGGCGTTGTTTCATGCCGCGGGAGAAGCCGTTGACCCGTTCGTCGGCGCGGTCGGTCAGGCCGACGCGGTCGAGGAGGTCGGCCATGCGGGTGCGCAGTTCCCGGCCGTGCAACCCGTGCAGGGCGCCCCACAGTTCGAGGTTCTGCCGGGAGGTCAGACGGCCGTACAGTCCCCGGTCGCCGCCGAGGACGAGGCCGATGCGGCGGCGGATCTCGCGGGGCCGGTCGGTGACGCCGAAGCCGAGGACGCGGGCGGTGCCGGAGGTCGGCAGCAGGGTGGTGGAGAGGATCTTGCACAGGGTGCTCTTGCCGGCGCCGTTGGGGCCGAGGAGGCCGTGGACAGTGCCGGGGGCGATCGTCAGGTCCAGGCCGTCCAGGGCCGTCAGGGTGCGCGCGCCCGCACCCCGTCCGACGGTGAACTCCCGGCGCAGGCCGACGGCTTCGACGGCGGGCGGGCTGGTCGTGGTCACCGGGTGGCCTCCAGGCGGTCGAGGGCGGCGAGCGCCGTGGCGTGGTCGGCCCGGCTGACGACCTCGCCGCACACGAGGAGGAAGTCGCCGAGCGGGGTACGCAGGAGACCGACGCCGTCGGTGTCGTGGCGGACGGCTCGGTCCACGGGGCTCTGGCGCCGGTTCAGGCGCAGGCCGGCCACGGGGATTCCGGCGTCCAGGCGGCCGTCGACGGTCGTCGTGTCGTGCGGCCCGGCCGGGCGCGGGGTGGCTTTCCTGCGGGCGAGTTCGGCCGCGGCCGGGGCGCTCAGGGGGGTGCGGTAGCTGTCCAGGGGGGCCTGGGCGCCGTCCTGGACGTAGGTGAGGAGTTCCAGGAGTTCGGGGGCGAGGAGGTGGGCTTCGGCGGCCTCGGCGAGGGTGGCAGGGTCGGGCGGGCGGTGGGTGAGGATCATCAGGACGTCCACCGCGTCCTTGGCGTGGAAGGGGCGCTGGAAGCGTTCCTCGGCCAGGGAGAGGAGGTCGGCGAGGGTCTGGTCGGCGGGGAGGGCGAAGCGTGGGGGGACGGTGCCGTCGAGGTCGCCGGGGAAGGCGACCGTGCTCAGCTCGACGCTGTACGGCCGGTCCAGGAGGGCGTCCTCGGCCGGCCACTTCAGCCCGAGGGTGACGTCGGTGCGGCCCTCGTACCGGGTCAGGGCCAGGTCGACGTCCTCGACCGGGGCCCGGTCGGCCACCGTCCGCGCCGCCCGCCACAGCTCGTCCTCGGTCTCCAGGCCGAGGTCCAGGTCGCCGACGGGGCGCAGCAGGTCCGGCGGGTACCAGCGGGCGACCGAGGGGCCCTTGGCGATCCGGACGCCGGGTACGGCGGCCCGTACCGCGTCGTACAGGTCCGCGTACGTCTCGGCCCGGGTCCGGGCCCGGCTCAGTTCGTCCCGGGTGCCGGTGCCCAGCGGTACGCCTTCCCTGGCCGCCGCCGAGATGAGCAGCTGGGGCAGCCGGGGGGAGACGAGCCGGCCCCGCCGGATCAGTTCCCGGCCGCTCTCGTGGTCCTGGAGGCCGAGCAGCCGGTACAGCATCTCCAGGGTGACGTCGGGGAGGGTGTCCGTGCGGGGTCCGGTCATGG
This sequence comes from Streptomyces sp. 4F14, assembly GCF_048159485.1. Taxonomy (NCBI): domain Bacteria; kingdom Bacillati; phylum Actinomycetota; class Actinomycetes; order Kitasatosporales; family Streptomycetaceae; genus Streptomyces; species Streptomyces sp. 4F14. The sequence goes on from NZ_JBLRVY010000038.1 coordinate 20,817, forward strand.
CTGGGTCTCCGGTCGCGGGGCGGGGGCCCACCAGTAGGCGTGGTCGATGCTCCAGCCGGTCTCCAGGAGCCTGGTGACGATGCGCCAGGTGTCCTTGCCGGTCCCCTCGGGGCCGTTCGTCGCGGTGTGGACGACGTTGCCGATGAGCGGGCGGCCGAGGGCGTGGGCGTGGGCGGCGGCGGCCCGGGTCAGCGCGGCCGTCGCGAGCCGGCCGTCGGGGGCGCCGTCCACGAGGATGTCGACGAGTTCGACGAACGCCTCCCCGGTGGTCTCGTCCTCCTGTTCGGTCAGCAGCGTCGCGTGGCCCACGGTCCGGCCCGCGTGCCGGGCCAGCAGGGAGACCCGGCCGGGCAGGGCGTACAGGTTCGCGGCCTCGGTGCGGGCCACGTCCTCGGACACCGGGCGCCGCATGTCCGTGCCGGCGGCGGTGAACGCCTGCGCGAGCCAGAGCCGGACGAGTTCGCCGTCGGTGTCCCCGTCCGCGAGGCCCACCTCGGGTCCGCCCGGCACCGGGGGGAGTTCGCCCGCGCAGCGTACGTACGTCAGGTGGCGGCGCCAGGGCGCGGCGGGTTCCACCGCGGGCGGGGTCCGCAGCAACGTGCTCTCGGCGCCGGGGTGTTCGCGGTGCAGGGCGGCGCACAGGGTCTCCAGGAGCGCGGGGTCCTTGAGGACCCGTTCGCCGGCGTCCTGGATCAGGATGTGCCGCTCGCCGGTGACGGGGTCGGTGTAGGGGCCCGCGGTGACCTCGGCGAGGAGTTCCCCGGTGTCGGCCGGCCCCTCTTCCGTGTTCACGCCGCCTCCGGGCGGACGGCGACGGCGAGGTCGCCGCGGAGGGTGGCGGCGGCGCGGGCGACCTGGGCCGGGGTCACCGCGCGCAGAGCGGCGCGGGCCTGGTCGAGGGACCAGTCGGCGGTGCCGCCGCGGATGCCGAGGGCGGTGAGGCGGGCGCGTTCGATGGGGGTCTCGCCCTGGGTGACGAGGCGCATCTCGGCCTTGCGCCGGGCCACCGCGAACTCCTCGTCGGGTACGCGTCCTTCGGCCAGGTCCGCGAGGAGGCCGTCGACGATCTCCACCAGTCGGCCCACCGCCTCGGGCTCGACGCCGACGAGCAGCCGCCAGACGCCGGCCTCGGTGTAGAAGCGGCTCCAGGACTCGAAGGCGTACGACAGGGCCTCCTCCACGCGCAGTTTCCGGTAGAGGAGGGAGGAGGGGCTGGAGCCGAGCAGCATCGACAGGACGGTGTACGCCTCCTTGCCGGCGCCGTCGAGGGCCGGGGAGCGGCCGGCGAAGCAGGTCCAGGCGAAGTCGGGTCCGGGGGTGCCCGGCGGGGTGAGGTCGGGGGCGGGGAGGGGGAGCGTGGGCGCGAAGGGGGAGGCGGTGCCGGGGTCGGGGAAGGTGGCGAGGAGGTCGTCGATGCCGTCGACGGGCCGCGGGCCCACGACGACGAGGGCCATCGGCCCGGTCAGGAAGCGGGTCCGGTACTCCTCCTCGACGTCGGCGGAGGTGAGGGCCCGCAGTTCGTCGATCCGGCCGCCGATCGGGCGGCCGATGGGGTGGCCGGGGAACAGCTTCTCGAAGACGACGTCCTGGACGAGGTCGGCGGGGTCGGCGGCGGCGGTCACCATCTCCTTGACGACGACCTCGCGCTCCAGGTCGAAGACCTGCTCGTCGAAGACGGGGTCCAGGACGGAGTCGAGCATCATCGCCGTGGTCTCCCGCGCGTCCTCGGCGGCGACCTGGGCGTGGAAGAGCATGGTCTCCAGGCCGGTTTCGGCGTTGGTGGTGCCGCCGCGGCGTTCGACCCATTCGGCGAAGGAGGGGCGGCCCGCCTTCGGCAGCGAGAAGAGCAGGTGTTCCAGGAGGTGGGCGACGCCGCAGCGGCCCTGGGGGTCGAGCCGGGCGCCGTAGCCGACGGACAGGCAGACGCTGGTGGTCTCCAGGTTCGGGTCGAGCAGGCTGACCACCTGAGGGCGGACGCGCTCCGCGGTGGTCGGCGGTTTCTCTCCGGCGGTGAGCATCCGGATTCCTTCCTCTCGAGTATCTCGAATATGTCGAAAAAAGAGGGCCATAAAAACCAAGCGGTGCCGCCACGGTTACCTCGTGGCGGCACCGCTAGCCCCTAGGGGCTGTCAGGCCGTGGTTCAGGCCTTCTTCGTGACGACCTTCTCCAGGCGGGGGGAGACGAGGGTGACGGCGTTGCGAGTCATGTTTTTCTTCCTTTCATCGTTGGTTTTCGTCGCCGGGGTTTTCGGTTTTTCCTCCGCCCCGTTGCGGCGACAAGTAATTTCTATCAGCGTCCGGAGAGCCCCCTCAAGGGACAAGGCCCGAACATTCCATGGCACGGAACGAATTCGTTCTCAGGCGGCCGTGAGGTGCAGGAGAAGTACCTTTCGGTCCTCTTTTGCGGCCTCGGAGACGGGCGTGACGGAGTGCCAGGAGTTCTCCGAGGGGCACAGGACGATGGACTCGCCGGCCAGGGGAAGGATCCGCCGGGTGACGTCGTCGGGGGCGGCGGAGCCGAGGACCTGGAACTGGCCCTGGTTCGCCACGGGCCAGTCGGCGTTGAAGTACCAGGTCTGGGTGACGAGTTTGTCGGCGCGGTCGGTGTGGGGGTCGATCCAGGCGCCCGTCGAGTAGCGCACGGCCCTGATCTCCAGCCGGGCGCGGGAGACGTCCTTGCCGATCAGTTCGCCGAGGGTCCTGCGGTAGTCGGCGGACATGAGGGTGCGGACGAGGTCCCGCCACAGGGGTGTGAGCTGCCGGAACCCCTCTTCGACGGCCTCGTCCTCGTCGACGAGGGTGAGGTTGTCCGTGCGGTACCCCTTCTCCCCCGGCCGGCCTGCGGTGCGTTCGGTGCGGGTGAAGCCGGTGTCGGGGAACTCCTCGACGAGCCGGCCGAGGGCGGGCTGGGGCAGCGTGCCGTGCACGGTGCCCCAGACGAAGGGCGAGGAGTGGAGGGTGGCGCCGCGCAGGGCGTCCAGGTCGACGGGTGGGGCCGGGGTGTTCATGGGGGGATGTCCTTTCGGTTCCGGTGGTTCTAGGCGGCGCCGCTGACGCCCGCGGGGGCGGTGCGGAAGTCCGGCAGGGCCGCGATCTGTGCCGCCAGTTCCTGCGCCGTACGGTGCAGTTCACGGGCGAGGAGGGTCCGGTTGCCCTGGTCGGCGGCGCTCAGCGCGGACAGTGCGAGGACCACCCCCGCGCCGGGCAGCCGTACGGGGCAGGCGAGTGCGGCGCAGGCGTGGACGGCGTCGTCGAGCCGCATGACGGGGCCGGCGGCGGGCGGAGTGCCCGCCGGGCCGAGCGCCCGGAGGGCGGGGTTCTCGGGAGCGGCGGCGGGCCCTTGGCCGAGGGGGTGGGCGAGCACTCTGCGGGCGCTGAGGTCGACGATCTTCTCCCGTCCGTCGGACGCCCTGGAGGTGCCCACGCGCAGCAGATGGACGATGTCGCGGCCCCGGGCGACGGAGAGGCAGACCAGGGAGGTTCCGGTGACGCGGCGCAGGTTCTGCAGGTGGGGCTGGGCCAGGACGCGGATCTTCTGGTCGCGCTGGAGCCTGCCGCCGAGGACGAACATCTGCCGGCCCAGGACCAGCCCGCGCTGGCCTCGTTCGAGGAAGCCGGAGTCCAGCAGTTCGGCGATGAGCCGGTGGGCGGTGGGTTTGGGCAGGCCGACGCGGCGGGCGATCTCGGCGAGCGTGAGTTCCACGTCGTTCGCGCCGAACGCGCTGAGGATGGCGAGCCCCCGCGTCAGCATGGAGTCGCGTTTGCGGTGGCCCCGCAGTCCGTGCGCCCGGTCGAGCAGTACGGTCCGCTCGGGCTCGGAGCCGGTCACCGCCCGCTCACCTCTCGCCCTGCCCATGCGGGCGAAGAAAAGTGATGAAGCGCGATATGTGCCGAGGTGGGGCGGCCGTTTTCTGGCATGGGGGGACTCCTGGAATTCGGCGGAGTTGAAGGAAGAGCGAGCACCGGTGCGGGCGGTGCGGGAGACGTCCGGTCTGCCGGGGCGTCTCGTTCCCTTTCGAGTCTGCCGTCGGCGAAGGCCCGCCCGGAAGGCCGCTGGAACGGCGGAACCGGCCTGGCCGTTTCCGGCCGGGACAACCGAAAGCGGCCCCTTTCCTCCCGTACTTCGGGGGGAAAGGGGCCGCGGCCCGGCGGAGTTCAGCTCGCGGTGAGCACGGCCCGCTGCGCGTGGGCGAGGCGGAGCAGGAACTGCGAGACGGCGTTGGTGGCGTAGGCGCCCGAGGGGAGCATGAAGGAGACCGCGCACTTCCACAGCCCGCCGAACATGTCGTCGGGTTCGACGTCCCGCACGGTGACGACCGTCTGCAGGACCGTCGGCCGGCGCGAGACCGTGCGGCGCAGCGCGCCGTCGGACCAGCGCCACTTGTCGTACTCCAGCTCGGGCAGTTCGTCGAGCAGGCCGAGCAGGGGCCGGGCGGTGGTGGGGTAGGTGTAGCCGAGCCCTTCGCGTTCGGTCCGCACGACCTCGGGGCCGTGCTGTTCGAGGAGCCGGCCGAGCCGGTGGTTCCACAGGTACGAGGAGTGCGCCGTCCGGTAGAAGGCGGCCACCCGCTGGTCGAGCCCGGCGAAGAACTCCTCGGCGGAGCCGGTGTGTTCGAGCGCGAGGCCGCCCTCGTGGGACTCGGAGGTGCGCAGCAGTTCGAGGGCGAGCTCCGGGTCGCCGTCGAGGAGGGCCTGACCGATGAGGTGGGTGACCTTGGGGCCGCCCGCGACGCCGAAGCGCTGGGTGTCGTAGTGGTTGGCGAACAGGAGGGGTGCCTCGCCGCGCGGCACCGCCTTGAGCCGGTCCGCCTCGTCGGCCTCCAGACCGCGCAGCGTCAGCAGGAAGGCGTTGCCCAGGAGTTCGCCGATGCCCAGGCGCCGGGCGCCGACTCCGGCGTGGCCCAGGGCGAGCCAGCGGCCCGTGCCGGGGGTCCAGCGCCGGTTGAACGCGTCGAGGAGCGCGGACGGCACCTCGGCCGCGACGGACAGGGTCTGCTCGGTGACGCCGTCCTCGTCCTTGAGGCCGGCGGCGGAGACCGCGTCGGCGGGGAGGGCGAGGTGGCGGGCGATCAGGTCCATCGCCTCGAAGGTGGTGAAGCCCTTCTTGCGCAGGTTCAGATAGGTGTGGCCGGGGTCTGCCGAGGTCCGTTGCGGAAGGGCCATGACCTCCCGCACGACGAAATCCTCGGGCACTGCTTTCACGACAGGGTTTCCCATGGAGATTCCTGGAGTTCGAGGCGGGACCGGGGGAAAACGGACCGGCGAGACCGGTAAGCCGCGGAACCTGGGCGCGCAGCGTTCCCGCGCTCGTTCCGAGGGCAGGGAATAAGGGGTGTTCACGCCGGTTCCGGGCGGCTTTCCGATCTCGCCGGTGTCTTCGACGTTACCGTCGCCCGTATCGGCGCGGCAGCGGCGGTTTCGTACGGTGGAACGGGATATCACTCGGGGCGGTGGAAAATCACCTGGGCGGAGAGCCGTACCGCGTCGGGGTTTCCGGGGCGGGCTTTCTCCACGGCGTGCCAGGACGTCTCGCCGCGCACCAGGACGACGCTGGAGTTGTGGACCGGGGTGATACGCCGGACCACGTCGCCCTCGTCCTGCGAGCCGAGGAGCAGCAGGCTGCCGCCCCAGGACGCGGACCAGGGCTCGTTGAAGTAGAAGACGTGGGTGACGAGCTTGCCCGGCTTGTCGACGTGCGGGTCGAGCCAGCAGTCCGGCGGGTAGCGCCAGAGGTTGACCTCGACGGGGCAGGACTCCACGGGCAGCCCGGTCAGCGCGGCGAGGCCGGCCCGGTAGCGGGCGCCGGTCACCTCGCGGACGAACTCCCGCCAGGGCTGCGGGAGTTCACCGGCCGGCTCCGGGTGCAGGGGACGCGTCCACATCGTGTACGTCTTGTCCGGGTCCTGTCCGGCGACCCGGGTGAACCCGGTGCGCGGGAACGTCTCGCGCAGCCGTGCGGCCGTCTCGGCCGGGAACGTCTCGGGCAGGTGGTGGTAGGGGAAGGGCACGGTCTCACTGCGGGCGTAGGCCAGCAGCACCGGGTCGTGGGTCAGCGGTGTCATCGGTCCTCCTGGGGGCGGGAGGCGGCGGGCCCGTCCGGGCCGCCGCAGGTGCACGGGGTCTGCTCCGGCAGCGGCCCGGCGGCGCCGGGGTGGGCCCGCAGCAGGGCGGTCAGCTCGCGCTGCGCCGTACGTGCCGCGCGCCGCGACCGGCAGACGACGACCCGGCCGTCGAACGCGGCCAGCAGCCGCCGCAGTTCGACGAGTTCGCGGCGCCGGAAGCCCAGGACCTTGCGCAGCAGCGCGGGCAGGTCCCGCACGGGCGGGTCGGCCGCGTGCAGGCCGCGGGGCAGGTACTCGCCGTCGGCGCCGTGGTGGCGGCGCAGGCGGCGGCTGCGCCGTACGACCTGCCAGGCGCAGACGAGGACCGGCAGGTCGAGCAGGACGACGATCTCGGCGCGGGCGAGCCGCTCGGGGACGGTGTCGAGGTGGTTGCCGTCCACGATCCACCGGTCGCCGCTCGCCACCCCGGCGACCGTGCGCCGCCACTCCTCGGGCAGAGGGCGGCGCCAGCCGGCCCGCCAGTACAGGTCGTCGAGGTGGAAGACGGGGATCCCGGCGGCGGCCAGGCCGTGGCAGAACGTCGACTTGCCGCTGCCGGGGCTGCCGAGGACGGCGACCCGGCCGGCCGGCGGCGCCGGCTGCTTCATCGCGCACCCCGTCCGTCGAGCACGTCGACGACCCGGCGCATGACGGGCCGGTCGGCCAGCGAGATCCGCAGGCACTCCCCGAGGCCGGGCAGTCCGGTGAACGCGCGGGTCCTGAACCCGGCGTCCAGCAGGGCCCGTTCGGCGCGCGCGGGCTCGGTGGCGGAGCCGGTGTGGAAGGTGACGAAGTTCCCGCCGGGTTCGAGCCGCCGCCAGCCGGACCTGACCTCCTCGACGGCGCCGGCGAACTCGTCGCGGATGGCGCGTACGTCGTCCCACACCTCGGCGAACTCCGCCGTGCGCTCCAGGAGCCGGGACAGCAGGGCGAGCGCGGGTCCTGAGACCGTGCTGTCCGGGCGGTAGGCGGTGAGGTGGCCCGCGATGTCCTCGCCCGCGAGGACGGCGGCGATGCGGGCGCCGGCCAGGGCGTGGGACTTGGAGTGGGAGCGGACGACGACGAGGTGGGGATGGCCGGCGAGCAGCGGGGCGTGCGTCACGCCCGCGTAGGCGCCGTAGCACTCGTCGATCACCAGCAGATGCCCGTACCGCTCGCACGTCTCGGCGAGGAGGGCGACCTCGGCGGGCGCCAGCGGCAGCCCCGACAGGCCGGCCGGGTTGGTGAGCGCGACGACGGACGGCGGGTGGGTGCGGACGGCGTCGAACAACTCGGCGTTGTCCAGCCGGGGAGGCCGCCCCCGCAGCTGGCGTACGGCGGTCACCGGCACGCCGCGCAGCCGGGCGTAGTGCTCCCACGCCTCGAACGCCGGCTGCGGCACGATCAGCCGCCCCGCGGGCACCGCGAACGCGTCGACCAGCATGCCGATCGCGCTGTCGGAGCCCGCGGTGAGGACGACCTGCCCGGCGTCGACCCCGTACCGGGCACCCACCTGGGCCCGCACCCGGGTGAGGACGGGGTACGACCGCGCGTCGGCCGGGGTGAGCGCCCTCGACGCCTCGGCGACCAGCCGGTCGGCCAGCGGGTGCTGAAGCTCGCAGCTCTTCAGATTGACCCCGGCGAAGCGCTGCCGGGGCGGATGACCGAGGGTCAGGGCACGGGCGTGGACGGGGAAGCGGGGGACGAGGGGGGTGGCGGGGGCAGCGTCCGCGAGGCCGGCCGGCGCGGGCGTCGCCCCGACCGTCCCGACCGTCCCGGCTGCCCCGGCCGTCCTGGCGGCCCCGACTGCCCTGCCCGGCCCGGCCACCCCGGCCGCCCTCGCCGTCACCGTCTCACGCCGCGTCATGGGCCGTGTGCTGCGGGACGGCCTCGTACACCGTCGTCAGCCGGTCCTCGTGGCCGAACATGTACCCGTACCACTCGCGTGCCAGCGGGTCGCCGGGTTCGGCGAGGAGCTGGCGGTTGTAGCGGCTGATCTGCAAGGGGGTCAGGTCGGCGGGGATGCCGTGGTACGGGGTGTACATGGTGGGGCGTACGCGGGCCCCGGTGCGCCGGGCGACGTCGAGGGTGCGGGCGACTCCGGCGGGGGTGGTGCCGGGGAGGCCGACGATGACGAAGGCGTTCAGCTCGATGCCGGCGCGCTCGCACCAGCCGGCGAGCGTGCGGAACTTCTCGTCCTCGATCTGCTTGGCCCGCGGCAGGGTGCCCTGGCTGTCGGGTTCGAGGGTCTCCAGGCCGACCGAGATCCGGACGCAGCCCGAGGCGCCCATCAGCGTGACGAGTTCCTCGTTGAGGTGGTGGATGGTGGTGGCGCATTTCCAGCGCGGTTTCAGTTCGCTCTGCTGGAAGCGGGCGCACAGTTCCTTCACCCAGCGGCGGTCCAGGGTGAACGTGGGCGCGTAGAAGGCGACGTACTCGAAGGGGTGGCGGGCGAAAGCGTCCTCGATGTACTGGACGGTCCTCTCCACCGACAGGCGGCGTTCCTTGAGCCCGAATATCGAGGGCACTTCGCAGAAGTCGCAGCCGATGGGGCAGCCGCGCGCGGCCGGCACGACCAGTTCGCGGCGGAAGGGGATGCCGCAGAACTTGTGGTCGTCGCGGGCGTAGAGCCGGTCGTAGGCGGCGTAGGGGATCTCGTCGACGTCCGGCAAAGTCCACTCCTCGGCCGGCAGCGTCCCGCCGGGCAGGTGCGGGTCGTGCCACTGCCCGGCCGCCCGCACGGCGACGCCCGGCAGCGGTCCCTGGGGCCAGTTCTCCCGCGCGACGGCGTCGACGACCTGGGCGACCCCGCACTCGTAGTCGCCGGACCGGACGATGGCGTCCAGGTCGTAGCGCTTGAAGTAGCCGGGGTTCATGCTGCTCAGGCGGCCGAACGTGACCAGGCGGCTGCGCGGCGACAGCTCCCTCGCGTAGGCGATGAACCGCTCCAGACCGTCGACCGCGTCGAAGTCGTTCATCACGGCGACGACGTCGTAGTCGCCCTGGAAGAGCAGATCGCCGACCGCCTTCCAGTTCATGTTCAGCACCCCGGCGTCGCGCACGTCCACGCGGGTCACCCGGGGATCGCGCCGCAGGTGGCCCGCGGTCATGAACGCGGGCGTGTGATGACCGGCGTTGAAGTAGCTGGGGACATGAGGCGGCCAGATGACCAGTACCTTCATGGATTCACTCCTGCCTCGTACCTTTCCCAGGATGCTGGTGCGGATCGGGGCCGTACGGAATCCGGGGTTTCTCCCGGCGGAACGCCTTGTGCCGCGCTTTCGGGAAAGCGCGTTCCACCGCGCGAAACCCGTTCCGTCCGTAAATGCGCGTGCGCCCTAGGGTTCCCAGGACTCCGGCATCCCCCCGTAGGAAAGGACCCCTTTCATGCGCACTGCAGCGCCTGTGATCACGGCCCCGCGTACGGCCGAGGCCGCGCCCGACAGCTGGGAGCTCTCCCGGACGCGGACCCCGTCCTCGGTGCGCGTGGGCGTCTCCGGGTTCAAGCACCTCCTCGTCCCGGCCCTCGCCGCCGCCTGCCTCGCGGACCGGCCCTGGGTGATCTCCAACGTGCCCGACATCGCCGACACCCGGGTCCTGACCGCGCTGCTCGGCGGGGCGGGGGCCGCCGTCACGCACGACCGGCGGGCGGGCACGGTCCGCGTCCTCGCCGGGGAGCTGAGCGGGCACCGCATCCCGGACGAGCTGTCCGCGCAGGTGCACGGCGGGGTCTACCTGCTGCCCGCGCTGCTCGCCGCGACCGGCAGGGTCGTGTCGGGCCGGCACGGCGGCTGCCGGATCGGCGCAGGCTCGGCGGGCGCGCGCCCGCTGTCCCACATCGCCGCCGTGATGGAACGCTTCGGCGCCCGCACCGACCTGTCGGACGGCGCCTTCAGCGCGACCGCGCCGCTGTCCGGGCTGCGCGGCACCGTCGTCGACCTCGCCGACTTCGCCGTACGGGAGCCGGTGACCGGCACCCTCACCGGGCCGTACTACTCGGGGGCGACGAAGACGGCGCTGCTGCTCGGCGCCGTCGCGTCCGGCACGACCGTGCTGCGCGAGCCGTACCCGAAGGCCGATGTGCTGGAGCTGGCGCGGGCGCTCGGCTCGGCCGGGGTGCCGGTGCGGATCGGGGCGGACGAGATCGAGATCGAGGGGCGGGGCGGACCGGTCGGCGGCACTGAACTGCGGCTGCCGTCCGACCTGATGGAAGTGGTCACGATGATCGCCCTGTCGGTCTGCCTCGACACCGGGTCACAGGTGCGGCTCGACCGCCCCGACGCGGTGCGCGCCGGGCTCGCGCCCGAGCTGGCGGTCCTGGCGGCCATGGGCATCCCGATGGCCTGGGAAGGGGACACGCTGCACGTCGGGCGGGTGCGGCGGATCGAGCCCGTCGAGGTGGTCGCCGCCTCGCACCTCGTCTACAGCGACGCCCTCGCCCTGCTGGTGCCGGTGCTGCTGCGGGCGTCGGGGACGTCCGTGCTGACCGACCTCGTGTGGGGCTCGCGGTTCGGGTACGCCGAGGGCCTGCGCGCGCTCGGCGCCGACCTCACCGTCTCCGGGTCCCGGCTGACCGTGCGGCCCAGCACGCTGAGCCTCGCGGCCGGGGATCTGCGCGGGGGTGACCTGCGGGCCGTGATGGCGCTGGTGATCGGCGCGCTGACGGCCGGCGGGCGCCATGTGGTGCACGGGGTGGGGCATCTGGCGCGCGGCTACGAGAACCTGCCGGCCAAGCTGCGGGCGTTCGGGGCGGACGTGCGGGGATGAGCCCGGTCCGTGTTCCGGGCTGTGGAACGCCCCCTGCCCGCGGCGGACCCGGTGCCCAGGATGAAACGTGGCCGCTTCGGGCCGGGCGGCGGGCGTCCGGCCGTGCGAGAACCGCGAAAGGAAGGCCCCTTGTGACGGGAAACCCGCGCACCACCCTGCTCGACGAACCGGCCGTGTCCCCACCGGGTGAGGTCTTCACCCTGTCGCGGTGGTTCGCCCGGCTGTCCGTCGCGAGCGAGCTGCCGGAACTGAACGCGTTCCTCACGGCGCTGCTCGGACCGTACTTCGTGCCGACCGCCGGCGCGGATCCCGGCGCGGTCACCGTATCGGTGCGCTGCTCGCCGGAGCTGCCCGTCGCCCGCGGCGACCTGGACGCCGTGCCGCGCAGCCCGCAGCTGTGGCTCGACGAGGACGGGCCCCGCATGGTCGTCCTGGAGCATCTGAGCGACACGATGGTGACGCTGCGGGACATGGAGGAGGACAGCGATCCGGTCCTGATCAGCGTCAACCGCGGCGAGCGGGCCGTGCGCCTCGACATCGCCGAGGACACGCCCAGGTCGCGGCGGGCCGTCGTACGGCTGGTGGCGTTCCTGCTCAGCGCGCAGCTGCACTCCGGCGGGGTGCCGGTGCTGCACGGGTCCGCCGTCGCGCGCGGCGGACAGGCCGTCGCCGTGTTCGGGAACAGCGGTTCCGGCAAGTCGACGCTCGCGTTCCTCGCGTCGACGCTGGCCGGCTGGGACTTCGTCTCCGACGACACCCTGCTCGCCTGGGACGAGGGGCCCGGCGGACCGCTCGCGGTGAGCGGGGCACCGCGCCGGCTCGGGATCGGGGTCGGCGCGCTCGCCGGGCATCCGGCGCGGGAGGGGTTCGAGACGCATCCGCTGCGGCGCTACGGCGACGCTCCCGTGGGGCCGCTGCCGATGCCCTCGGCGAACTCGTGGTCGCGCGAGGGGCGGGTGCGGCTGTACTGCGACATCGACGAGTTCACCGCGATCACCGGGACGCGGTGCGCGCAGCACGCCGAGCCGGCCGGGATCGTCCTGCCCGTCGCCGATCCGCACATGAGCGGGTGGACGGTGGCGGCGGACACCTCCGGCGATCCGGTGCCCGAGCTGGAGCCGACCAGCGGGCGTGCCCTGCGGTACTTCGTCGACTACCTCGGCATCCTCGCGCCCCGGCCCTTCGACGCGCGGGCGCGGGCCCGGGTCCTCGACGGGCTGGGCCGGCTGCCCCGGGTCCGCGTGCGGTACGGGCCCGACGTCAACGCCGACTTCCCGCGGTTCTGGGCGGAGGTGACGGAGGCTCTGGGGCTGGCCTCCGCTTCCGGGGAGAGGCGGCCATGCTGATCTGGAACGTGGAGTCCGAGGCCGTCGGCGTCAACTTCCGGGAGGTCCGCGCGCGGGGGCTGCGGCCCGGCCGGCTGTTCCGCTGCGGGTACGTCAGCGCGTGCACCCCCGAGGACGCGGCCGTCCTGCGGGACCGCTACGGCATCCGTACGGTCATCGACCTGCGCAGCGCCCGCGAGACCGCCGCGTACGGGCCCCCGCAGTCCCTCATCGACGCCGGCCTCGACTGGGTCCAGGCCCCCCTGACCGGCTACTCCGGCGCCGCGGTGGCCGCACCCCGCCCGACCACCGCGGACGTCGTCCGCTACTACCACGGCATCCTCACGGACGCGTACGACGCCTGCTGGCCCGGCCTGTTCACGGCGCTGGCCCTGGCGGCCCCGGAGCCGTTCCTCGTCTGCTGCCACTTCGGCAAGGACCGCACCGGGCTCGCCGTCGCCTCCGTCCTCGACCTCCTCGGCTGTCCCCGCGACGACATCGCCCGCGACTACGCCGAGAGCGCCCGCGACCTCGTCGCCCAGGTCGACCGCTTCCAGGACAAGTGGCTGCGCCGGGGTCACACCCGCGACGACTACCTCCACCGGATGCAGGTCCGCGACGAGACGATGCACACGCTGCTCTCCGAGGTACGCGAACGGCACGGGGGCCTCGTGCCGTTCCTCAGCCGCCGAGGCGTGTCACCGACGGCCCTGGCGACGGTGCGCGCCGAACTGTCGGCGCCGGGGGCCTGACCGGAAGCCCCCGGCACCACGACCGGCCGGCTCGCGACTCCCGCGAGCCGGCCGGTCCGTCTACAGCTTGCCCGTCCTGAAGTCCGCGCTGCTCTTGAGGACCGCGGAGTCCATGGTCCAGCTCTCCGGCTGGACCCTTTCCCAGAGGCTCCCCTTGCCGGATTCCCTGCCCGACCGGTCCTCCCTCCGGAACCATTCTTCAGCGGTCCTGATCCTGTCGGGGTGGATCTCGTCGAGCAGGGCGTAGTCCCGGGTGATGATTCCGTGCTTCCACACGTTCCAGAATCCGGTGAAATTGTCCCGGAAGCTCATGGTGCTCTTGTCGTCGGGGTCGGCGTTGTATCCGGCGGGATGATCAGCGATTCCCGTCAGGTCCGGATGGCTCCAATAGGTGTCCAGATCGGTGTCGATGTACCGTGCCGGGTGCCCGGTGACCTTCTCGAAAGCCGCGGCCATATCGGCATAGGTCATGTGCTCGATGGCGACTTCCAGGTCCATGCCGTTGGCCCGTTCCGGGTGGTCGAAGAGCCAGCGGACATAGAATCCGCAGTCCTCAAGAGACACGTGCGGGACGGCCCCCTCACCGAGCGGGACCCGCCAGGTGACGACCCCGTCCTCGACCGAGGGCGTCATGGGCGTGAGCGGCGAGATCACCATCTCGATGTAGGGGCCGGAGGTGAAGACCGCCGCTCCCATCCGGTCCCTGTTCTTCTCGTTCTGGAACAGCACCCATTCGGCCATGCGACCCTTTCCGTCGTAGTGGCCGGTGCGGAACCTGGAGTCGTAGCCCGACTTCTTGAGGGCGTAGTCGAGGTTTCCGTAGACGAAGAACTTGATGCCTTCCTCGATCGCGATCTCATATGTACGGATGGCCCAGTAGGTCTCCGTCTTCTCTCCGGTGTTGAACCCGTCGATGTTGACGAACACCCCGTCACAGCCGCGGAACCCTTCGCGCAGTACGTCCTCGTCGGCGAATGTCCCTTCGAGGAGGGACACATTGCCGAGCGCGAGGAGCTCCTGGGCCCGGGGCGAACCGGCGTCCCGGGTGAGGACCTTGACGGAGTATTTCTTGTCGGCGACGAGAGCGCGGACGATGGGGATCCCTTGTGCCCCGGTTCCGCCGATGACGAAGATGGTGGAAGTGGCATGCGAGGACATGTTCATCGACTCCTGGATTGTCTGTACGAGTTTCAGGACCGTTCGGTCTCTGTCAGGCCACCGCGTTCAGCAGGTCGGCCACCACGGTCGGCCGCTCCAGCGAGATGAAGTGGTCCGCTCCCGGCACCTGCGTGAATTCGGCGGCGGGAAGCAGCCTCTTGTTGGCCTCCCGGTCCGCTGCGCGCGACCAGTCGTTCTCGCCGTAGACGAGGTGGACGGGGGCCTTGACCTGGGGGTAGCGCGAGCGGGCCGCGATGAGGCTGGGCATGTTCCGGTACAGGGCGCGTGCGACGGCCGGGAAGCCGGGACGTCTGCCCGAGCGGAGAAGCTCGTCCAGATAGTCGTCCCGGAAAGCGGCCTTGTCGCCGACGCCGCCCTGAAGGATCCTGCGCAGGACGGGCCTGGGCTCCTGCTCGGCGATCAACCTGCCCACTCCCGGAGCGATGATCCCGCCGATCACCACGCGCGCGAGGACACTGGACCGGGCGATTCCGTCCCGGTAGTCGTACGGGTTCACCGAGACCACGCGCCGTACCCGCTCCGGCATGTCGGCCGCGGCGGTCAGCGCGAGCACTCCGCCGAGGGATTCTCCGGCCAACGTCACATCGCGCAGGTCGAGTTCGGTCAGCAGCCGCTCGACGCCCGTACGCAGCGCCGGCTCTTCGTACGACGCCCCGGGCACGATCTCGGAGTACCCCATCCCCGGCAGGTCGAGGGCGTACACGGTGTACCGCTCCGCGACCAGCGGGATGAGGAGCCGGAAGTGCTCGGCCTGCGTGCGCAGAGTGTGCAGCAGGACCAGGGGGGCACCGGTCCCCGCCTTGAGGTAGCGCAGGGTTCCCTCGCGGGCGTTGCGTGGGGCGAGGGTGTGGGTGGTGGTGCCGGGGATGTGAATCATGGGCCATGGCTCCTGGTCGGGCGGCGGAGGCGGGGCGACGAAGACGTCGGCACCTTCAAAGCGGTCACGGCCCCACAGGGCGGAAACCGATCGGTTTCCACCACCGTAAACCGATCAGTTTCCAAGCGCAAGCCCATGCCGGAGCCCGGTGTTGCCCGCCGACCGCTCAGGCCCCCAGGAACGACCGAGGGCCGGTTTCGGATGCTTCCGAAACCGGCCCTGAACTGCGACTCGTACGAGGTCCCGGGACGGAGAGGCGTCAGGTGACCGCGTCCAGGAAGGTCAGCACCGAGGCGTCCTCCTCGATCAGCGAGGCGAGAGCGGCGTTGAACGGGCCGCCGTACGGAGCCTTCAGGTGCGCCTGGAAGGCGTCCTCGTCCCGGTACACCTCGAAGATCCAGTAGGCGCGCGGGTGGGACGCCTTGGTGTAGACGTCGAAGACGAGGTTGCCCTCTTCCTCGCGCACCTTCTCGGCGTACTCCAGGATCAGGCGGGTGACCTCGTCCTCCGCTCCCTCGCGGGCGGTGAACTCGGCGAGCAGGGTCTTCTTCACGGGCTGTGTCCTTCGGTCGGGGTCAGTCTCGGTAGGAGTCGAGGTGCCGGACGCGGGCCTGGCCGAGCTTCACCGAGCCGTTGTCGATGACGGGGTCGCCCGGGCACTCGGTCCGGAGAACGCCCTCGGTCGTTCATCCGGTCCTTCTCCGGCGTGAAGGGGAACTGGGGCCGCTGATGGGGGAGATCCGGCCGGTGCGTCAACGGTCCGGCCGCGATGCCCTGTTGAGCAGCCCACCCGCCCGTCAGGCGCCGTCGGCCGCGGCGAACGGCCCCAACTGGTGCTGCCACGGCGGGTTGGGGCCGGCGACCGAGCAGGTCAGGGCCGCCACGCGGGCACCGAAGCGGCAGGCTTCCTCGACGTCGTCCAGGCGGAGTTCCGTCAGCCGGCCGCCCAGCAGCCCGCGAGCGCCGAGGTGGTGCAGCAGCCCGGCGGTGAAGGAGTCCCCCGCACCCACCGTGTCGACGACGCGCGTCGCCACGGCCGGCACCTGGACCTGTTCACCGTCGAGCGAAGCCAGGGCGCCCCCGGCACCGCGCGTGATCACGACGAGCCGCGCCCCGGCCGCATGCCAGATGCCGCACGCCCGCTCGGGCGAGGTGCCCGGCAGCAGCAGTTCCAGATCGTCCTCGCTCAGCCGCAGCACATCGGCGAGGTCGCACCAGCGCGCCAGACGGGCGCGATAGACGGCGGGGTCCACCAGCAGCGGCCGGACATTGGGGTCGATGCTGACGGTCGCCCGGGGAGCGGCCGCCGCCAGGAAGTCCTCCACCGCCGCCGCGCCGGGCTGCCGGACCAGGGCCAGGGATCCGGTGTGCACACAGGCGGCCCCGGAGAGGTCGACCCGTGCCAGCTCCTCGGCCGTCCACTGCCAGTCGGCGGTGTTCTGCGCGTGGAAGGAGAACGCGGCCTGCCCCTGGTCGTCCAGCTCCGCCACGGCCAGGGTGCTGGGCTCCGCGGCCGCGACGGCGTACGACAGGTCCACCCCGGACGCCTCCAGGTGGGCCCGGAACAGGCGCCCGAACACGTCGCCGGACAGTCGTGCGAGGAAGCGGGCGGGGGTGCCGAGGCGGGCCAGGGACACCGCCGTGTTCGCGGGTCCGCCGCCCGGCAGTACGCGCAGGGCGAGTTCGTTCGAGGCGCTCGCGGGCTCGGCGAAGGCGTCCGCGACGCACTCCCCCAGGACGGTGATCTGACGCGGGTTCACGGGCTGCTCTTCTCTGCGGACGACGAGGCGGACGACGAGGCGGAAGCGGGCGCGGACCGGGCGGGCCGCGGGGGCGTTACGGACTTGTGTCCCGCGCAAGGCATTGACGTTGCCGGGAGGCGGAGTCCATCATCCTGGCCAGGCAGTGTCAACGATGACATAAGTCAACGATGACACCCCGGGCGGCGTGCTCCGAACCGAACGCCGTGCCGCTCGCGATCTCACAGGAGTCGATCATGCCCCGTACCACTCGCCTGCCCTCCTCCCTCCTCGGAGTCGCCGCTGTCACGGGCGTCGCGGCCCTCACCCTGACGGCCTGCGGTTCCGGCTCCGGAGCGGGCTCGTCCAGCTCCGGGTCGGGCGGCGTCAAGGTCGGTCTGATCACCAAGACCGACACCAACCCGTTCTTCGTGAAGATGAAGGAGGGCGCGGAGAAGGCCGCCAAGGAGAACGGCGCCGAACTGGTCACCGCCGCGGGCAAGTTCGACGGCGACAACGCCGGTCAGATCACCGCCGTCGAGAACATGGTCGCCTCCGGCGTGAAGGGCATCCTGATCACTCCGAGCGACTCCAAGGCCATCGTGCCCGCGATCGAGAAGGCCAAGGCCAAGGGCGTCCTGGTCATCGCCCTGGACACCCCGACCGAGCCTCAGAGCGCGGTCGACGCCCTCTTCGCCACCGACAACGTCAAGGCCGGTGAGCTGATCGGCGCGTACGCCAAGGCCGCCATGAAGGGCAAGGCGGCGAAGATAGCCGCCCTCGACCTCGCGCCGGGCGTCTCCGTCGGCGTCCAGCGGCACGACGGCTTCCTGAAGGGCTTCGGCGCCACCGACAAGGACGTCGCCTGCGCCCAGGACACTGGCGGCGACCAGGCCAAGGGCCAGACGGCGATGGAGAACTGTCTCCAGAAGGAGCCGGACATCAACGTCGTCTACACCATCAACGAGCCCGCCGCCCTGGGCGCGTACACCGCGCTCAAGGCCAAGGGGCGGGAGAAGGACGTACTGATCGTCTCCGTCGACGGCGGCTGCACCGGCACCCAGGCGGTCAAGGACGGCAAGATCGCCGCGACGTCCCAGCAGTACCCGCTGAAGATGGCCGCCGAAGGGGTCAAAGCCGTCGTGGCGTACGCCAAGGACGGCAAGAAGGCGTCCGGTTACACCGACACGGGCGTCACGCTGATCACCGACAAGGCGCAGGCCGGGGTCACGTCCAAGGACACCGTCTACGGCCTGGAGAACTGCTGGGGCTGAGCCGCCCCCTCCCTTCTCCCGCAACCCCTCAGACGGGGCGGCCGGCCCCTCCTCCCCGACCGTGGGGAAGGCCGCCCCTCGTTCCCAGGGACTCTGTCTTCCGACAAGGACTTCGCATGACCGCCACGTCCACGCCTCCGAGCGCGTCCTCGCCGTACGCCGGACTCACAGCGCCGAGCACGGCCCGCAGGCTGCTCACGGCGCCCACCACCGGCCCACTGGCAGCCCTCCTCCTGGCCTGCGCCTTCTTCTCCTTCTCGACCGAGCAGTTCCTCACGGGCGGCAACTTCTCGCTGATCGTGCAGCAGGTCATGGTCGTCGGCACCCTCGCCATCGGCCAGACCCTGATCATCCTGACGGCGGGCATCGACCTGTCGTGCGGTGCCGTCATGGCCTTCGGCAGCATCATGATCGCCAAGATGGCCGCCGAGGGCTCCTTGCCCCCGCTCGCCGCCATCGCCCTGGGTCTGGTCGTCTGCGGCGGCTTCGGGCTGCTGAACGGGCTGCTGGTGCAGAAGATCCCGCTGCCGCCGTTCATCGTCACCCTCGGCATGCTCAACGTGGCGTTCGCGCTGACCCACATCTACTCCGAGGAGCAGACGGTCACCAACCTGCCGGGCCCGCTGACCGCGCTCGGCGAGACCTTCCCGCTGGGCCACACCGACATCACGTACGGCTCGCTGGTCACCATCGGCCTGTTCCTCGCCTTCGCCTACGCGCTGAGCAACACCGGCTGGGGCCGGCACGTCTACGCGCTGGGCAACAGCCAGGAAGCGGCCCGGCTGAACGGCATCCGCACGGGCCGGCTCACCATCGGCATCTACACCGTCGCCGGCGTCCTCTACGGCATCGCGGCCCTGCTGCTGATCTCCCGCACCGGAGTCGGCGACCCGCAGGCCGGGCAGACCGACAACCTCGACAGCATCACGGCCGTGGTCCTCGGCGGCACCAGCCTCTTCGGCGGACGCGGCTCGGTCCTGGGCACCTTCATCGGCGTCCTCATCGTCGGTGTCTTCCGCAACGGGCTCCAGTTGATGGGCGTCGCCTCCATCTACCAGACCCTGATCACCGGTGTTCTCGTGATCCTCGCGGTGACCGTCGACCAGATCTCCCGGAAGAAGGCCCGATGAGCACCACCTCCTCCCCCACACCCGTGCTCCAGGCGCGCGGGCTGGTCAAGCGCTACGGCCATGTCACCGCCATCGACGGCGCCGACTTCGACCTGATGCCCGGCGAGGTCCTCGCGGTCATCGGCGACAACGGCGCCGGGAAGACCAGCCTGATCAAGGCGCTCACCGGCGCGGTGGCCCCCGACGAGGGCGAGATACGCCTCAACGGGAGGCCCATCACCTTCTCCGGTCCGCAGAGCGCCCGCACCCACGGCATCGAAACGGTCTATCAGGACCTCGCCGTGGCCGCCTCCATGGACATCGCCTCGAACATGTTCCTCGGGCGCGAACTGCGCCGCCCCGGCGTCCTCGGCAGCGTCTTCCGCATGCTGGACAAGAAGCGCATGCGCCAGGAGGCCGCCGAGCACATGGCTGATCTGAAGATCGGGCTGCGCTCGCTGACGCAGTCGGTCGAGACACTCTCCGGCGGCCAGCGCCAGGCGGTCGCGGTCGCCCGTTCCGTGGCCTGGGCGCGCAGCGTCGTCGTCATGGACGAGCCCACCGCCGCGCTCGGCGTCAAGGAGTCGGGGCAGGTCCTGGATCTCATCCGCCGCGTCCGGGACAAGGGCATGCCGGTCGTCCTGATCAGCCACAACATGCCGCACGTCTTCGAGATCGCCGACCGGATCCACGTCCACCGGCTCGGCAAGCGCGCCGCCGTGATCAAGCCGTCCGACTACTCCATGGCGGAGGTGGTCGCCATCATGACCGGCGCGCTCACCGTCGACGCGGCCGGAGCTACTGTCGTAGCGGACTCGGAGGCCGCGAAGGCCGCCGGAGTACAGGCCACCTGACAGCACGATCCCGCTCTCACCGTTTCCGGCCGAGGCCGCGGCCGGAACCGAGAGCCCACAGGAGACGGTTTCCTCCATGGCAGCCAGCCGCCGCCCCACCCTGGCCGATGTCGCCCGAGAGGTGGGCGTCAGCGCGAAGACGGTCTCCCGCGTCCTCAACGAGGACGGCCCCGTCTCGGCTCGAACCCGCGAGCAGGTGCTCGCGGCAGTGGCCAAGCTCGGCTTCCAGCCGAACCTCATGGCACGCAACATCCGCGTCGGCGGACCCGACACCACCATCGGGCTGGTCATCCCCGACCTCGCCAACCCGTTCTTCGGAGCCGTGGCGCGAGCGATCGAGGACACCGTGCGAGAACGCGGACTGACGCTGCTCATGGGTTCCTCCGCCGACGACCCCGACCGTGAACGCGCCCTGACGGACAAGTTCCTCGCCCGGCGCGTCAGCATCCTGTTCGTCGTGCCCTCCGTGGGCGCCGACCACGCCCACCTCAAGTCCCACCGCACGGCGGGACTGCCCGTGATCTTCCTCGACCGCCCCGGAGCCGGACTCGCCGCGGACAGCATCGTCAGCTCCAACCGTGCGGGAGCCCACGACGGCGTCGCCCACCTCGTCGCCCACGGTCACCGGCGCATCGGCTTCGTCGGCGACCTGCCGCTGAGGCTGTACACCCGTCGTGAACGTCTGGCCGGCTACCGCTCGGCGCTCCAGGAAGCCGGTATCCCCTACGACCGCTCGCTCGTCACCAACGCCCACGACCAGCGCGGGGCCGAGGCCGCGGCCTCCCGGCTGCTCGACCTGGCCGATCCCCCCACAGCGCTGTTCGCCGGCAACAACATCGTCGCGCTGGGCGTGGTCGCCGAACTGGCCCGCAGCAAGCGCAAGCACGTGGCCGTCGTCGCCTTCGACGACGTGTCCCTGGCCGAGGCGCTTGAGCCGGCCCTGACCGTCGTCGCCCAGGACCCCGAGGAAATCGGCAGAACGGCGGCGACGACCGCCCTGAGCCGCCTCGACAGCGACCGCTCGCGTGCCCGCACCATCACCGTGCCCACCCGGCTGATCGTGCGGGGCTCGGGCGAGCAGCCGGCGCCCGGCACGCGGGAGAGCTGAACGGGACGCGTCGGTACGAGCCTGGCGTACGCGGTGCCGGCACAGCGCGACGACCCACAGCTGCGCCGGTCCCCGAGCGGTCCCCGGGAATGATCGAGGGGCTGCTTCAGATGTCCTCTGAAGCAGCCCCTGACCTGCGACTTCGTAAAGTCGGGACGACAGGATTTGAACCTGCGACCCCTTGACCCCCAGTCAAGTGCGCTACCAAGCTGCGCCACGTCCCGGTGCGGTCCGCGCGGTCGGTGACCGCGTGAACACGCAGGTAAACCTTACCCCACGGGAGCGGGTGTCTTCGCCGGGGCGGGGTGGGTGGAGGGGCGGCCGGGGCGGGTCGCGGGGACGAGGAGGGCCGCGAGGGCGGCGGCGAGGCAGAGCGCGGCGAGGAGCGTGAAGCCGTGGGTGTAGCCGCTGCCGTAGGGGAGGCCGGAGGGCTGGAGGTGCCCGGTGACCAGGACGCTGGTGACGGCCGCGCCGATGGACCCGCCGATCGTACGGATGTTGGCGTTCATGCCGGTGGCCGCGCCGGTCTGGGCGGGCGGGACGCTCGCGACGACGATGTTCGCCATGGAGGCGAAGGCGAGGCCGATGCCGAGCCCGAACACGCCCGCGACGAGGGCGACTTGCCACTGCGCGTCGTGCCACAGCGCGAGGAAGCCGAGGGCGAGCGCGCCGAGCCCGGAGCCGGTGACGAGGAGGGCCTTGGAGCCGACGCGTGGGGCGAGCCGTCCGCTGAGGAGGCCGGAGACGAACATGGCGAGCAGCATCGGCAGCATGAGGAGGCCAGAGGCGGTGACGCTGGCGCCGAAGCCGTACCCGGCGCTGGAGGGGGTCTGGACGAAGCCGGGCAGGAAGGACCAGATCGCGTACATGCCCGCGCCGAACAGGAGCGCGGCGAGGTTCGTCGTCCACACGGCGGGCAGCCGCATGACCTTGAGGTCGATGAGGGGGCTGGTGGAGTGCGCCTCGGCGTAGAGCCAGGCGGCGGCGAGGACGGCGGCGAGGCCGAGGAGTCCGAGGACGCGGGCGGAGCCCCAGCCCCATACGCCGGCCTGGCTGAGCGGCAGGAGGAGGGCGACGAGCCACCCGGACAGCAGCACCGCGCCTAGCCAACTGACCTTGCCTGAGGCCCTGTTGGGTGATTCGGGGACGTACCGCACGGCGATCAGCGCGGCGCCCGCGACGATCGCGACCGGTATCCAGAACAGCCAGCGGAAGTCGAGCGCGGAGACGATGGGCCCGGCGGCGACCATGCCGACGCCGCCGCCCGCGGCGATGACGGCGGACAGGGCGCTGATGCGGCCGGGCA
Source organism: Streptomyces sp. 4F14 (assembly GCF_048159485.1). Classification (NCBI taxonomy): domain Bacteria; kingdom Bacillati; phylum Actinomycetota; class Actinomycetes; order Kitasatosporales; family Streptomycetaceae; genus Streptomyces; species Streptomyces sp. 4F14. Next base: position 43,187 of record NZ_JBLRVY010000038.1, read on the forward strand.
CGGCGTCCGGCGCGAACTCGTCGCGGATGATGCCGAAGGAGAGCGGGAAGAGCGCGCCGCCGGCGCCCTGGATGACGCGGGCGACGATGAGGACGCCGATGCTCGGGGCGAGCGCGGCGAGCAGACAGCCCACGAGGACGGCGGCCAGGACGGCGACGAGGGTGCGCTTGCGGCCGACGAGGTCGCCGACGCGGCCGAGGATCGGGGTGAACACGGACGCGGAGAGCAGGTACGCGGTCATCACCCAGGTCGCCGTGGACTGCGAGGTGTGCAGGGCGTGCTGCACGGTCGGCAGGGCGGGCGCGATGAGCGACTGGAGCATGGAGAACACACCCGCGCCTGTCGCGAGGACCGCGAAGGTGAGGCGGGAGGACGTGCGGGGCATGGAGGACCTCTCGGGCGAGGGAGAGTGGGCCGCCCACTGTTAAAGTGGAGGTACGCCTCCACTCTACCGGAGGCAACCCTCCGCTTCAAGGCGTTCCGGAGATGAACCTCCGCTTTCGCCGAACCGGCCCCGGGAGGCCACCATGACCGCCCACTCGTACCCGATCACCGCGATCGTCGCCGCCCAGCGTCCGCACCGAAAGGACGCGGCCCGCAACTACGACGCCCTGCTCGCCGCCGCGCGCGAGGCGTTCGCGGAGAACGGCGCCGAGGCGTCCCTGGAGGACATCGCGCGCCGGGCGGGCGTCGGCATCGGCACCCTGTACCGCAACTTCCCCACCCGCCGCGCCCTGTTCGAGAGCGTGTACGCGGACGAGGTCAACGTCCTGTGCGAGAAGGCCGAGGAGGTCGCGGACCTTCCGCCGTGGCCCGCGGTCACCACCTGGCTGGAGGCGTTCACCGCGTACATGGTCACCAAGCGCGCGGTCCGCGAGGCACTGGAGGACGAGTCGGAGATCTTCGACGCCTGCCGCGAGTCCCTGTACGCGTCGGGCGGCCCGCTGTTCGTCCGCGCCCAGGAGGCCGGCGAGGCGCGCGCCGACATGGAGTTCTCGGACCTGCTGCGCCTGGTCGCGGGCGTCACCGCGACCCATTTCCCGGACGACGCGCAGCGCGAGCGCGTCCTCGGGATCGCTCTCGACGGAGTCCGCAAGACCCACTGACCCGTTCCTGGTCACCCCAAGATCGCAACACGGAATTTCCCCGCCGGTCATCAACGGCCCTGATTCCGGGGGCCGTTTCGGACATGCGCGGCCATCCGCGCGCATTTCCCGCCGCCACCCGTGTTTCGGCGGCGTGCGCGCGGGGCACGAACGGCGCCCGCCCGTACCACGATTGGCCCGTTTTCCGCCCTGCTGCCCCCTGACCTGCGTCTGACCGAATCGGTTCGACGGCCGATCAGGGGGCTGCGCAGTTATTGACCCGTGAGTAATAACCGCACTACCTTTCCAGGCGTTTCACACACACGCGCGTCGAAAGACAGACCAGTGTTTCCCCGGTGAGCCCTGCCCGAAAGGTGTGGCCTGGGAAGCCGTTGTCCGGCCCTGCCGTTTTCCGCTGCTGTCCCCGCACCCCCCACCGTGCAGTTTCCTCCTCGAAGCGTTGATTCTGGAGAGACATGACGCCCGCTGTGCGCCCCGAGGACATGATCATCGGCATCACGCCTTTCGGCCGCCCCGATGCCTTACTCGCCCTCGCGCTCTCCCGCTCGGGCGCCCTCGGCATCCTCGACCTCGGCGACGGCGGCCGCGCGGCACGGGAGGCCCTGGAGCGGGTACGGCGGGCGCCGGTCGGGGTACGCGTGGGCCCGCGCTGCCGGCTGACCCCGGCGGACCTCCCGGACCGGAAGCTGACGGTCGTCCTCGCGGAAGGCGTCAACTGGCCCGCACGCGACGGTGATCGCGTCCTCGCCGAGGTCACCGGCCTCGCGGCAGCACGCGAGGCCATCGCACGCGGAGCCCACGGCCTCATCGCCCGCGGCTGCGAATCCGGCGGCCCCGTGGGCGAGTTGAGCACGTTCGTGCTCCTCCAGCAGCTCCTGTCCGAGGTCGACGTCCCCGTCTGGGCGTGTGGCGGGATCGGACCGCGTACGGCCGCCGCGGCGCTCGCCGGCGGTGCGGCCGGCGTCGTCCTCGACTCCCAACTCGCCCTGCTGGCCGAGTCGTCGCTCCCCGACCGCCTGGCCTCCCTCGTCCGCACCCTGGACGGCTCCGAGTCGACCGTCACCGACGGCGTCCGCTCCGTGGAACGCCGGGGCCTGCGACTCCCGGTGGGCCAGGACGGCTTCCTCGCCGCCCGGTTCGCCGACCGCTGGGGCGATGTACGGCGCACGGTACGGGAGTTGACCGACGCGATGGCACTCGACGCCGACCTCGTACGGACGCTGGGCCCGGACTCGGCGATGAGCCGGGCGCTCGGGACGCGGCTCCCCGTCGCGCAGGGGCCGATGACGCGGGTGAGCGACCGGGCGGCGTTCGCGGCGGCCGTGGCCGGCGAGGGGGCGCTGCCGTTCCTCGCGCTGGCTCTGGCGAACGGCGAGCGATCACGGGCGATGCTCGCGCAGGCCCGGGAGGCGGTGGGCCAACAGCCCTGGGGCGTGGGCGTGTTGGGCTTCGCGCCGGAGGAGCTGCGCGCCGCCCAGCTGGAGGCGGTACGGCTGTCCCGGCCGACCCACGCCATCATCGCGGGCGGACGCCCGTCCCAGGCGCGGGCGTTGGAGGAGGCCGGCATCCGGACCTTCCTGCACGTGCCGTCGCCGGAGCTGCTGCGGCAGTTCCTCGACGCGGGCGCCCGGCGGTTCGTGTTCGAGGGCGCGGAGTGCGGCGGCCATGTCGGTCCGCGTGCCGCGTTCCCTTTGTGGGAAGCCCAGTTGGCGGTCCTTGAGGACTTCGGGGACGTCTCCGGTGTGGAGGTGTTCTTCGCCGGCGGCGTCCACGACGAGCGGTCGGCGGCGATGGTCGCGGCGCTCGCGGGCCCGTTGACGGCCAGGGGTGCGGCGGCCGGCGTCCTGATGGGCACGGCGTACCTCTTCACGGAGGAGGCCGTCGGCCAGGGCGCGATCCAACCCCTGTTCCAGGAGCGGGTGTTGGCCGCCGGGTCGACGACCCTCCTGGAGTCGGCGCCGGGGCACGCCACCCGGTGCGTGCCGAGCCCGTTCGCGGACGGCTACCGCGAGGAGGCGGCCCGGCTGCGGGCGCGGGGCCTGCCCGAGCGGCAGGTGTGGGAGGAGCTGGAGCGGCTCAACGTGGGGCGGCTGCGCATCGCCAGCAAGGGCGTGGAGCGCGACGCGGACGGGGCGCTGGCGTCCGTGGACGAGCAACGGCAGCTCGCCGAGGGGATGTTCATGGCCGGGGAGGTGGCCGTGCTGCGCTCCCGCACGACGACGATCGCCGCTCTGCACGCCTCCGTGACGACCGGCGCGATGGCCTTCCTCGCCGAACGGACCTCTCCGCACACGGTGGTTCAGCCGGAGGCACCGGCCCCGCTGGACGTCGCGATCGTCGGCATGGCCTGCATGTTCGCCGGATCACCGGACCTGCCCTCCTTCTGGGCGAACGTCGTCGCGGGCGTCGACGCGGTCACCGAAGTCCCCCCGGAGCGCTGGGATCCCGCCGTCCACCACGGCACCCACACCGACTCGAAGTGGGGCGGCTTCCTGCCCCGGATCCCCTTCGACCCGCTGCGCTACGGCATCCCGCCGAACTCCCTCGGCAGTGTCGAGCCGGTCCAGCTGCTGTCCCTGGAGGCCGCCCGGCGTGCCCTCGACGACGCCGGATACGGCGACGGGGGGCGGGAGTTCGACCGCTCGCGCACCTCGGTGGTGTTCGGCGCGGAGGCGGGCAGCGACCTGTCGAACGCGGCGACCCTGCGCTCCGTCCTGCCCTCGTACTACGGCGAGGTCCCGCAGGCGCTGGAGGGCCAACTCCCGCGTCTGACCGAGGACTCGTTCCCCGGCATGCTCGCGAACGTCATCTCGGGCCGCATCGCCAACCGCCTCGACCTCGGCGGCGCCAACTACACCGTGGACGCGGCCTGCGCGTCCTCGCTCGCGGCGGTCGACGTCGCCTGCAAGGAACTCCTGTCGGGGACGAGCGACGTCGTGCTGTGCGGCGGCGCCGACCTGCACAACGGCATCAACGACTACGCCCTGTTCTCCTCCGTCCACGCCCTCTCCCCCACCGGCCGCTCCCGCGCCTTCGACTCGACGGCCGACGGCATCGCGCTCGGCGAGGGCGTCGCCTGCGTCGTCCTCAAGCGCCTCGCCGACGCCGAGCGCGACGGCGACCGGATCTACGGCGTCGTCAAGGGGCTCGGCTCCTCCAGCGACGGCCGCTCGCTGGGCCTGACCGCTCCCAGGCCGGAGGGCCAACGGGCCGCGCTGGAACGGGCGTACCGCAGCGCGGGGGTCTCGCCGGCCGAGGTCGGGATCGTGGAGGCGCACGGTACGGGCACGGTCGTCGGGGACCGCACCGAACTGTCCATCCTCACCGAAGTGTTCGCCAACGCGGGCGCCGAGCCCGGGAGTTGCGTGCTCGGGTCGGTCAAGTCGCAGATCGGGCACACCAAGTGCGCGGCCGGGCTCGCGGGGCTCATCAAGACGACGCTGGCCCTGTACACGGGGATCAGGCCGCCGACGCTGCACGTGCGGACGCCCAACCCGGCCTGGAAGGAGGGCGAGAGCCCCTTCGCGCTCTCCACCGAGGCCCGGCCCTGGGACGGTCCGGCGGGTCAACGCCTCGGCGGGGTCAGCGCGTTCGGATTCGGCGGGACCAACTTCCATGTGGTGCTCGCCGCTCACGACAAAGGGGTGCGAGGCGTCGAGGAGTGGCCCGCCGAGCTGTTCCTCTTCCGGGGTCGCGATGTGGCGTCCGCGCGGCGGGGCGTGGAGGAACTGCTCCGGGCGGCCGAGGGGCCGTGGCGGCTGCGGGACCTGGCGCTCAGCGCGGCGCGGCGGGCGGACGCCAGCGAGGAGCCGGTGCGGTTCGCGGTGGTGGCGTCGGATGCGGGGGAGTTGGCGCGGGGGCTGCGGGAGGCGCTGGAGGAGGAGGCGCGTCCGGCGGAAGTGAACGCGTCGCGGGTGGATAGCGCGGTGCACGCGCCGAGCGGCGATGGCACCCCGCCTGACGGCAAGGTCGCCTTCCTCTTCCCCGGCCAGGGCAGCCAGCGCCCCGGCATGCTCGCGGACCTCTTCATCGCCTTCCCCGAACTCCGCCACTACCTGGACCTGGGCCGCGCCCACGCCCCGGCGATGTACCCGCCGACCGCCTTCGACGACGCCGGCCGCGACCGGCAGACCGCCGCGCTCACCGACACCCGCGTCGCCCAACCCGCCCTGGGAATCGCCGGGTTGGCCGCGTACGCGTTCCTCACGGCCGCCGGGGTCCACCCCGACATGGCGGCCGGGCACAGCTACGGCGAACTGGTCGCCCTCTCCGCCGCCGGGGTCATCTCCCCCGAAACGCTGCTGGAGTTGAGCGCCGAGCGGGCCTCGGCGATCCTGGCCGCCGCCGGGGACGACCCGGGCACGATGGCGGCGGTGCCGGCCGACGCGGCGTCGGTCGCCCAACTCCTCGGCGAGAACGGCGAGGTGGTGCTCGCCAACCTCAACTCCCCGGACCAGACGGTGATCTCCGGCCCCACGGACGCCGTGGCCGAAGCCGTACGCGTGCTGCGCGCCGCCGGGCTCACCGCGCGCCGTATCCCGGTCGCCTGCGCCTTCCACAGCCCCGTGGTCGCCGACGCGGGCCCCAGATTCGCCACCGCCCTGGCCCAACACCCCCTCCACGAACCAGAGTTCCCGGTCTGGGCCAACCGCACGGCGGCCCCCTACGACGGCACTCCCGACGCCGTCCGCGCCGAACTCGCCGCGCAGATCGGCTCCCCCGTCCGGTTCGCCGAGCAGATCGAGGCCATGTACGAGGCCGGCGCCCGGGTCTTCGTCGAGGCGGGGCCGGGGTCGGTGCTGACGCGGCTGGTCGGGAAGGTGCTCGGGGACCGGCCGCACCGGACGGTCGCCTGCGAGCCGCGCCCCGGCAGCGGACTGCGGGGCTGGCTCGACGCGCTCGCCCGACTCGCCCTGGCCGGGGTGCCGGTGCGCGCCGGGTGGCTTCTGCGGGGGCGCGGGGCGGTGGACGCGGTGCGAACTCCCGTGCCGAAGCGGGCCGGTTGGACGGTGGACGGGCAGCTCGTGCGGACCGCCGACGGCGAACCGGTGGCCGGCGGCCTGACACCGGCCCGGCGTGTGTCACAGCCGCTGGGCTCCCCGACTTCCCCCCTGCCCGTGGATTCCTTGGAGGCGAACGTGACGACCAACCCCCATCAGGGTCAGGACGCCCTCATCGCGGAGTTCCTGCGGACCAGCCGGGAGATGATCGCGGCCCAACGGGACGTGCTGCTCACGTACTTCGGGGCGAGTGCCGGGGAGAGACCGGCGGCGCCGCCGATGCCGGTCCTGGAGGTGACCCCGGTGCCTCAGGCGCCGGTCGAGGTGGCGCCCGCGCAGCCCGCCCCACCCGTCGACGCCCCGGCGCCGGAGGCGGTCGACGTCCGCCAGGTCGTCCTGGACATCATCAGCGAACGCACCGGCTACCCCGTCGACATGATCGAGCCCGACCTCGACCTGGAGGCCGACCTCAGTATCGACTCCATCAAACGCGCCGAGATCGCGGGCGAGTTGGCCCGCCGCCTCGGCGGCTCGACCGACCTCGCGGCCCTCGCGGACGACGAGCTGGAGGAGCTGACGAAGGCGCGTACGGCCGCCGCCGTGACCGACTGGCTGACCTCGCGCCTGTCGGGACCGCCGGCCGCCGAGGAACCGGCGCAGGCGGAGGAGCCGGTCACCGGCCAGGCACCCAAGCGGTTCGTCCTGCGCCCCGTCCTGCTCGACACCGGCAACCATCCGCCGTCCCATCTCGCGGGCACACGCTGGGTGTTGCTCGGCGACGGAGGTTCCGACATCGCCGAGCGGCTCACCGCGCACGGCGCCGAGGTCGTCGTTCGGGACATGGAACACCTTCTGGCCGAGGCGGACGGGCCGGTGGACGGGGTGGTCTATCTGGGGGCGGTCGACGGGGTGCCGGTGCTGCCGGACGCCTTCGCGGTGCTGAAGGCGGCGTTGGCGCGGGAGCCCCGGTGGCTGGTGGCGGTGCGGCCGGTCGACGGGGACGCGGTGGGGCTGCGCGGGCTGTTCCGGAGTGTGGCGCGGGAGTTCCCGGAGACGGTGGCGCGGGTGGTGGACGTCGACGAGGACGTGGCGGACACGGTGATCGGCGAGATCCTGGCCGACGACTCGTCACCCGCCGTGCTGTGCAGGTCAGTTGGGCGGCACGGGTTCGAGCTGGCCGAGGCGCCGCTCGGGGCGCTCGCGAGCACCGGGGCCGGCCCCGCCGGGGACGGGGTCGCGGAGGCCGCCGCGCTGGGGCTCGGCCAGGACGCCGTCGTGCTGCTGGCGGGCGGGGCGCGCGGGATCGCCGCGCAGTGTGCCGTGGCGCTGGCGCGGGCCTCGCGGTGCCGGCTCGAACTGCTGGGCCGTACGCCCGTGCCGGACGGGCCCGAGGAGGAGGCGACGGCCGCCGCGCGTACCCCGGCCGAGCTGCGTGCCGTGCTGGCCGCGCGGGGCGGGGGGTCTCTCGCGGAGATCAACCGGGAGGCGGAACTCCTGCTGGCGCAGCGGGAGATCAGGGCGACGCTGGCCGAACTGACCGGGCTGGGCAGCGCTGTTCGGTACCGGAGTGTCGATTTCCGGGAGTCCGAGGCCGTGTTGCAGGCGGTGAAGGAGATCCACGCCGAGCACGGGCGGCTGGACGGTGTGGTGTACGCGGCCGGGGTGATCGAGGACCGGCTGATCGCCGAGAAGAGCGCCGAGTCGTTCCGGCGGGTGTACGCGACGAAGGCTTCCGGCGCGCACGCGCTGCTGACGGCGCTGGAGGAATTGCCGGGCGGGCCGTCGTTCACGGTGCTGTTCGGGAGCATCTCGGCGGTGCTGGGCAACCGGGGGCAGGCCGACTACGCGGCCGCCAACGACGCGCTGGAGGCGCTGGGTTCGGCGTGGGCGCAGCGTACGGGGCTGCGGGCGCTGACCGTGCACTGGGGGCCGTGGGCGCCGGACGCCTCCCACGGGGGCATGGTGGGGCCGGAGTTGGCGCGGGAGTACGCGCGGCGCGGGGTCGGGCTGATCGACCCCGAGGAGGGAACGGCCGCGCTGCTGCGGGAGTTGGCGTGGGGCGATCCGTCGGTGACGGCGGTCGTGCACACGGCGTCGGGCTGGTGACGGGGTGGATCTCAGAGGCCCCGAGGACATCGGCGGCCTGACGAGCCGTCAACTCGCCGGTGCCGTCGGCCGCCAGGTCCCGGTCGCCGTCGTCGGGATGTCCGTCCTGTTCCCCGGCGCCCCCGATCTCGACACCTACTGGAGGAATCTGCGCGACGGCGTCGACGCCGTCGGGGAGGTGCCCGACGGCCGTTGGGACGCCGCCTACTACCGTCCAGGCACCGCCGCCGAACCGGCCGCCGCGGACCGGGTGTACTGCCGGCGCGGCGGGTTCGTGGACGAGTTCGCCGAGGTGGAGGTGACCCGGTTCGGGGTCATGCCGGCGTCGGTGAGCGGCACGGAACCGGACCAGTTGATCGCGTTGCGGGTGGCCGCCGCCGCGCTGGACGACGCGGGCGGGGCCGGGCGGCTGCCCGACCGGCAGCGGGTCGGGGTCGTGCTGGGCCGGGGCGGATACCTCACGCCCGGACTGGTCCGGCTCGATCAGCGGGTCCGGACGGCGGGCCAACTCGTGCGCACGCTGGGCGAGTTGCTGCCCGAGCTGTCCGCCGCCCAACTGGACCAGGTCCGCGAGGCGTTCACGGAGCGGCTCGGGCCCGACAGTCCGGAGGCGGCGATCGGCCTGGTGCCCAACCTCGCCGCGTCCCGGGTCGCGAGCCGCCTCGACCTGCGCGGACCGGCGTACACGGTGGACGCGGCGTGCGCGTCCTCGCTGGTCGCCGTCGACCAGGCGATGGGCGAACTGGCGTCCGGGCGCTGTGACTTGATGCTGGCCGGGGGTGTCCACCACTGCCACGACATCACGTTGTGGAGTGTGTTCTCCCAACTCCGCGCCCTCTCCCCCACCGAGCGCATCCGCCCCTTCCACCGCGACGCCGACGGCATCCTCATCGGCGAGGGCACGGGGGTCGTCGTCCTCAAGCGGCTGGCCGACGCCGAGCGCGACGGCGACCGCGTGTACGCCGTGCTCCGGGGCACCGGCGTCTCCAGCGACGGGCGGGCGTCGGGCCTGGTCAACCCCGACCCGGGCGGGCAGGCGCGGGCCGTGCGTCAGGCATGGCGGGCCGCCGGGCTCGATCCGTCGGCGCCCGGATCGCTGGGCCTCCTCGAAGCGCACGGCACGGCGACACCCGCCGGTGACGGGGCCGAACTCGCCACGCTGGCCGAGGTGTTCGGCGGGCCCCTCGCGGACGGGGGCGCGGTCATCGGGTCGGTGAAGTCGATGATCGGGCACACGATGCCGGCCGCCGGGGTCGCGGGGCTGGTCAAGGCGGCGCTGGCCGTCCATCACGGGGTGCTGCTGCCGACGCTGCACTGCGACGATCCGCATCCCGCGCTCGCGCGGACCCGGTTCAGGCCGCTGGAGAAGGCCGAGCCGTGGGAGGGGGAGGTGCGGCGGGCGGCGGTGAACGCGTTCGGGTTCGGGGGGATCAACGCGCATGTGGTGCTGGAGGCACCAACTCACCTGCGCACACGAGGTGTTGCCGGGTCCCCGCTCGTCCCGGACATGAAAGGCGCCGCCGACGCCCCGGACATGGAGGCCGTCGCCGACGCCCCGCTCGTCCCCAACACAAAGGGCGCCGCCGAGGCCCCGAACGTGAAGGGCATTGCCGCCACGTCGGTCAAGGTCGTCGAGAGCGAGCACATCCTCCTCCTCGCCGCCGACTCCCCCGCCGCCCTCGCCGCACTCCTCGACACGGACGACGCCACGGTCCGCGCCGCCGGTCTCGACCCCACCCTGCCCCACCCCAGCGCGGGCTCGGCCCGCCTGGCGATCGTGGACCCCACGGCGAAACGCCTCGCCCTCGCCCGCCGAGCCGCCGCCAAGTCCCGCCCCTGGAACGGCCGCAGCGATGTGTGGCTCCGCCCCACTCCTCTGCTCGACAAGGGCCAGGGCAAGGTGGCGTTCCTCTTCCCCGGCCTGGAGGTCGACTTCGCCCCCCGCGTCGACGACGTCGCCGCCCACTTCGGCCTCCCTCCGCTCCCCGCCCCCGGCGAACAGGTCGACGACGTCGGCCGGCACGGCCTGGACGTGGTGGCCGTGGGCCGGCTCCTGGACACGGCCCTGCGCCGCAGCGGCATCGCCCCCGACGCGGTCGCCGGGCACAGTGTCGGCGAGTGGACGGCGATGGTCGCCTCGGGCCTGTACGGCGGGGACGAAGTCGACGCGTTCATGGCCGAGTTCGACCCCGCCTCACTGACCGTGCCGGGGCTGGCGTTCGGGGCGATCGGCGCACCGGCGGAGCAAGTCCTCGACGCCATAGCCGAATTGGGCGGCGGCGACATCGTCCTCTCGCACGACAACGCGCCCGGCCAGTCGATGGTGTGCGGCCCCGACGCGGCGGTCGAGGAGTTCGTCCGCGCCTTCCGTGCCCAGGGTGTCATCAGCCAGGTCCTGCCGTTCCGTTCGGGCTTCCACACGCCCATGCTCCGCCCCCACCTCGCCCCCATCGAGCAGGCCGCGAACCGCTTCCGCCTGCACCGCCCGACGGTCCCCCTCTGGTCGGGCACCACCGCCTCACCCTTCCCCGAAGACCCCGCCGCGATCCGCGCGTTGTTCGTCCGCCACCTCCTGGAGCCGGTCCGCTTCCGCCAGTTGACCCAGGCGCTGTACGACGCCGGCCACCGCGTCTTCGTCCAGGTCGGCCCCGGCCGCCTCGGCTCCCTGGTGGACGACACCCTCGGCTCCCGGGACCACCTCACGGTCGCCGCCAACTCGCCCCACCGCGACGGAATCCCCCAACTCCGGCGCGTGGCAGCGGCGTTGTGGACGGCGGGAGCGGCGGTGTCCCCGGCCCTGCCGACCCGACAGTCCCGACACCCGTCGGTACGGCTGGACTTGGGCAGCGCGCTGGTGTCCCTGCCCCCGGAGTCACGCCCTGCCCTGCGCCCGGCGCTCACCTCCACCCCCCTCACCACCCCCCAGGTCACACCCGACTCCGACCCCCTGGCCGCCCTCGCCACACAGCCGATCGCCGCCGAACTCAGCGCGCTCCTGCGGGAGACGGCCGACACGGCGACCGCCCTGATGACAGCGCGCACGGCCGCACACCCCACCCCCAGCCGCGCCACCCCGCAGCCCAGCCCCACCCCTGCTCCCACCCCAGCCACTCACACAGTCCGCGTCTCCCCCGACACCATGCCCTACCTCCTGGACCACTGCTTCTTCCCCCAACGCCCCAACTGGCCCGACATCGCAGACCGTTGGCCGGTAGTCCCCGCCACCACGATCGTCCAGCACATGATGGACACGGCCGCCCGTTCCCGCCCCGGCCTCCTCCCGGTGGCCGTCCACGACGCCCGCTTCGAGGAGTGGCTCACCGCCACCCCCGCCGTGGACGTCCCGGTGACCGTCACCCCGCAGACCACGAACCGCCTGGCGGTCTCCTTCGGCCCCCGCGCCCACGCGACGATCGAACTCGCCCCCACCCACCCGCACCCCACCCCACGCACCACACCCCCCGCCCCGGAGCGCGTCCCCGACCACACGGCGGCCCAACTCTACGAAGAACGCTGGATGTTCCACGGCCCGGCGTTCCAGGGCGTCATGGAACTCACCGCGATCGGCGACCGCCACGTCCGGGGCGTCATCACCACCCCACCGGCCCCCGGCGCCCTCCTGGACAACGTCGGCCAGCTCCTCGGCTACTGGATCATGGCGACCCGCACGGACCGCACGGTCGTCTTCCCGGTCGGCATCAAGGAGATCCGCTTCCACGGCCCGCACCCCGCCCCCGGCACCCAAGTCGCCTGCCTGGTGAGGATCACCGCCCTCACCGACACCCTCCTGGAGGCGGACGTGGACCTCACCGTCGACGGCGTCCCCTGGGCGGAGATCTCCGGCTGGCAGGACCGCCGCTTCGACAACGACCCGCGCACCCGCCCCGTGGAGCGCTTCCCCGAACGCCACACGCTCTCCGAACTCCGCCCCGGCGGCTGGACGTTGCTGCACGAGCGCTGGCCCGACCTCGCCTCGCGGGAACTGATCATGCGCAACTCCCTGGGCGGCGTGGAACGTTCGCGCTATGCCGAGCACGCGCCGCGCGGCCGGCGGCAGTGGCTGCTGGGCCGGATCGCCGTGAAGGACGCGGTGCGCGGGTGGCTGTGGGAGCACGGCGAGGGCCCGGTGTTCCCGGCGGAGCTGCGCGTGGAGAACGACGGCCTGGGACGGCCGTACGTCGTGGGCGTGCACGGGCGTGAACTGCCCGCGCTGGACGTGTCGTTGGCGCACTGCGCGGAGGCCGGGGTCGCGATCGTCCGGGCGCACCGGCCGGGGCCGGGGCCGGGCATCGACATCGAGGAGGTCACCGGCCGCACCCCGGAGACGGAGGCCGCCGCCCTGGCGCCGGCCGAACTGCGGCTGCTGGACGGGCTGGAGGGCTCGCGGGCGCTGTGGTTCACCCGGTTCTGGGCGGCGAAGGAGGCGGTCGCCAAGGCCGAGGGCACCGGATTCGGCGGCAGACCAAGGGAGTTCACGATCCTGGACGCCTCCCCTGACGGCGACCTGCTGACCGTCTCCGGGCGCCTGGAGCGCGCCTACCCGGTGCACTGCGCACCGGCCGCCAACCCGCCGGGCCTGCCGGCGCGGGAGTACGTCGTGGCCTGGACGACGGGACACGCGAACGAAGAGGAGTACGAGGCCCGATGAACGAGGAAACCGTTCTCGCCGACGTGTCCGGCATGCTCGCCCGCCTCATGGAGGACGAGTACGGCGTCGACGACGCCGAGATAGGCATGGAGACGTCCTTCAACCGGGACCTGGAGCTGGAGAGCATCGACCTCGTGACGCTGGCCGGACTCCTCCAGGAGCGGTACGGCGAGCGGGTCAACTTCGCCGAGTTCCTGGCCGGGATGGAGTTCGAGGAGATCATCGAGCTCACCGTCGGACGGCTCGTCGAGTACGTCGTGCTGGGGCTGAAGGCGGCGGAGGCGGGCTGACCCATGTCGATGGTCGACACCGGCGCGCTCCGGTTGCACGTCCAGCGCATCGGCCCCCGGGGCAGCCGCAGTTCGCGGGCCACCGTCGTACTGGTCCACGGGCTGCTCACCGACAGTCTCGCCAGTTACTACTTCACGGTGGCGCCCTCGTTCGCGGCGGCGGGGCTCGATGTGATCATGTACGACCTGCGGGGGCACGGCCGCAGCGACCGGCCTGCGGTCGGCTACTCCCTCGACCACAACATCGGTGATCTGGAAGCCCTGTTGGAGCGGCTGAAGGTGACCGGCCCCGTCCATCTGGTGGGCAACTCCTACGGCGGGACGATCGCGTTCGGGTACGCCGTGCGGCATCCCGGGCGGGTGGCGAGCCTGAGCCTGATCGAGTCCGAACCGGCCACGCCCGCCTGGGCGTCGAAGCTGCGGGGCATCCTGGGGCGGGTCGTGCACGAGCTGGCGCACAACGAGTCCGACACGATCACCTGGATCGCCTCCCACCGGGGCCACAACATGGCCCGCCTCGCGAGAGGCGCCGCCCGCCTGGCCCGTGAGACCTCCCTCGGCCAGGACATCCCCGCCAGCCGGATTCTGACGGATCATCAGATCGCGTCGGTGTCCTGCCCGGTCCTCGCGCTGTACGGCGGCGAGTCGGACGTCGCCGAACTCGCCCCCCGGCTCGCCGAGTTGCTGCCGGACTGCCGGACGGTGATCCTCCCGGGCCACGAGCACTCGATCCTCGTCGAGGCCCCGGCCACGGTCGGCGACCACGTCCAGGCCCTCATCGCCGAGACCTGTGCGGCGGTGACGGCCCGGTGAGCGGTTTCCTGTTCGTCGTGCCGCCCCTCACGGGCCACGTCAACCCGACGGTCGGTGTCGCCGCGCGCCTCGCGGCCCGGGGGCACCGGGTGGCGTGGGTGTGTCCCGACCCGGAGTTGGTGCGCAGGCTCGCGGGGGTGGACGCGGTGGTGTTCTCGTGCGGGGACGAGGTGTCCCGCATCATGCGTGCCTCCACCGCCCTCTCCCATCGCCCGCCGGAGATCCGTGGCCCGGAGGCGCTCCGGTTCCTGTGGGAGCGCTTCCTGTTGCCGCTCGCGGAGGCGATGGCGCCCGGAGTGCGGCGGGCCGTCGATGTGTTCCGGCCCGATGTGGTCGTCGCGGACCAACAGGCGTTCGCGGGCGCCCTGGTGGCGGAGCGGGCCGGGGTCGTGTGGGCGACGTCCGCGACGACCACCGCCGAGTTCATGGACCCGCTGGCGGCGCTGCCGAAGGTGCGGGAGTGGATCGACGCCCGGCTGGGCGAACTCCGCAAGGCCGTCGGGGACCCGTCCAAGGCCACCGATCCCCGGTTCTCCCCGCATCTGGTCATCGGGTTCAGCACGCCCGAACTCGCCGGTGAGGTCGGGGCGGTTCGCTGGGTCGGCCCGTCGGTGACCGACCGCCCCGACGGCCAGGGCTTCCCGTGGGAGTGGCTCGACCCGGACCGCGCGACCGTCCTGGTGAGCCTCGGCACCGCCAACACCGATGCCGGGGAGCGGTTCCTCGCCGTGTGCCGGGACGTGCTGCGCGGACGGGCGAAGCGCCTCCAGGCGGTGGTGGTCGACCCCGGCGGGGCGCTGGGCCGCGAGGCGGGCGAGAACGTCCTCGTCGTGCCGTCCGTACCGCAGATCGCCTTGCTGGCCAGGGGAGTTGACGCCGTCGTGTGCCACGCGGGCCACAACACCGTGTGCGAGTCCCTGTGGTACGGCGTGCCGCTGGTCGTCGCGCCCATCCGGGACGACCAGCCGCTGGTCGCCGGGCAGGTCGTGGCCGCCGGGGCCGGGGTGCGGGTGCGGTTCGGGCGGGTCGGCGCGCAGAAGCTGGGGGCGGCGCTGGACGCCGTGCTCGACGAGCCGTCGTACCGCTTTCAGGCCGCGCGGGTGGGGGCGGCGTTCCGGGCGGCCGGGGGTGCGGACGCCGCCGCCGTCCATCTCGAAGAGCTTGCCGAGAGGAGTCGTGCGTGAGTGACGCGAAGGACGAGCGGGAGCGGTGGATCGCCGAGCTTCGGCCGCGCTACCAACAGGACTTGGCGGAGGGCACGGAGCGGTACTTCGCGCCGCGCCGGGCCGACTGCCCTTGGTGCGGCGGGGAGTTGCTCAGTACACGGCTGCGGACCACCGACCTGTTGCAGCACAAGCCGGGACGGTTCACGCTCGACCGGTGCGAGACGTGCGGGCACGTCTTCCAGAATCCCCGACTGACCGCCGAGGGGCTGGAGTTCTACTACCGGGACTTCTACGACGGGCTCGGCGAGAAGCAGCTCGGGGACCTCTTCGACGGGCGGGACTCGTCGCATCTGGGGCGGGCGCGTTCCATGACCGCGCACGATCCGACGCCGAAGCGGTGGCTGGACGTCGGGACCGGGCACGGGCACTTCTGTGCGGCGGTCCGTGACGGGCTCCTGCCGGACACCTCCTTCGACGGGCTCGACTTCACGGACGGGGTGGAGATCGCCGAGCGGGAGAAGCGCGTCGAGCGCGGCTACCGGGGGAGTTTCCCCGCGCTCGCCGGTGAACTCGCCGGTCAGTACGACGTGGTGAGCATGTTCCACTACCTGGAGCACAGCGCCGATCCGGACCGCGAGCTGCGGGCCGCCCGGGAGGTCGTGCGGCCCGGCGGGCACCTCCTGATCGAGGTGCCCGACGCGGAGAGCCGGCTGTCGCGTCTGCTGGGCCGGTGGTGGCTGCCCTGGCTCCAGCCGCAGCATCTGCACTTCATCCCGGTGGCCAACCTGCGTGACCGGCTTCGGGAGTTGGGTTTCACCGTCGTCGCCGAGGAGCACACCGAGCCGCACGAGGCGATCGACCTGGTGGCCGCCGTGTGGCTGCTGCTGGGCCACATCTCGCCGCCCGAGAACACGCCCTGGTTGGAGCAACCGCCGGGCGTACTGCGCCGGGTGACGCGAACTGCCGTGTTCGTGGCGGGAATTCCGGCCCTGCTCGCGGCGACCGTCCTGGACCGCATCGCCGTACGGCCGTTGGCGCGGCGGTTGCGGCTGTGCAACGCGTACCGGGTGGTCGCGCGCCGGGAGTGACCCCACTGTTTCGACAGCTCACGTCTCAGTGCGCTCGGGCGAGTTGACCGACCCGGTCACCGCTCCCCGCACTGCGCACCGCCGCCACCCCGATGAACACCATCGACCACACCCCGGCGATCGCGAACGCGGTGAAGCCCCACTCGCCGTGTCCCGAGGACAGCAACTGGCCGCCGAGCCACGGCCCGAAGACCGCGCCGAAGCGTCCGATGCCCGAGGTCCAGCCGACGGCGGTGGCGCGGTGGCCGGGGGCCGAGCGCAGGGAGACGGTCGCGTAGACCATCACCTGGGCGCTGTTGAGGAAGACACCGGTCAGGAAGACGACGGCCATGGTGAGCGCCAGCGGCATGTGGACGCTGAACAGGTAGACGCCGACGGCGGTGAGCGCGAACCAGAGGGCCGAGATGCGGGGTGCGCCGGTGGGGGTCCCCCCGCGCGAGCGAAGCCGAGCGTGGGGGAGGTCGGCGGCGCGGCCGGCGAGGAGCATGCCGACGATGCCGCCGAGGTTGAACACCACCACGAACGTCAGGGCGTTGGAGAGGGCGTACCCCTCGGCGCGCATCAGGGTGGGGAGCCAGGTGGCGACGCCGTAGACGAGGAGGAGGCCGCCGAAGGAGGCCAGCCAGTACAGGAGGGTCTGGAGCCAGGCGCCGCCCTGGAAGAGGTGCAGGAGCGCGTCCCATCGGTCGGCGGCCGTCTTCTTCCCCTCGGCCTGCGGCAGTTCGACCTGGTGGCGGTCGGCGAGGGCCCGCGCCTCGTCGGTGCGGCCCTTTGCGACGAGGAAACTCAGCGATTCCGGCAGGAACTTGGCGAGCACGGGCGCAAAGAGCAGCGGCAGCACGCAGATCCAGAACGCGGCACGCCAACCCGCCGGTTCCACCAGCCACTTGGCGACGTACGCGGAGAGGATGCCGCCCGTGTGGTGCGCCGTCATGAGGACGCCGATCGTCAGGGCGGCGCGGGCGCGGCCCGCGTAGTCGGAGACCATGCTGATGGCGGTCGGCAGCAGCCCGCCGAGGCCGATCCCGGCGAGGACGCGGCCGAGGCCGAACACGCCGAGGCTGCCCGCCACCGCGCAGATCGCGGAGGCCAGCGAGAACAGCGTCACGCAGGCCACCATCAGCTTCTTGCGGCCGATCCGGTCGGCGACGGTCCCGGCGGCGAGCGCACCGGCCAGCATGCCGAGCGTGGCGTAACTGCCCAGGTCACCGGCCTGGTCGGCGGTGAGCCCGAAGGTCTTGGCGGCGAGGAGGTGGGGCAGCACCGAGCCGTAGATGAACATGTCGAGCCCGTCGAAGAGGACGGCGAGCCAGCACAGGCCGACGACCAGGAGGGCCAGGCGGCGGCCCGGTGGGGTGAGCGAGGGGGACATCGTCGTTTTCCTCTCGGGCGGGGACGGTGCGCATGACGGTAGGGAGCCCGGGGAGTGGCGTCAACATTTTTGTCAACAATCTCATCGACAATACAGACGCCTCACATACCGACACAGCTACAGGCAGCGACCGTCAGCCGACCGGCGGTGTCCCGTGCGTGTGGAACGACTCGATCGTCTTCAGCCCCCACGCCTGCCCCTTGGCCCGCTCCTCCTCCGTCCACGTCACGAGCGGCCAGTCCGGCGCCAGCACGAGCCGGGTGAGCGGGTTGCACAACTCGACGCGGTTGCCGCCGGGTTCGTACACGTACAGGAAGAACGTCTGCTGGATGGCGTGCTTATGGGGTCCCGTCTCGATGAACACCCCGCTGTCGATGGCGAGATCGGCCGCCCGGAGGATGTCCTCGCGGGTGTCGGTGGCGAACGCGATGTGGTGCAGCCGGCCCGTCGCCCCCGTCCAGTCCGAGGTGTAGACGACGTCGTACGACTTGTCCGTGTACGTCAGCCAACGCGCCCCGATCTTCCCGGAGTCGAGCCGGATCTGCTCGGTCGGCCGGGCGCCGAGGACGTTCTCCTGGAACTCCGCGTTCGAAAGCACGTCCGCCGCAAGGAAGTTGACGTGGTCGAGGCGCCGGACACCGACGCCACGGTTCGGCTTGGCCTGGGGCTGGTTCTTCAGCGCCGGGCGCAGGTGCTCGGGGGCGCGGTAGTGCTCCGACTCCCAGTACAGGGCGTGTTCATGGCCGTCGGGGTCGGTCGTGACGTAGAGGGGCCCGAGGCCGGGCTCGTCCTCCACCCACGTCCCGGCACCGCCCGCCGCCTCGATCGCGGCGACCCTGCGGCGCAGGGCCGCCGCACTGGACGTCCGCAGTGCGAGCCGTCCGAGGCCGGGGCGGTCGCGGGCGGTGAGGACGAGGCTGTGGTGCTCGTAGTCGTCGAACGTACGCAGGTAGACGGTGTCCGGGCCTTCACTGTTGGCGGTGAGGCCGAGGTAGTCGGTAAAGAAAGCGACGCTGGCGGCCAGGTCCGGCGTGTAGAGCTGGGCGTGGCCGAGGTGGGCGATATCGCCGAGCGGCGGGGTCATCGGGAGTCCTTGGGGGAGGTCAGGCGGGTGCGGGGAACACGGTCCCGTCGAAGATCTTGCGCGCCGTCCGCACGATCGCGGTGCGACGCGCGGCGGGCAGCCCTTCGGGGGTGGTGGCGAGGGTGGTCTCTATGTCGAGGTGTCCGGTGGGGTGTTCGATACGGAGGCGGGTGCCTCCGCTCGGTACGACGGCCCCGGGCGCGACCGTCTCCCCCACTCCCCCGGCCAGCCCGAGCCCCGCCGCCACGCTCGCCGCCCCCAGCACCCCGATCGAGGTGTGGCACCGCACCGGAATGAACGTCCGTGTGCTCACCGCGCCCCCGAACCTCGGCAGCGACAGCAACGTCACCTTCGGCACGGTCGCCCCGGAGACGT
The DNA here is from genome assembly GCF_048159485.1 of Streptomyces sp. 4F14. Classification (NCBI taxonomy): domain Bacteria; kingdom Bacillati; phylum Actinomycetota; class Actinomycetes; order Kitasatosporales; family Streptomycetaceae; genus Streptomyces; species Streptomyces sp. 4F14. The sequence continues at coordinate 62,235 of NZ_JBLRVY010000038.1, forward strand.
CCCCCAGCCCCATCAACTCGCCTGCTGCCAGCCGTACTTCACGAAGCCGCCCGGCAAGCGCGGCATCCCCCTCCAGCTCCCCCGGCGACTCGTACCCGCTGACCCCGAGCGAGGCGGCGGCGACCAGCACCGTCGGCATCCCGTTGTCGACACAGGTCACCGGCGTCCCACCGATGACGTCCCGCACCCGGCCGGTCGGCAGCAACGGCCCCGCACCGCACGGGAATTCGACCGACACCGGCGCGGCGGTCCCGGGCACCCCCGCGATCCCCACGTCCCCGCCGTACCGCACCCGCCCACCGGGCGTGGGGAAGGTCGCCGTAGCGAGATCACCGGAGTTGACCATCCGGATGCGTACGGCGGTCTCCGCCTCCCCGGCCGCGACGAGCCCCCGCTCGACGGCGAAGGGCCCGACCCCGGCAAGGATGTTCCCGCAGTTCTGATGGTCACTCACTTCCGGTTCTTCCACGGCGACTTGGAGGAAGAGGTAGTCGACATCGGCGTCCGGCGAGGCGGACCGGGAGACGATCGCGACCTTGCTGGTGAGGGGGTGGGCGCCGCCGAGGCCGTCGATCTGACGGGGGTCGGGGCTCCCCATGACGCGGAGCAACAGGGCGTCGCGCGCGGCGGGTTGGGCGGGAAGGTCGCCGGCGAGGAAGTAGGCGCCCTTGGAGGTGCCGCCCCGCATGAGCAGGCAGCGCACGCCGTCGCCGAAGTCAGGACCGGGGCTCACGCCTCCTCCCCGGCCGCGTACTCCTCGTACGTCCGGTACTCCACGCCGAGTCGCTCCAGCTTCTCCCGCAACCCGTACCGGTCCAGCCCGAGTTGGCCGTCGAGGAAGGCGGCACGTGTGCGGGCCTCCTTCTCCTCACGAGCCTCGGAGGCGGCAACGACCTCGCGGGCGCGGCGTCGAGGGACGACGACCACGCCGTCGTCGTCGGCGAGGATCACGTCACCGGGGTGGATCACCTGCCCGTCGACGGCGACGGGGACGTTGACCGAGCCGCCGGTCGCCTTGACCGAGCCCTGCGCGGAGACGGCCCGCGCCCAGGCCGGGAAGCCCATCGCGCGGAGTTCCCGGGTGTCGCGGATCCCGGCGTTGCTGACGAGCCCACGAACACCCCTGCGCTGGAGGGCGGTTGCGAAGAGCTCACCGAACAGGCCGTCGGTGCAGGGGGAGGTGGTGGTGACGACGAGGAGGTCGCCGGGAGCGCACTGCTCGACCGCCGCGTGGATCATGAGGTTGTCGCCGGGCCAGGACAGGACGGTGACAGCGGTCCCGGCGACCCGCACACCCTGCTGGACGGGCCGGATTCCCGTACCCAGCAAGCCGGTTCGCCCCATCGCCTCGCCGACCGTGGCGACGCCGAAGCGAGCCAGCGCGTCGACGTCCTCGATCGCGGCCTTCGGCGGGCCGGTGACGATGACGCCGCTCACGCCAGCTCCTTCGCGATCTGCGGGAAGGGCCGCATGTACGCCTCGGCCATGGTGTCGTGGGCGAGGCCGAGGTTGGGTCCCGCGTTGCGCCTGAGCTGGACGCCCCGGCGGACGGCGAGGTCGGTGTAGTAGGCCCACAGGTGCTGCTGGGCGGCGAGGCACTCCATGGCCTTGCGTTTCGTGTCCCACACCGCCGTGATGTCGAGGAGGACTTCGGGCCTGAAGTTGCTCAACTCCGGCTGGTGGGGCTCGAAGTAGAAGACGGGCGGGGCGCCGATGATCTCGCCGGGTCCGGGGTAGCCGATGGCCTGGGCGAGGACGCGGGCCTCCATCGCCATGCGGTGGGCGGCGGGGTGGTCACCGTTGTAGGGGTCCTCGGCGGGGTGGGTGAGGACGACGTCCGGCTGTACCGCGCGGTACAGCTCGACCAGACGGTCCGTCAACTCCCCTGTGGGCAGCAGAGGGTAGTCGCCGGCGTCGTAGAAGTGGATCTCGGCACCGAGGACGGCGGCCGCGCGCTCGGCCTCGGTGCGCCTCAACTCCTTGATCTCGTCCAGGGTCCTGCCCTCGCGCCATGCCTTCGCGGACTCGCCGCGCTCGCCGTAGGTGAGACAGGCGATGGTCACCTTCTCCCCTCGCGAGGCGGCCAGGGCGACAGCACCGCCCGCGCGCCAGACGAAATCCCCGGCGTGGGCGGTGACGACGAGGGTCGAACGAGGGGGCGCGGCGGGCTGGTTCACAGGGGGAACTCCTTGGGCTGTTCACGTGACAGGAGCGCCCACCCCGGCGCGGGTTCAGTCGCTCAGCGCCTCGATCACGCTCGCGAGGTGGGCGCGGACGGCCGTCTCGGCCGCCTGCGGGTCCCTGGCCTCGATCGTCTCGATCATCGCCAGGTGTTCGTTCAGGGAGCGCTGGGGGCGCCCCGGCCTCAGCGCCAACTGGAAGCGGTGGCGCACGAGTTGGGCGTTGAGCCGCTCCAGGAGTTCGACGGCCGTGCGCTGGCCGGAGAACTCCCGTACGCGGGCGTGCAGTTCGTGGTTGAGGTCGGAGTAGGTGAGCGGTTCGCCGTCGGCGACGGCCTTGGTCATCGCCGTGCCGATGTCCTTGAGTTCGCCGATCTGCTCGTCGGTCGCGAGGGTGGCCGCCTTCGCCGCGCACAGTCCTTCGAGGACCATGCGGCACTCGGTGATGGCGACGGCCTCCTCGACGGAGACGACCCGTACCCGGGAACCCCGGTTGCGGATCCGCTCCACCAGTCCCTGCGCTTCGAGGTCGATGAGCGCCGCGCGGATGCTGGCCCGGGTGACACCGAACCGCTCGGCGAGTTCGTTCTCGACCAGCCGCTGGGCCGGTGCCATCTCGCCGTGCAGGATCGCCTGTCGCAACTGCGCGAGCGCGTGCTGCTTGGCCTGCTCGCCGCTGCTCGGGCCGGCTCCTTGAGGCATCGTCGCCCTCCCTGAAGTGAGTGCCTGTCGAACGTAAATCTAGCCCGACAGAATTGTCAACAATTTCGTCGCCCACTTTGGCGGGACAGCCGCTCTAGCTGGAGGCCGCCCGAGGCGGAGCAGCCGTGCTCCCCCGCCGCTCCAGCACCGGCACCGCCAACCGCACCCGCCCCTCCCCCCGCTCCCCCTCAAGTCGCGACAACAGGAACCGAGCCGCCTCCCGTCCCACTTCCCGCCCGGCCGGATCCACGGTCGTCAGCCACAGATGCCGCAGCCGCGAAATACTCGTGTTGTCGTACCCCACCACCGACAACTCCCCCGGCACCCGCACCCCCATCTCCTCGGCCGCCGACAGCACCCCCACACACACGATGTCGTTGACGGCGAACACGGCGGACGGCCGCCCGGCACGGCTCAACAGCCGCACGGTCGCCCGGTACCCGCCCTCCTCGGTCATGTCGCTCGCCTCGACGAGCCCGAGCCCCGCCGGATCCACCCCGTGCGCGCGCATGGCGGCCTCGTACCCACCCCGCCGCAGCTCCCCCACGGCCCCGTACCCGGCGATGTGCGCGATCCGCCGGTGCCCGAGCGACAGCAGATGCTCGGTCGCGAGCCGGCCCCCCACCTCGTCGTCGGCGGCGGCGACGTCCACCCCGGCCGGCACCGCCTCCCGCGCACCGGCCACGACGACCGGCATACGCCCCGCCACGGCGTCGAGAGCGGTCCCCTCGGGGAAAGTGCCGACCACGACGAGTCCGTCCGCCTGGAGGGCGAGGAACGGATCCGCGAGGTCCTGCCCGACCCGCCGGTTCAGCCGCGCGTCGGCGAGGAGCATGTGCAGCCCGCTCGCGTGCAGCAGCGAGTTGAGCCCGTCGAGGAGATCGACGTACCAGGGATTGCGCAGGTCGTTGAGCAGCACCCCGACCGTACGCGTGCGCTGTTCGCTCAGGCTGCGCGCGGCGGCGTTGGGCCGGTAGCCGAGTTCGCGCATCGCCGCCAGCACGGCTTCCCGCTTCTCGGGCCGGACCTGGGGCGCACCGCGCAGCACGAGGGAGACCAGCGACTTGGACACCCCGGCCCGGTCGGCGACGTCACGGATGGTGGGCGGTCTCATGCGTGGACCGTTCCATCCGCCCGACCCGTTGTCAAAGCCGGAAACGGCCGCGCGCGAGCCCCCTGGACACCAGCCCCCTCGCCCCTTGACAGCCGCACCCCCACGCCCCCAGGGTGGCGTGGACAGTTTGTGGACCGGTCCAAAGAGGGGCTGCTGCCGTGACCGACCTGGGTATCGCCGTCATCGGATTCGGCTGGATGGGCCGCGTCCACACGCAGGCGTACGCGCGCGTGCCGCACCACTTCCCCGGCCTGACGGTCCGCCCGCGCCTGGTGACCGTCGCCGAGGAGGTCCCCGGGCGCGCGCAAGAGGCCGCCGACCGGTACGGCTTCGCCTCGGCCACCCGGGACTGGCGGGACATCGCCGCCGACCCGCGCGTGCACGCGGTGAGCATCACCGCCCCGAACTTCCTGCACCGCGAGATCGGCGTGGCGATGGCCGAGGCCGGCAAGCACATCTGGATCGAGAAGCCGGTGGGGCTCACCTCGCGCGACGCGCGCGCGGTGGCCGACGCGGTGGCGAAGGCGGGCGTCCAGGGGGCGGTCGGTTTCAACTACCGCAACGCCCCCGCCGTCGAGAAGGCGCGCCACCTCATCGCCTCCGGCGAGATCGGAGACGTCACCCACGCGCGCGTACGGCTCTTCAGCGACTACGCGGCCCATCCGGACGGCGCCCTCACCTGGCGGTACGAGCGTGAGCGCGGCGGCAGCGGGGTACTGGGCGACCTCGCCTCGCACGGCGCCGACCTGGCGCGCTTCCTGCTGGGCGACATCGTCTCGCTGACCGCCGACACGGCCGTGTTCGTGCCCCAGCGCGCGCGTCCCACAGGCGCGACGGCAGGCCACCAGCTTGCCTCCGGCGGCGTTCTGGGTCCCGTCGAGAACGAGGACTACGTCAGCTGCCTGCTGCGCTTCGCCTCGGGCGCGCGCGGGGTGCTCGAAGCGTGCCGGGTGTCCGTCGGCGAGCAGAACAACTACGGCTTCGAGGTGCACGGCACGAAGGGCGCCGTCCTGTGGGACTTCCGCCGCATGAACGAGCTGCGCGTGAGCACCGGTACGTCGTACCAGGACCAGCCCGTCAGCACGGTCTACGTCGGCCCCGGGGACGGCGAGTTCGCGGCGTTCCAGCCGGGGGCGGCGAACGCGATGGGGTACGACGACCTCAAGGTGATCGAGGCGTACCGTTTCCTCCGGTCCGTGGCGGAGGGGACTCCGTACGGGACCACTCTCGCGGACGCTGTGCGCAGTGCGACTGTCCTGGACGCCATGGCAAGGTCGGCGGAGACCCGGGGCTGGGTGGACATGGAGCCGGACGACGACATCGGTCGATAATCCGACAAGAGCCAATCGGCGCTCCCCATGCGACCTACACCTTCACCCCCACCGGCATGTTGTACGGCGTCACGACCTGGATCGCCGACGGCAGCACCGGCCCCGCCGGCGGCAGCGCCCCCTGCGCGCGCATGACGGTATGACACGCCTCCCGCATGTCCTGCCGCAGATCGTGGTGCAGGACCGCGGAGATCCGCTGCTCCCGCAGCAGCCGCGTGTTGTCCTGGTCCAGGTCGTGCGCGACGAACACCGCGCACTCCCGCCCGAGATCCGCGAACGCCTGGAGCGTCGCGTTGTTCCCGCCCCCGATGGAGTACACCGCGCGCACCTCGGGATCCCGCTCCAGCGCGGCCCGCACCAGCTCGTACTGCGTCGCGTCCAGCCCCTGCCCCTCGGTGATCTCGACCAGCGCCCGCGCGGGATGCCGTGCCCGCATCACGCTGCGGAACCCCATCTCCCGCTCCTCCTCGTTGCGGAACGACCCGCTGCTGAGGCTGGTGAGGACGTTCCCGGGCCGTTCGCCGAGCCACTGGCCCATCAGGTACGCGGCGGTGGCCCCGGCGGCCCGGTTGTCGATGCCGACGTACGCCAGGCGCGCGCTCGCGGGGAGGTCGGTGACGAGGGTGACGACGGGGATGCCCGCGTCGACGAGGCGGCCGACGGCGTCGGTGACCTCGGGCGCGTCGGGGGCCTTGAGGATGACGCCCTGGGAGCCGCGCCGGGCGATGCGCTCCAGGGCGGTGACGGTCTCGCGCGCCGGGCCGGTCTCTCGGAAGTGGAAACGGGAGCGGAGGACCGCCGGGTGCAGGGCGGGGAGTTCGGCCTCCAGGGCGGCGCGTACGGCCGTCGTGAACCGTTCGGGGGCCTGCATGACGATGTCCAGCATGAAGGTCCGCCCGACCAGGCGGACCTGGGTGCGCTGCCGGTCGAGGTCGGCGATGGCCCGCCGTACCTCCTGCTCGGTGGAGGCGCGGACGCCGCCGCGGCCGTTGAGGACGCGGTCGACGGTGGCCTCGCTGAGCCCCGCCTGGCGGGCGATCTCGCGGATCGGGAAGGGGTGGCCCACAGCTGACTCCTAAGACCTCACCGACGGCGGTCCTTGAGGGGTTTTTGATGGCCCGCTGCCAGTTGTTCGAGGGGTTTGTGCTGACAACAATGACAGAGTCGCAGCACCACGTGTCCCGAGTCGCCCTCCTGTGCACCGAAAGGACGAGGATGTCCTTCACACCCGAAACCCGGCCCGAAGCCTCCGCGCCTGCCGCCTGGCTGACCGACCAGGACTGCGACCTGGACGCCTTCCGCGCGCTCGTCGAGCGCACCACGGACCCCGCCGACTACCCGCGCGCGCGTACGGTCGAGGACAACGTCCTCGTGTACGACAGCGAGGACCTCCCGGAGCCTCCCGAGCTGGTGCGCGCGCTCACCGACGGCCCCGGCATCGTCCTGTTCCGCCGCGCCTTCCCCGACACGGCCGTCGTCGACCGCCTGACCTCGGTGTTCGAGGCCCTCATCAACGAGCAGCGCGCGGCCGAGGCCCCCGCGGGCGACCACTTCGCGAAGCCGGGCGCCAACGAGCGCGTGTGGAACGCGCTGGAGAAGGCCGCCCTGTACGACCCGTCCGCGTTCGCCGACTACTACGCGAACCCCGTCGTCGCCCTCGTCTCGGGCGCCTGGCTGGGCCCCGGCTACCAGATCACCTCGCAGGTCAACGTCGTCAACCCGGGCGGGGCCGCGCAGACCGCGCACCGCGACTACCACCTGGGGTTCCTGTCGGCGCAGGCCGTCGCCGCCTACCCGGAGCACGTCCAGCGCCTGTCGGCCGTCCTCACCCTCCAGGGCGCCGTCGCGCACTGCGACATGCCGGTGGAGTCGGGGCCGACGCTGTACCTGCCGTACTCCCACACATACATCCCCGGGTATCTGGCGTGGCACCGGCCGGAGTTCCAGGCGTACTTCAAGGAACACCACGTCCAGTTGCCGCTGGCCAAGGGGGACGCGGTGTTCTTCAACCCGGCGGTGTTCCACGCGGCCGGCACCAACCGCACCCTCGACGTACGGCGGATCGCGAACCTGCTCCAGGTGTCGTCGCCGTTCGGGCGGGCCATGGAGACCGTCGACCGGGAGGCCGTCGCGAACGCCGTCTACCCGGCGCTCCTCCAGCACGCCGACGACCCCGGCTGGGTGGAGCGGGTGATCGCCGCGAGCGCCGAGGGCTACGCCTTCCCCACCAACCTCGACCGCGACCCGCCGGTCGACGGCATGGCCCCGCCCTCGCAGGCCGACGTCGTCCGCCGCGCGCTCGCCGAGGGCTGGACCACCCGGACCCTGCGCGACGCGCTGCGGGCCGGCGCCGTACGGCGCGAGAGCTGAAAGGACCGGCATGACACTCCTCAAGGACAAGGTCGTCCTCGTCAACGGCGGCAGCCAGGGCGTGGGGGCGGCGATCGCCCGCGCGTGCGTGCGCGAGGGCGCGAAGGTCGCCGTGACCGGGCGCCGCCCGGAGGTAGGCGAGGCACTGGCCGCCGAACTGGGTCCCGACGCCCTGTACGTCCGCGCCGACCTCTCCGACGCCGCACAGGCCAAGGCCGCGGTGGGTACGGTCGTCGACGTGTACGGCCGTGTCGACTGCCTCGTCAACTCGGCGGGCCTCACCTCGCGCGGCACGCTCCTCGACACGACGCCCGAGCTGTTCGACGCGCACATCGCGATCAACCTCAAGGGGCCGTTCTTCGCGATGCAGGCGGCCGTCGCCGACATGGTGTCGCGGGGCGAACCCGGCACGGTCGTCAACATCATCACCTCGTCCGCGCACGGCGGTCAGCCCTTCCTCGCGCCGTACGTCGCCGCCAAGGCGGGCCTCATCGGGCTGACCCGCAACGCCGCGCACGCGCACCGGTGGGACCGGGTCCGGATCAACGGCCTCAACATCGGGTGGACGGCCACCGAGGGCGAGGACGCCACCCAGCGGGCCTTCCACGGCGCCGAGGACGGCTGGCTCGCGGAGGCGTCCGCGAAGCTGCCGATGGGCAAGCTGGGCCAGCCCGACGAGATCGCCGACTTCGTCGTCCTGCTGCTGTCCGACCGGTCGGGCGTGGTGACCGGTTCGGTGATCGACTGGGACCAGAACGTCCTGGGCGGCCTCGACTAATCCCCCTGTTTCTGCACCACCCTTTAGGAGCTGCACCCCCATGCGTATCGGAATCCTCGGCCTCGGCCGCATCGGCGCCTTCCACGCCGAGACCCTCTCCGGACTCGACGCCGTCGACTCCCTCGTCCTCACCGACCCGTACGCCGACGCCGCGAAGGCCGCCGCCGAGAAGTTCGGCGGGGACGTCGTCGACTCGCCCGAGGCGCTGCTCGCGGCGGGCGTGGACGGCATCGTCGTGGCCGCCGCGACCGACGCGCACCCGGCGCTGATCCGTGCGGGCGTCGAGGCCGGCATCCCCGTCTTCTGCGAGAAGCCGGTCGCGAAGACGATGGCTGAAGGCGTCGAGGTCCTCAAGGCCGTCCAGGGCAGCGGCGTACCCATCCAGATCGGCTACAACCGCCGTTTCGACGCCGGTTTCGTCGCCGCGCGCGCGGCCGTCCAGGCGGGTGAGCTGGGCACGCTCCACACGGTCCGCTCCACCACCCTCGACCCGGCGCCGCCGCCCGCCGCGTACGTCGCCGCGTCCGGCGGCATCTTCCGCGACTGCTCCGTCCACGACTTCGACATCATCCGCTGGGTGACGGGCCGCGAGGTCACCGAGGTGTACGCCGTCGGCGGCAACCGGGGCGCCGACTACATCAAGGCCGCGGGCGACGCCGACACGACCGGCGCTGTGCTGACCCTCGACGACGGCACCATCGCCGTCGTCTCCAACTCCCGCCACAACGGCCGCGGTTACGACGTCCGCATGGAGATCCACGGCTTCACCGACTCCATCGCGGTCGGCCTGGAGGACAAACTCCCCCTCCGCTCGGTCGAACCCGGCGTCACCTTCCCCTCCGGCACCCCCCACGACTTCTTCATGGACCGCTTCACAGAGGCGTACCGCGCCGAACTGACCGCCTTCACCGAGGTCGTCGCGGGCACCCGCCCGTCCCCCTGCACCATCGAGGACGCCCTGGAGGCGGGCTGGATCGCGGACGCGTGCACCCTGTCCCTCCAGGAGCACCGCCCGGTGACGATCGCGGAGGTCCGGGGCGCCTGAGGCGCAGGGGCGATACGGCGGTGTCGTACGGCACCGCCGACGCCTCACCGGAGTCCGGCTTCGTCGGCACGACGCCGGTACTCGGCCTCGGCAGCCGCGTCGAGGAAGGTCACCCGGTGCCACCGGGCCAGGTCGTACCCCTCGCTCTCCCGCCAGGGCCGCAGCGCACCGCACAAGTGATTCCAGTACTCCGCGACCCGGCCGAGCCGCTGCTTCTCGTCGGCGAGCCGCTCGGCCTCGGTCATCGGCGGAGCCGGCAGGTGCACCCGCCCCGGACGGCCACGGAAACGGCGCTGCCCCGGGGCCCGGATCTCCGCGTCGACCCCCAGCACCAGACGGGACACGACCTCCGCGAGGGCCTCGGCGATCCCGTGCTCGTCCGTGGAACCGCCGTGCTCCCGCTCCTGCGCATCTCACCGCGCCAACAGGAACTCCAGAACAGCCCAGACGTCGGCCTTCGTGACGTCCGACGAGGGCGGCCGGTCGAGCAGTTCCTCGGGCCCGTCGTTCCGCAGGGGCGTCCCGGTCTCCGCTACGAGGAGTTCGGACGTCCGGTCGCGACGGCAGACGACCCGCTCGACGCCCTCGCGACCGCCGAAGACCTCACGGGAGCCGTACGCGGTCGGTGGGTCAACGCCGGTGTGGTGCCGGACGAGTACGCCGTGCGGTTGAAGGCGATCACCAGTACCGGGGGGACTCGGGGTCGATCGCGTTCCACCGGCCGTTGGGGTTCACCATGTCAGCCGACGACCGTGTTCACCCAGTCGCTCTCCTGACACCGGGTCGCGTCAACTCCGCGCCCGTACATGCAGATGCCCGTCCAGCGGATACGCCGGCGGCTGCGCGGGCAACGTCGTCTCAAGCCCGTACCCGCACTTGGCCGCCACCCGGCAGGACGCCGCGTTGTCCACCTGATGGATCAACTCCAGCCGCTCCAGGGACGCGTGGCGGGAGAACGCCCATTCCGTGAGCCCTTGCAGGGCGCCGGAGGCGATCCCCCGCCCCCGGGCCTCCGCAGCCGTCCAGTACCCGACCTCACCCGCCGCGGCCGACGGACGCTTCAGCACCACCTGCCCGAGAAGCCCGCCCCGCTCCCCCACGACGGCGAAGGCCAGCCGCTCCCCGCTCTCCCACCCCTGCCGCTGCTCGTCGAGCCAACGCCCGGCATCTGCCTCGCCGTTGAGGTCCAGGCTGGTCCAGTGCCGCAGCGCGGGGTCCTGTGCGGCGGCCAACAGGGCCGGCGCGTCGGACCGCTGCCAGGGCCGCAGCGACAACGCGGAAGCCGGCCCCGAGGAGCCGGCTTCCAGCGGTATGACGATCTCCATGTGTGCAGGCTAAGCCCCGCAGGAGCGCAGGAACTGCCGGGTGCGTACGGCGATCGGCAAGGGCCGGTCGGGTTCGCACGGGTACATGTCCTGCTCGACGATCGCGAACAACTCGACCCCGAGGCGCCCAGCGGCTTCCAGTACGGGCCCCAACTCCGGTATCCCGGACGGAGGTTCGCACATCACGCCCTGCGCGACGGCCGGTCCGAACGGTGTGCCCTTCGCCCGCACGTCGGCGAGGATCTCGGGGTCGACCTGCTTGAGATGCAGGTACCCGATCCGCTCCCCGTACGTCTCGATCAGCTTGACGCTGTCACCGCCGCAGTACGCGTAATGCCCGGTGTCGAGGCACAGGTTGACGAGTTCGCCGTCGGTCGAGTCGAGGAACCGCTCGACGTGGTCCTCGGTGTCGAGGTGGGTGTCGGCGTGCGGATGGACGACGATGTCGAGCCCGTACGTCTCCTTGACCTCGTGTCCCAGGCGTTCCATGCCCTTGGTGAGGTGGGCCCACTGGGCGGCGGTCAGCTCGGCGGGTTCGAGGAGTTCGGCGGTCTTGTCGTCGCGCCAGAAGGAGGGGATGACGACGAGGTGCTCGGCGCCCATGGCCTGGGTGAGCGCGGCGACCTGGCTGACGTGCTCCCAGGTCGACTCCCAGACGGAGGGCCCCCGGTGCATGCCGGTGAAGACGGTCCCGGCGGACACCTTCAGCTCCCGCCGGGCGACCTCCTCCGCCAACCGCGCGGGGTCGGTGGGGAGATAGCCGTACGGCCCCAACTCGATCCAGGAGTACCCGGCCCCGGCGACCTCGTCCAGGAACCGTTCCCACGGCACCTGCGCCGGGTCGTCGGGGAACCAGACACCCCAGGAGTCGGGGGCGGACCCGACCCGGATGCGGTCCAGAGTCACGTCCCCTCCCCCGAAGTCACGCTGTCCGGCAGCTCATCGACGTCCACGCCACGGACCTGCGCCAACTCGTGCTTGAGAGCAGCGAGTTCGGCCCCGCCGGCCATATGGTTCGTCAGCTCCTCAAGGCTGACCTCACTGCGCGCCGCGCTCAACTCCAGCGTCCCCAGGCGCAGGACGCTGAAGTGGTCGCCGACCATGTAGGCGTGGTGGGGGTTGTGGGTGATGAAGATGACGCCGAGTCCCCGGTCGCGGGCGGCGGCGATGTACTTGAGGACCACGCCGGACTGCTTCACCCCGAGCGCGGCGGTCGGCTCGTCCAGGATCAGCACGCGCGCTCCGAAGTACACGGCGCGCGCGATGGCGACACACTGCCGCTGGCCGCCGGAGAGCGTGCCGATGGGCTGTTCGAGGTCGTCGAGGACGATGCCCATGTTGCGGAGTTCTTCGTCGGCGGTCTTCTTCATCCGCTCGATGTCCAGCCGCCGTACGGGCCAGGGGCCTTTGGTCATCTCGGAGCCGAGGAAGAAGTTCCGCCACACCGGCATCAACGGGACGGTGGCGAGGTCCTGGTAGACGGTCGCGATGCCCCGCGCCAGAGCGTCACGCGGAGTCGAGAACCGCACCGCCTCCCCGTCGACGAGGAACTCGCCCTCGGTGTGCTGGTGGAGGCCGGAGATGATTTTGATCAGCGTGGATTTTCCGGCACCGTTGTCCCCGAGGACGCAGGTGACCTTGCCGGGGTGCACGGCGAGGGAGACGCCGTGCAGGGCACGGATGTTGCCGTACGCCTTGCCCGCACCGCGGAGTTCGACGATCGCGCCGTTCCCGGTCGGGGCGTCCTGGAGGATCGCCCCGTGTGTTCCTTCGGTCGTCATGGAAGTCACCTCCGGGTGGCCGTGCGCTGGATCCACAGGTTGATGAGGACGGCGCCGAGGAGCATGACGCCGAGGAAGGCTTTGAACCAGTCGGGGTTCCAGCCGGCGTAGACGATGCCCTGCTGGACCATGCCGAACATGAACGCCCCGAAGACCGGGCCGATCGCCGAACCGGCCCCGCCGGTCAGGAGACACCCGCCGATGACGGCCGCCGCGATGTAGATCAGCTCCTGCCCGACCCCCTCACCCGACTGCACGGTGTTGAAGGAGAACAGGTTGTGCATGCCGATGAACCAGGCGCCGAACCCGACGGCCATGAACAGGGTGATCTTCGTGAAGTTCACCGGGACACCGACGGCGCGGGCGGACTCCTTGTTGCCGCCGACGGCGAAGACCCAGTTGCCGAACTTGGTCCGCAGCAGCACCCACGTCGCCAGCACGGCGAAGACGAGCCACCACACCACGGTGATCTTCACCTCGACACCGCCGACGTCGAACGAGGACGCGAAGACCTTGCGGGCCTGGTCGAAGCCGTCCATGTCGCTGATGTCGTTGGTCGCGACGTTGTCCGTGACCAGCTTCGTCACGGCCAGGTTCACGCCCTGGAGGATCAGGAACGTGCCGAGGGTGACGAGGAAGCTGGGCAGTCCGGTCTTGACGACCATCCACCCGTTCAGGAACCCCACCGCGAGCGAGACGATCAGCGCGACGACCACACCGACCCATACGTTCATGGTGAGTTGGTAGCTGAGCATCGACGCGGTGAGCGCGGAGGAGATCACCGCGACACCGGACGAGAGGTCGAACTCGCCGCCGATCATCAGCAGCGCGACCGGCAGGGCCATGATCCCGATCGTCGACGACTGGTACAGGACCGTCGCCATCGACCCGCCGTCCCGCAGCGTCGGCGCCGCGATCAGGAAGAACACGAACACCGCCGCCGCACCGAGGAACACCCCCACCTCGGGACGCGCCAACACCCGGATGACGATCGGCCGTTCGGCTGTGCGCCCGTCCTTGTCCTGTGCGGGGGGCGCCAGTTGGGCCGTACTCATCAGCGCGTGCCCTTCGCGGCGTACTCGGCGACCTTCTCGACGTTGGTCTTGTCGACGAACGCGGGACCGGTCAGCACGGCCTGCTCGCCGCCGCCGCTGGAGTTGCCGTTGTTCTTGTAGAGCCACAGTCCGTCGACCGCCAAGTAGCCCTGGAGGTACGGCTGCTGGTCGACGGCGAACTCGATCGTGCCGCCCTGGACCGCCTTGACGAGTTCCTTGTTGAGGTCGAAGGTCGCGACCTTCGCCTTGGACCCGGCCTCGGAGACCGACTTCACGGCGGTCAGCGCGAAGGGGGCGCCGAGCGTGACGACGTGGTCGATCGCGCTGTCCTGGCGGAGCTTGGCGGTGATGGTGGACTGCACGGACGGCATGTCGGTGCCGTTGACGTTGAGGATCTCGGTGGTGCCCTTGAAGGTCTTCTTCAGGCCGTCGCAGCGCTGGGTGAGACCCACGTTGCCCTGCTCGTGGACGACGCAGACGACCTTCTTCGCGCCGTCGGTGTTGAGGCGGTTGCCGAACGCCTCGCCCGCGACGGACTCGTCCTGCCCGAAGAATTCGAGGAGACCGAGCTTCTTCCAGTCGCTGAGGCCGGAGTTGAGGCCGACGACGGGTATCCCGGCCGCCTTCGCCTTGGCGATGACGCCCTTGAGCGCGTCCGGCTTCGCCAGCGTGACGGCGATGCCGTCGACCTTCTGGTCGATGCCGTTCTGGACCAGGTTGGCCTGGTTGCCGGCGATCGGGTCGTGGGAGTAGACGAGTTCGATGTTGTCCTTCGCCGCGGCGGCCTCGGCACCCTTGCGGACGGTGTCCCAGAAGGTGTCGCCGGGGGGAGCGTGGGTGACGAAGGCGACCTTCATCCGGGCGGTGGTGGCCTTGCCGGCGGAGGCGCCGGACGAGGTGTCCTCGTCGGCCTTCTTGCCGCCGGAACTGCTGGAGCACCCCGCGATGGTCAGTGCCGCGGCGGCGGCGAGGGCCACGACCGGGACGAATCTGCGGGAGCGGGCTGACGTTGCACTGTCCATCTTTCCGGCACCTCACTGTGCGGACGCTGCGCTGTTGGGACGGGATCAAATCCCCTGCCGAACCCGGTGTCAATAGTTTGTTAAGACATCATTTCAGTAACAGGTCCGAATGTAAGAACAAATCATTGACACGGACGGCTGCCGGGACCTACACCTGAGGAACGCACACTCCGGAGCCGATCTCTACCCCCGAGGAGGTGCCTCGCATGCCGAAGACCGGCGAGCGGGCCCGTACCGTGTCCGCCTCCGCGCTGGACGCGGTGCACTTCGCGCTGGACCGCGGCAGCCCCGTCCCGCTGTACTACCAGCTCGCCCAGCAGCTGGAGTCGGCGATCGAGCACGGCACGCTCGCCCCCGGCAACCTCCTCGGCAACGAGATCGACCTCTCCACCCGCCTCGGCCTCTCCCGCCCCACGGTCCGCCAGGCGATCCAGTCCCTCGTCGACAAAGGGCTCCTCGTACGCCGCAGAGGCGTCGGCACACAGGTCGTGCACAGCCAGGTCAAGCGCCCCCTCGAACTGAGCAGCCTGTACGACGACCTCGCCGCCGCGGGCCAGGGCCCCACCACCGTGGTCGTCCGCAACGAGACCCTCCCCGCACCCGCCGACGTGGCCGCCGCCCTCGCCGTCCCCGAAGGCAGCATGATCACCCACATCGAACGCCTCCGCGCGACCCACGGCCAGCCGGTGGCCTACCTCTCCAACTACCTCCCCCAAAGCCTCCTCGACCTCTCCACCCCCCACCTCGAAGCCACCGGCCTCTACACCATGTTCCGCACGGCCGGCATCACCCTCCACAGCGCCCACCAGACGATCGGCGCCCGCGCGGCGACTCCGGCCGAGGCGGAGCTCCTCGACGAATCCCCGGGCGCCGCACTACTGACGATGCAGCGCACGGCGTACGACGACACGGGCCGAGCGGTGGAGTACGGGACGCACATCTACAGGGCGTCCCGGTACGCGTTCGACTTCCAACTACTGGTACGGGCATAGACGGAAAGCCGACCAACAACGGCACCCCAGTCTTTCAGGGGCGCGGGGAACCGCGCGACCAGCCGCAGCGAACCCGCACCCGCAAAACCACCTACCGCGGCGCCATCCTCAACGCCCCGTCCATCCGGATCGTCTCCCCGTTCAAGTAGTCATGGTCCACAATCGCCAACGCCAGCTTCGCGTACTCCTCCGGCGAGGCGAACCGGTGCGGGAACGGCACGCCGGCCGCGAGCGACGTACGGAACTCCTCGGAGACCGTCCCCATCATCGGCGTGTCGACGATGCCCGGCGCGATCGTGCACACCCGGATCCCGTACTGCGCGAGATCGCGGGCGGCGGGCAGCGTGAGCCCGACGACGCCCCCCTTGGACGAGGCGTACGCGGCCTGCCCGACCTGCCCGTCGTACGCGGCGATCGACGCGGTGTTGACGATCACCCCGCGCTGCCCGTCGGAGTCCGCCTCGGTCTGCGCGATGGCCTCGGAGGCGAGGGCCAGCACGTTGAAGGTCCCCACCAGGTTGATCTGGATCACCTTCGCGTACAGCGCGAGATCGTGGACGCCCTTCTTGCCCAGGATCCGCATGGACGGCCCGATCCCGGCGCAGTTGACGACGGCCCGCAGGGGTACGCCCGCCCCGGACGCGGCGGCGACGGCGGCGGCCACCTGCTCGGGGTCGGTGACGTCGGCGGGGACGTACGTCACCCCGGGCACCTCGGGGGCGCCGTCGGTCGCGGACTTCAGGTCGACGGCGAACACCCGCGCCCCGGCCCCGGCGAACGCCTTCGCGGTCGCGGCACCGAGTCCGGACGCCCCGCCCGTGACGAGCGCGGCGGTGTCGGCGAGCTGCATTCTCACTCCTTGCCGAGGACGGTGAGCGCACCGCCCTCGCTCCGGTCGAGCGCACGCGAGATGACCATGCGCTGGATCTGGTTGGTTCCTTCGAAGATCTGCATGACCTTGGCCTCGCGCATGTACCGCTCGACGGGGAAGTCCCGCGTGTAGCCGTACCCGCCGAGGACCTGGACCGCGTCGGTGGTCACCTTCATCGCGTTGTCGGTGGCGACGAGCTTCGCGACGGACGCCTCGCTGGTGAACGGCAGCCCCTGGTCCTTGAGCCGGGCCGCGGACAGGGTCGTCGCGCGCGCGGACTCCACGGCGGCCCCCATGTCCGCGAGGACGAACGCGAGCCCCTGGTGCTCGATGATCGGCTTGCCGAACGTCTCGCGCTCGCGCGCGTACCGCACGGCGTGGTCGAGGGCCCCTTGCGCGAGGCCGGTCGCGACGGCGGCGATCCCGAGGCGTCCGCAGTCCAGCGAGGCGAGCGCGATCCGCAAGCCCTGCCCCTCCTCCCCGATCCGCCGCGAGACGGGTACGCGGACGTCGTCGAACCGCATCGTCGCGGTCGCCGACCCGGTCAGCCCCATCTTGCGCTCCGGCGGATCGGCGCTCAGCCCCGGGGTGCCGGCCGGGACGAGGAAGCAGGAGATGCCGTGCGTGCGGTCGTCGGAGGTGCGCGCCATGACGGTGTAGAAGTCGGCGTAACCGCCGTGCGTGGTCCAGGCTTTGGCGCCGTTGATGACGTACTCGTCGCCGTCGCGCACCGCGCGCGTCCGCATCGCCGCCGGGTCCGACCCGGCGTGCGGCTCGGAGAGGCAGTACGCGCCCAGCAGCTCCCCGCCGAGCAGCTCCGGCAGCCACTCGGCGCGCTGCTCGTCCGCCCCGAACCGGGCCAGCGGGAAGCAGGACAGGGCGTGCACGGAGATCCCGACGGCGACGCTCGACCAGACGGCGGCGACCTCTTCGAGGACCTGGAGATACACCTCGTACGGCTGCCCCGCCCCGCCGTCCCCCTCGGGGAACGGCAGCCCGAGCAGCCCGCTGCGGCCGAGCGTACGGAACACGTCCCTCGGGAACTCCGCCTCCGCCTCCGCATCGGCGACACGCGGCGCCAGCTCCTTGGCGGCGAGCAGCCGCGTGAGCCGGACCAGTTCGAGGGCTTCCTCGGTGGGCAGGGCGCGAGTGGCGGGCACGGGGTCCTCCCCGGGACGAAAACGATACTGGAACGAGTACCTGCGTATCGTTAACAGTACGCGACAGGGGCGTACGGCGACAGCGGTTCCGTTTCTTGTGATCCTTACGACGACACCGCGTGCACGATCAGCGACGCGAGCTGCTCGTACGCCTCCGCGTCCGACAACCCCGTCCGCGCCTTCAGCTCACCCCCCTGGATCTGCCGCATGGTCGCCGCCGCCACCTCCCCCACGAACCCGGCGTGCACGTCCCTGAACGCGCCGTGCTCCACCCCGTCGGCGATCAGCTGCCGCACCCGCTCCGAGGCCCACCGCGTGTTCGCCTCGTACACCTCGCGGGCGGGCGGGAAGTCGGCCACGTCGTCGACGAACCGGCGGGACAGGGGCCGCAGTTGCTCGGCGACGGCCGTCAGGTAGACGCGCACCCGGTCGGCCGGGTCGGCGGTCTGCCCGACCCGCTTCTCGACCGCCTCGGTGGCCCCGCGGAAGTAGTGCTTGACGGCCTCGACGACCAACCCCTGTTTGCTGCGCGCCAGTTGGTAGAGCGTCGTCTTCGAGCACCGCAGCCGCACCGCGAGATCGTCCAGGGTGAGATCGGCGAACCCCTCCGCCGTGACCAGCGTGACGAGGCGTTCCAGCAGGTCCGCCTGGCGGGCGGTGCGGCGAGCGGAGGGCATGATCCCAGCCTAATCCAGAAGTGACCGACCGGTAGGGAACGGGCGGCGGACCGTTTCCGCGCCGCCTGCGGCATGAACCGATCTCCCCTCCCGTCCGTGCAGACTCATTGATAACTCCCGTCCACATACTTAACCTTCGTCTCAGGACATAGACACTTCTGGACACAGACGGGACTTGCCAGCGTCTCCATCGATAGGGGAACTGCACATGCCGCTCGTGGTCGTCGGGATCAGCGTCCTGGTCCTCCTCTTCCTCATGACGAGGCTGAAGCTCAACGGCTTCGCCGCCCTCCTCCTGGTAGCCGTAGGCGTCGCGCTGGTCAGAGGCATCCCCGTCGCGACCATCCCGGACGTCCTCGCGGACGGCCTCGGCGGCCAGATCGGCGACACGATGCTGACCATCGGACTCGGCGCGATGGTCGGCCGGGTGATGGGCGACTCGGGCGCCGCGCAACGGATCGCGGGCCGGCTCCTCGACATCTGCGGGCCCCGCTGGGTGCAGGTCGCGATGGTGCTGACGGCGATGCTGATCGGCGTCACGATGTTCTACGAGGTCGCGTTCGTCATCATCGTGCCGGTCGCGTTCACGCTCGTCCGCGTCACCGGCGCGAACCTCCTGTGGGTCGGCCTGCCGATGTCGATCGCCCTGTCGACGATGCACAGCTTCCTGCCCCCGCACCCGGGCCCGACGGCCGTCGCCGCGACCTTCCACGCGTCCGTCGGACTCACCCTGTTCTACGGCCTGTTCATCGCCGTCCCGATCGGCGCGGCCATCGCCCTGCTGTGGCCCCGCCTGCCGTTCGTGCGCGCGATGAACCCGACCGTGCCGACCGGCCTGGTCAGCGACAAGGTCTTCGAGGAGGACGAACTCCCGGGCCTGGACTGGTCGTTGGCGGTCGCCCTGCTGCCGGTCGTGCTCATCGCGGGCGCCGCCGTCACCGACATGGCCACCGACGCCGAATCCGGCCTCGTCCACACCGTCGAGTTCATCGGTTCCGCGCCGGTCGCCCTGCTGCTCACGCTGCTCGTGGCGATCTGGGCGTTCGGGCCGCGCATCGGGCGCAGCCTGGAGGAGGTCAGCGCGTCCTGCCGGGGCGCCGCGCAGGCGATGGCGATGATCCTGCTGGTGATCGGTGCGGGCGGCGCGTTCAAGCAGGTCCTGGTGGAGGGCGGGATATCCGACTACATCAAGGACGCCACCGACGGCTGGTCGATCTCCCCGATCATCCTGGCCTGGCTGGTCGCCGCGATCCTGCGCGTCGCGCTCGGCTCGGCGACGGTCGCCGTCGTCACCGCCTCCGGCGTCGTCCTCCCGCTGGTCGCGGGCAGCGGCGTGCACGCCGAGATCATGGTCCTCGCCGTCTCCTGCGGCTCGATCGCGTTCTCCCATGTGAACGACCCGGGCTTCTGGATGTTCAAGGAGTACTTCAACCTGTCGGTCGTCCAGGCGATCAAGGCGCGGACGACGTACACGACGGTCCTCGCGATCCTGGGCCTGGGCGGCACGCTGCTGCTCGAACTGGCCCTCGACACCCTCTGACCGGCCCTCCGCAAGAAACCGACCCCGTTAGGAACCAGATGCCCCAGCCCGTCGTCACCCGCTACTCCGTGCACCCCGTCGCGGGCCACGACTCGATGCTCCTGAACCTCTCCGGCGCCCACGCCCCCTTCTTCACCCGCAACATCCTGGTCGTCGAGGACTCCGCCGGCCACGTCGGCCTGGGCGAGGTCCCGGGCGGCGAGGCCATCACCCAGACCCTGCGCGACGCCGAACCCCTCGTCGTCGGAACGGAGTTGGGCGACCACAAGCGTGTCCTGCGCGCCGTCTCCGAGACCTTCGCCGGCCGCGACGCCCACGGCCGCGGCGAGCAGACCTTCGACCTGCGCACCACCGTCCACGCCGTCACGGCGATCGAGTCGGCGCTCCTGGACCTCCTCGGCCAACACCTGGAGGTCCCGGTCGCGGCCCTCCTCGGCGACGGCAAGCAGCGGGACGCCGTACGGGTCCTCGGCTACCTCTTCTACGTCGGCGACCCGGACCGCACCGACCTGCCGTACGTCCGGGAGAAGGACGCCGAGGTCGAGTGGTACCGCGTCCGCCGCGAGGAGGCGCTCACGCCGGAGGCGGTCGTGCGCCAGGCGGAGGCGGCGTACGCGCTGTACGGGTTCCGGGACTTCAAGCTGAAGGGGGGTGTGCTGGCGGGCTCGGAGGAGGTGAAGGCCGTACGGGCACTCAAACAGCGCTTCCCCGAGGCGCGGATCACCCTCGATCCCAACGGGGCCTGGTCGTTGGCGGAGGCGGTCGAGCTGTGCCGTCCGCTGCGCGGGACGCTCGCGTACGCCGAGGACCCGTGCGGCGCCGAGGGCGGGTTCTCGGGGCGGGAGATCCTCGCGGAGTTCCGCCGGGCGACCGGGCTGCCGACGGCCACGAACATGATCGCCACCGACTGGCGCCAGCTCACCCACGCGCTCGCGCTCGGCTCGGTCGACATCCCGCTGGCCGACCCGCACTTCTGGACGATGGCCGGCTCGGTGCGGGTCGCCCAGCTCTGCAACTCCCTGGGCCTGACGTGGGGTTGCCACTCCAACAACCACTTCGACGTCTCGCTGGCGATGATGGCGCACTGCGGGGCCGCCGCGCCCGGCGAGTACAACGCCCTGGACACGCACTGGATCTGGCAGGAGGGCCTGGAGCGCCTCACCGTCGAGCCGCCGCGCATCGTCGCCGGGGAGGTCGCGGTGACGGACGCGCCCGGTCTCGGCGTCACCCTCGACCGGGAGCGGCTGGCCGCCGCCGAGGCGCTGTACGCGGAGCACGGGCTCGCGGGGCGCGACGACGCCGTAGGGATGCGGTATCTCGTACCGGAGTGGACCTTCGACGCCAAACGCCCCTGTCTCGTGCGGAGTTGACCCCCGGGCTCCGATCCGGGCGGCCGGGTGCCAAGATGATGTTCCGCAAGTCATCCCGCGCCCGGCTCCGCGAAGCCGACCGCCAGGACGGAGCCCGCCCATGACCGCCCCCGACCCGATCGCCCGCCCGAAGATCGACACGAGCCGTCCGCACCCGGCGCGGATGTACGACTACTTCCTCGGCGGCAAGGACAACTACCCGGTCGACCAGGAGGCCGCCGAACGCTTCATCGCGGCGGCCCCCGAGGTGAAGGTCGCCGTCCGCGCGAACCGCGCCTTCATGCGGCGCGCGGTGCGGCACGTGGTCGGCGAGGGCGGCATCCGGCAGATCCTCGACATCGGCACGGGCCTGCCGACCGAGCCCAACGTCCACCAGATCGCCCGCGAGATCGCGCCGGAGACGCGGGTCGCGTACGTCGACAACGACCCGATCGTCGGTACGCACTCCATGGCCCTGCTGGACGACGACGAGGGCATCTCGGTCGTCCTCGCGGACCTGCGCGAGCCGCGCGCGATCCTGGACCACCCGGACGTCCGCAAGGTCATCGACCTGAACGAGCCCGTCGCCCTCCTCCTGGTCGCCGTCCTGCACTTCGTCCAGGACGACGAGGACCCGGCCGCGATCATGTCGACCCTCCTGGACGCCCTCCCCACCGGCTCCTACCTCATCCTCACCCACGCCACGGTCGACTTCCACGAGGACCGGCGCAAGGACGCGGTGGCCATCTACAAGAACGCCTCCGCGACGATGAACCCCCGCACCCACGCGGACGTCCTCGCCTTCTTCGAGGGCTTCACCCTCCTCGACCCGGGCCTGGTCACGGTCCCGACCTGGCGCCCGGACGGCACGGACGAGAAGCCGGACCCGAACCTGCCGCCGATCGGGTTCTACGGGGGTGTGGGGCGCAAGGACGCGTAAGCGGTCCCGTCACTCCTCGTCGAGGGGAAACAGCTGGTCCACCGCCCGCCGCAGCGTCTCCCGCACGACCTTCGGGCTGTCCAGCTCCGCGGACTGGAACGCCCCGTCGTGCAGCAGGACCAGGAGGCGGGCGGCGTGGTCGGGGTCGGGGTGGTGGAGGTCGGCGGCGAGGTCGCGCAGGACGCCGTGGAGCCAGGTGCGCTGGTCGTCGATGACGGCGCGGACGGGGTGGGTGCGGTCGGGGTACTCCGCGGCGGCGTTGAGGAACTGGCAGCCGCGGAAGCCGTCTTCGAGGGTGGCGTCGCCGAGGACGGCCATCACCGCGCGGACCGCCTCGCGCGGTGACCTGCCGGCGCGGGCGCGGGCGACCGCCGTACGGATGTCCTCGGCGGTGGCCGTGAGGTAGGCGGAGACGAGGTCGTCCTTGCTGGGGTAGTGGCGGTAGAAGGTGGCGCGGGTGACGTTGGCCTCGGTGACCAGGCGTTCGATGCCGACGGCCTGGATGCCCTCCGCGTAGAACAGACGGGACGCGGTGCTCAGGAGCCGGTCCTTGGGGTGGGGTCGCGAGGCGGTGGTCATACACCCATCGTAAGGAAAGAACGGTCGTTCCGGTCCGTCGGTCTCCTCACATTGCGGGCTCCAGGGAGAACGACTAGTCTCCCCGAGAGAAAGACCGATCGTTCTCTCTATCTCCCGAAGGGCACCACCATGAGCACCACCACCCCCACGATCGTCCTCGTCCACGGCGCCTTCGGCGACTCCGGCATGTGGCGCGGCGTCGTCGCCGAGCTCCAGGCCCAGGGCTACACGGCCCTCGCCGTACCGAACCCCCTGCGCGGCCTGGAGTCCGACGCCGCGTACGCCGCGACCGTCGCGAAGTCCGTCGACGGCCCGGTCGTCCTGGTCGGCCACTCCTACGCCGGCGCCGTCATCACCCGCGCCGCCCGTGACGCGGCGAACGTCGAGGCCCTCGTCTACGTCGCCGCCTTCCAGCCCGACGAGGGCGAGAGCTGCCTGGAGAACGCCGGCCGCTTCGAGGGCGCCAAGATGGGCCCGGCCACCACCGTCTCCTTCGAGCACGAGGGCGAGCCGGAGCTGCGGATCCTGCCCGAGCACTACCGGGACGTCATCGCCGGCGACCTCCCCGCCGAGACCACCGACCTCCTCGCGGTCACCCAGCGCTCGGTCCGCGTCCAGGCCCTCACCGCGGAACTCTCCGGCACCCCGGCCTGGCGCACCCTCCCCTCCTGGGCCGTCGTCGCCACCCAGGACAACGCGATCCCCGGCCGCGCCCAGGAGTTCATGGCCGAGCGCGCCGGTTCCCGCATCGTCCGCGTCGAGGGCTCCCACGCGGTGTCGATCTCGCAGCCGCACGCGGTGGCGGGGGTGATCATCGAGGCGGCGAAGGCGACCCGCTGACCACCGGACCGCGCCCGTGTACGGCCCTCGTCCCCGGGTACCCGGGGGCCTGACCGCGCCCCCCGTACCCGAGGCAGGCCCCCGTGATGGATCACTCCCAGGCCCCCGTACTCGACGCCCTGGCCGTGCGGCACGCGGGGAACGCTCTGTCGTTCACCCCGCCCGGGCACCGGCAGGGGCAGGGGGCCGACCCCCGGGTACGGGCCGTGCTGGGGGACGCCGTCTTCCGTTCCGACGTCCTGGCGACCGGCGGCCTCGACGACAGGGCCGCCTCCCACCGGATCCTGGAGCGGGCGCAGGAACTGATGGCGGACGCGGTCGGGGCCGAGCACACCTTCTTCACGACCTGCGGCAGCTCGCTGTCGGTGAAGGCGGCGATGCTCGCGGTCGCGGGGCCGCACGAGGAACTGCTGGTCGGCCGGGACGCGCACAAGTCGGTGGTGTCGGGGCTGGTGCTCGCGGGCATCCGGCCGGTCTGGGTGGACCCCCGCTGGGACGCCGCCCGCCACCTCGCCCACCCGCCGGACGCGGACTCCTTCGAGGCCGCGTTCACCCAACACCCCTCCGCCCGGGGCGCGTTGGTGACCTCACCCACTCCGTACGGCGCCTGCGCGGACCTCGCGGCGATCGCCGGTGTCTGCCACCGGCGGGGTCTGCCGCTGATCGTCGACGAGGCGTGGGGCGCGCATCTGCCGTTCCACCCCGAGCTGCCCGCCTGGGCGATGGACGCCGGCGCGGACGTCTGCGTCACCTCCGTCCACAAGGCGGGCTCGGGCCTGGAACAGGGCTCCGTCTTCCACCTCCAGGGCACCCTGCTCGACCCCCGCACCCTCGCCAACCGCGCCGACCTGCTCGGCACGACCAGCCCCTCGGTCCTCGTCCACGCCGCGCTCGACGGGTGGCGCCGGCAGATGATGCAGTACGGCAAGGAGCTGTATGACGACGCGCTGGCCGTCGCCCGGCAGGTCCGCGCGCGGATCGGGGGCATACCGGGGCTGCGGGTGGAGGGACGGGAGGACTTCTGCGGGCCCGGCGGGGCGGCCGACCTCGACCCGCTCCAGATCGTCATCGACCTCACCGGACTCGGGACGAGCGGCTACCGGGCCGCCGACCGGCTGCGCGACCGGCACCGCATCGACGTCCACCTCGCCGACCACCGCCGCGTCACCGCACAGCTCACCCACGCCGACACGGCCACGACCGCCGGCACCCTGACCACGGCGCTGGCCTCACTGGCGGACGAGAGCCACCGGCACCCCGTCCCCACGCCCCCGATCCACCTCCCCTCCCCCGCCGACCTCCGCCTGGAACAGGCCCTCCTGCCCCGCGACGCCTTCTTCGGCCCCACCGAGGACGTCCCGGCGAGCGAGGCGCCCGGCCGGATCGCCGCCGAGATGCTCACCCCGTACCCTCCCGGCATCCCGGCCGCCCTCCCCGGCGAACGCCTCGGCACCGGCGTCCTGGACTACCTCCGCACCGGCATCGCGGCCGGCATGGTCGTCCCCGACGCGGCCGACCCCCGGCTGGGGACGGTACGGGTGAGCGCACTGAGCCGTTGACCGTCATACGGCGGTGAGCGTGCCGATGATCCGCGGATGCCCGTCGATCGTCGTCTCCAGGGTGTCGCCCGTCTCCGCGAGGCCGGACCACTCGGCGAGGCGGGCGAGGGCGCGGGCGCTGAAGCCCCAGTAGTGGACGTCGTCGCCGGAGTTGGCCTCGCCCGCCGCGAGGACCTGCATCACGGGGGTGTCGGTGGGGGCGCCGTAGGTCTCCAGGAGGATGCGGCCGCCGGGGTTGAGGAGGCCGCGCAGGATCTGGAGCATGCCGAGGGGGTTCTCGACGCGGTGGAGCATGCCGCAGCAGTAGACGAAGTCGAAGCGTTCGGGGAAGCCTGCGAGGTCGAGGGCGTCGGCCTTGAGGTAGTCGACGCGGGAGCCGAGCAGGGCGCTCATCGTGCGGAACGTGGAGCCGCCGGTGATGTCGATGTTCCAGCGGCCCTTGACCATGCGGCAGTACTGCTCGTTGTCGACGGCGAGGACGCGTGTCGCGCCGCGGGCCTCGGCGAGGAAGGCGTAGAAGCCGTCGCAGGTGCCGACGTCCAGGACGCTCTGTCCGGTGAGGTCGGTTGGGAGGAAGGGGATGCGGTAGCGGTGGTCGCGGGCGAGGCCGGGGGTGTAGAGGCCGGCCTCCTGGTTGAGGGCGAAGGTGTGGAACCAGATCGGGGTCGAGTCCAGGACGCGCCGGCAGTCGGCTACGGGCGCGTTCACCGGCAGGAGGTCGGCGACCTCCCGTTCCGCCTGGGTGATCTCGAACGCCAGTTGTGTGGTCATCTCCGGGGGCCTTTCGTGGTGCTCACAGCGCCGCTTCGAGGACGAGCAGGCTCGACTCCCCGGGGCGGGAACCGTCGTCGGGGATCGCGTACATCCGCAGCCGGTCGCCGGTCACTTCGAGGTGGGTGGCGTTGAAGGTGACCGCGCGCCCGGCCGGGGAGAGCGCGGTGACCGGCGCCTCGTGGTGGATGTCGCCCGTGGACATGTCGATCAGGGCGATGCCGCCGAGGCTGAAGACGTGGCCGTCGCCGTCCGGGTACTCGGCGACGCCGGTCCAGGAGGCGAGCGTGCCGGTCGTCTCGACGCAGTCCTGGAAGTCGACGTAGTGGCTGCGTACGGGGATGCGGCGGAGGAGTTCGCCGGTGTCGGTGAGGACGAGGATGTGCCGGCCGCCCCAGGTGATGCCGTACAGCTGGCCCGTGTCGGGGTCGCGGGAGACGCCGCCGAGGTGGTCGTCGTAGCGGAACGCCTCGGTGACGTCGCCGGAGGCCGGGTCGACGCGGTACATGATCGAGCGGGAGTCCGGCCGGTACTCGGCGGTCGGGACCCAGACGTGCTCGCCGTCGTAGGTGAGGCCGCTGGGGTGGTAGACGGTGTCCTCGCCGAGCTGCCAGGTGCGCAACAGCCTGCCGTCCGGGGTGAGTTCGAAGAGGTGGCCGACGCCCCGGCCGGCGGTGCGGTCGGGGCCGGTGCCGGGATTGTCGTAGCGGACGGTCTCCTCGATGATCTCCGCGCTGCTGAGGAAGAAGTTCTCGCCGACCCGGTCGAGGCCCTGGGGGTGGTGGCAGGCGAAGTCGAGGGGGATGCGGTCGACGGTGATCCACTCGGTGGCGCGGGTCAGTCGGCCGATGGCGTCGTTGACCGAGAGTTCCACGGGGTGCTCCTCGGGGGAAGACGGTCAGCCCCCACCGTCACCGATGGCACCACGGGGGGCGGCCGTCCGCCACTTGGCGGACACGAGACCGAGGGCTCAGCCGATCATCGTGATGTCCGGTGGCCACAGCACACTGCCCGCGAGCAGCAGCGAAGGGCCGAGGTGCACCGGGCAGACCGGCAGCGACGGCAGCCGGTGGCGCAGCACGCTGAACCGGGCCTCGTCCAGGCAGCCGGCCTCGCCGTAGGGGCCTCGGCACTTCTCCGACGGACGGTCGTCCTTCATCACGGGAACCTCGCTGCTCCGGGGCCGGGGATGCCACCACCTCCAGAAAACCGCCGCCCGCGCGGGGCGTGCCAGGTCCGGGCGGCCGTTGGGGTGACGGGCAGCGGCGCCGTCCACCCGAACGGCCGGGGCAGCGCCCGAGCGAACCGGGCGGCTCGCGGGCGGGAAGTCTTCGAGGGGACGTCCGGCCTTTCACCCGTACGGCGCTGGACGCCCCGAGGCCGCGCGGCACGACCACGCCACCTCGCAGACGCGGGTCTGGGTTACGCCGACGGGAAGTACCGGCTGAACGGCGTGGCATCCACCGCGAGGATGCCGTTGAACGGCTGGTCGAGCTGGTGGATCAGCAGGACCAGGAACGTGATCAGCGCGGACAGGCCCATGACCATCACGACGTGGGTGACGCTGCGTTCCACGCCGAACATGAACATGAACGCCACGGTGAGCACCCCGCCGATGATCAGCCCCAGCCACAGGATCGGCGAGAGTCCGCCGCCGATGTCGCCCTCCCGGCCGCGCCGGGCGTCGTCCAGGGTGCTGAGCTGGGCCAGTACTTCCTGGGCCGCCGCCTGCTGGGCCGGGGTCGCGTCGTCGGGCAGCCGGTCGGCGGCGCGCAGCCGGTCCAGGAGCCGCCAGCCCTCCGGGCCGAGGGGCTGCCCGGCGGCCATCGCGGGCCACTCGACGTCGATCACGTGCCGGGCGTAGGCGTCCGTCCCCGAGCGCACCTCGGACGCCTGCGGCTCCGGCAGGGAAGCGGCCAGCAGCCGTACCTGGTGCACGGCGCTCGCCTCGGTCGCCACATGGTCCGAGGCGCCCGAGCGGGCGTCCCACACGGACACCAGGGACAGCCCGAGGATCAGCGCGTACAGGACGCCGACCATCATCGCGATGTACTCGGCGACGTCCTCCCGCGGCTCCTCGTCCTCCGCGAGCGGCCGGAAACGGTGCTTGAGCAGGACGACGGCCGCCGCGAGCAGGGCGACGCCGGCGCAGATGACGAGTGTCTCGGTCATGGTGTGGGACTTTCGGACGACACGGGAGGGGTCACCCGCGCCGCGAGCCGAGAAGCACGGCGGCGACGATCGCGGGGAGCAGCACGACGAAGAGGATCAGGGCGAGGCCCAGACCGGTGGGGCCTTCGCCGGGGCGGTAGAGGCGGTTCAGGAGGGACCGTTCGGCCCGGCGGGGCGTCTGGGGGGTGGCCCGCTGCGGGTTGTCCGCCGCAGGCGGGGCGACGCCGGGTACGGGAGCGGCGGGCGGGGCGACTCCCGGTGCGGCGACGGCGGGCGGGGGCGGGAAGGGCAGGGGGACACCGGGAGGGGCGGGCGGCACGGGCGGGACCGCGACGCCGGGAGGCACCGGGGGCACGGGAAGGGCGGGCGGTGCAAGGGGCACGGCCGGGATCGGCGGCGCGGCGACCGGCGGCGGGCCGGGCGGCGGGGTGCCCGGAGGGCGGGGGGTACGCGGCACCGGTGCCGTGGGTGACGGGGACGGCGTCGGCCGGGGCGGCCGTGGCGGCGCGGTCAGGACGAAGGGCGCGGAGGCGTACGCGGTGAGCGCGGGCGGCGGCACCAGCCGGCCCGAGACGCTCAACGTGCGCGTACGGTCGCTCCCCTCGGCCCGGCCCTCGCTGACGTACCGCCCGGGAGCCCGGCGCACCACGGCCCGGCACACGGCGGAGCCCCCGGCGGCGATCCGGGGTACGACGGGCAGCCCGCCACCGCAGTCGATGCCACGCCCCCCGCCGAGGAGCCGGTCACTGAGCCGCACGGCGAAGACCGTCCGGTTGCCCCCGTTGGTGACCCGGTAGCCGACCGTCGCCGTCCGCCCGTCCACCCGCACGGACTCCGTGAGCGCCAGTCCCCCGCCGACCCCCGCGTACCCGGCCCGCGCCTTGGCCGTGGACCGGGCACGCAGGGCGGGGATCCGGCCGACGGCGAGCACTTCACCGGCGTGCACGCCGGGCCGGGCCGGGGTCCGGGCGGTGCAGGTCGCGGAGGTGAGCCCCCGCAGGACGCGCACCCGGCTCCCGCCACCCGCGCAGCGCGGTACGACGCCGTCCAGGCGCGGGTCGGTGACCTGTACGTCGTAGAGGTCGGCGCCGGTCCGATTGGTCAGCCGGTAGACGCGCACCACCGGGTCCCCCACCCGGATCCCCGGCCGCACGGCCCCGAGCCCAGGTCGGGCATTGACACTCACCCGCAGCGCGAGCCCGTACGACCCGGCCCCGTCGGCGGCCACCGGCCCGCCCCCACCGAACACCGCGCACAGGGACAGCACCAGAACGGCCAGAACGACCCAGCGCCCGCTTCGCCCCGGCCGTCGTCTGATCATCACACCGGAAATGCTCGACACGTCCCCGCGCCCCCGCACTCCACGCCACGCCGGTCCCGGCGTCCGGAACGCCGGGATTCACCCGTACGGGCCCGTCGCGTGGTGGGCCGTACGGCTCTCGACCCCCCTCGGACGGGGGAACGTCAGGACGAGCGACACCCGTTCGTCGAATTCGCGTGCGAGAGGTGGATCGTGGCATGGCGGGCTTCAGCGACGGCGTGACCGAAGAGGAACTGCGTGCCGACCCCTTTCCCCTCTACGCCCGGCTCCGGCGGGAGGCGCCGGTCGTGTGGTTGCCGGGTGTCGGGACGTGGCTCGTCACCGGATAGGACGAGGTGCGGCAGGCGATCGGCGCCCCGGAGGCGTTCACGTCGGTGGACGGGATGATCAGCGAGTTCTGCGAGCCGCTGAGCCTGCTGACGCTGGAGGGCGACGCCCATGCCGGGGTGCGGGCGGCGGTGGACGACCGGTTCACGCCGGAGACGGTCGTCGCCGTGGACCCGGTGATCGAGGAGGCGGCGGTCCGGAGTGTCGGCGCGCTCCCGGAGCACGGCACCGCCGAGCTGATGGACGCCTGCTTCAAGCCGGTGACGGGCGCGGCGGTCGCCGAGCTGTTCGGCCTGCCGAAGACGGACCCGGCGCGGCTGATGCGTTGGGCGGATGCGCTCGGCCCCCGCGAGACCGGCCCGGACCCGGCGGCCGACGCCGTCCTGGACGCCGGGGCGCGGGCGGCCGCCGCCGAGGTCGACGCGGCGCTCGGGCCGGTGGTCGAGGGCCTCAAGGCCGCCCCGGACTCCTCGTTCCTGTCCCGGCTCACGCACTGCGGGCGCCCGCCCGGCGATCCCCGGCCGACGGCGGACGTCCTGTCCACGGTCAAACTCTGCGTCGCCTCCTTCCGCGAGATCGCCGACGCCACCGCGAACGCCCTGCACGCCCTGCTCACCCACCCCGAGCAGCACGCCGCCCTGCGGGCCGATCCGGCGCTGCTGGCGGGCTGGGTGCGCGAGAGCCTGCGCTGGTCCCCGCCGATCGCCGTCCTGGAACGGGTCACCACCGTGCCCGTCCGGCTCGGCGCGCACACCGTCCCGGCCGGCGAGCGGATCGCCGTCGCCACCGCGTCCGCCAACCGCGACGAGCGGGCCTTCACCGACCCCGAGACCTTCGACATCCGCCGCACCCCGGCCCCGGTCCTCACCTTCGGCTACGGCACCCACCGCTGCCTGGTGCGCGCGCTGGTCCCCCGGGTGCTGCGCATCACCCTCGCCACGCTCCTGGAGCGCCGGCCCGGTCTACGGCTCGCGGCGGGGCAGCCGGGGCCGTCCGGGTGGCGGGTCAGGACGCTGGACCGGCTGACCGTGGAGTTCTGAACCGCCGTACGCGACACAGGGAGCAAGCACCACCATGTCTCAACCCCCCATGATTCTGCTGGCCGTTGCCGACCGTCCCACCGACGACAGCGCGGGTGCCGATCAACTCCGGCGGATAGCAGAGGAGTTGACGGGGCAGGGCGCGGCCCCCCGCTGGGTGTCGAGCGCGCGGGACGCGCGGGCGGTGATCCGTGCGGAGGCGGGCCTCGCGGCCGTGCTCCTGGACTGGGACCTCGGCGCGGACGGACAGGGCCGGCCCGCCGAAGAGGTCCTGGAGGCGGTGCGGCGGCGGGCGACGGGGCTGCCCGTCTTCCTCGTCCTGGACGGCGCGGGCCTGGACGGCGTCCCGCTGTGGGCGGCGGAGGTCGTGGTCGGCTACGTGTGGCTGCACGAGGACACACCCGCCTTCCTCGCCGGCCGGATGGTGAAGGCCGCCCGGGACTACCGGGAGCAGCTGCTCCCGCCGTTCTTCCGGGAGTTGATCCGCTGGGACGACAGCCACGAGTACTCCTGGCACACCCCGGCGCACGCGGGCGGCGTCGCGTTCCTGCGCTCCCCGGTGGGCCGCGCGTTCTTCGACTACTACGGCGAGCAGCTCTTCCGCTCCGACCTCACCTGTGTCGTGGACCAGCTCGGCTCGGTCTGGGAACACTCGGGCCCGGTCGGCGACTCGGAGCGCAACGCGGCCCGGATCTTCGGCGCCGAGCGCACCTACTACGTCCTGCACGGCACCTCCGGCGCCAACCGTCTGGTGGGCCACCACTGCGCCGTACAGGACGAGGTGGTGGTCCTGGACCGCAACTGCCACAAGTCCGTGCACCACGCGATGATCCTGGCGGGCGCCCGCCCGGTGTACGTGACGGGCACCCGCAACGGGTACGGCCTCATGGGGCCCGTCCCGCCGGGGCAGTTGACGCGCGCGGCGGTCCAAGAGGCCGTGCGGGGAAGCGAGTTGGCGGCTCGGGCGGTGTCGCCTGACCCCGTGTACGCGGCGGTGACGAGCAGTACGTACGACGGGCTGCTCTACGACGCCGTGGGCGTGGCGGGGTCGCTCGGGGCGAGCGTGCCACGGCTGCACTTCGACGAGGCGTGGTCGGCGTACGCGAAGTTCCACCCCCTGTACGCGGGGCGCTGCGCGATGGACGTGCCGGTGACGGACGCGGGGCCGTCGCTGTTCGCGACGCAGTCCACGCACAAGCTGCTGGCGGCGCTGTCGCAGAGTTCGATGGTGCACGTCCGTTCGTCGCCGAGGGCGCCGGTGGACCACGGGAGCTTCAACCAGTCGTTCATGATGCACGGCACGACCTCGTCGCTGTATCCGATGCTGGCGTCGCTGGACGTGGCGGCCGGGATGATGGACGGGGCGGCGGGCCGTTTCCTGATCGACGAGACGATCACCGAGGCGATCCGCTTCCGCCAGGCGGTCCCCCGGCTCGCGCGCCGGATCAGCGAGGCCGGCGACCGCCCCGACTGGTTCTTCGGCGTCTGGCAGCCCCCGACGGTCACCGACCCGGACACGGGCCGGACGTACGCCTTCGAGGACGCCCCGCTGGAGCTGCTGGCGGCGACGCAGTCCGCCTGGTACCTGGACCCCGGCGCGGACTGGCACGCCTACCCCGGCCTCGCGCCGGGCCACTGCATGATCGACCCGGTCAAGGTGACCGTGACCTGCCCGGGCATCCTCGCGGACGGCACGCCGCAGCCGTGGGGTGTGCCGGGGAAGATCCTCAACGCGTACCTGTACCGGCGCCGGGTGGTGGTCGACAAGTACGACCCGTACAGCCTGATCTTCTTCTTCTCGATGGGCATCACGAAGGGCAAGTGGGGCACGCTGATCGACGCCCTCACCGACTTCAAGGCCCTGTACGACGCCGGCGCCCCGCTCGTCGACGTCCTCCCGGAGACGGTGGCGGCCCACCCCTCGGCCTACGCGGACCTGACCCTGCCGAAGTTCTGCGCCCGCATGCACGAGCCGACCCTGCGCCTCACGGCCCTCCTGAAGGCCGCCTCCGACGAGCTGCCGGTCCCGGTACTACCCCCTGTCCAGGCGTACGAGGCGCTGGTGCGCGGCCGCACGGAACGCGTCCCGCTCGACGGGCTGCCCGGCCGTACGGCGGCGGTGATGGTCGCGACCACTCCGCCGGGCAGCCCGATCCTGGTGCCCGGGGAGCGGGTGGGGGCGGCGGACAGCGCGCTGATGCGGTACCTGCGGGCGCTGGAGGAGTTCGACCGGGCGTTCCCCGGCTTCGCGAGCGAGACGCATGGGGTGGAGCACGATGAGGGCGGGGGGTACGGGATCGCGTGCGTGGTGGAGTGAGAGAGGTGTCGGTGGTCTGTCGGGGCGCTGTCGGTGACTGTCGGCCGTTGTCGGCGATCTGTCGGGCGGGGTTGACACCTTCTCAGGGACAGCAGGCCCGACCCTGAGGAGTCATCATGCACAGCCCCGTCACGATCATCGGCGCCGGACTCGGCGGACTCACCCTCGCCCGTGTGCTGCACGTCCACGGTGTCCCCGTGACCGTCTTCGAGGCGGAGCCGTCCCCGTCGGCGCGTACGCAGGGCGGGATGCTCGACATCCACGACTACAACGGGCAGCTCGCGCTGGAGGCGGCCGGGCTCATGGACGAGTTCCGCGCCATCGTCCTGGAGGGCCGCGAGGCGATGCGGGTCCTCGACACGGACGGGACCGTCCTGCTCGACAAGGCCGACGACGGCACCGGCGGTCGCCCCGAGGCGATGCGCGGCGAGCTGCGGCGGATGCTGGTCGACTCGCTCCCGGACGGCACCGTCCGGTGGGGGCACAAGGTCACCGGGGTCCGCGCCCTCGGCGGGGGCCGTCACGAGGCGGCCTTCGCCGACGGCACGACCGTCGCCGCGGACCTGCTGGTCGGCGCGGACGGCGCCTGGTCCCGGGTCCGGCCGCTGCTCTCCGGGGCGGTCCCCGCGTACGTCGGGACGTCGTTCGTCGAGACATACCTCTTCGACGCCGACACCCGGCACCCGGCCACCGCGAAGGCGGTCGGCGGCGGCATGCTGATCGTGCCCTCGCCGGGCAAGGAGATCTTCGCCCACCGGGAGAGCGGCGACACCCTGCACGCGTACGTGGGGCTGTTCAGGCCGCTGGAGTGGTTCGCCGGCGTCGACTTCACCGACGCCGCCGCGGCGACCGCGCGGATCGCGGCCGAGTTCGAGGGCTGGGCGCCGGAACTCACCGCGCTGATCACCGACAGCGACACCGCGCCGGTCCTGCGCTCCCACTACGCCCTGCCGGCCGGGCACCGCTGGGACCGGGTGCCGGGGGTGACCCTCCTCGGCGACGCCGCCCACCTCGCGGCCCCGAACGGCGAAGGCGCCAACCTGGCGATGCTGGACGGCGCCGAACTCGGCAAGGCCCTCGCCGAGTTCGCCGACGACACGGAGGCGGCGCTCGCCACGTACGAGGAGGCCATGTTCGTACGCGGCACCGAGAACGCCGCTCTCGACGGCGCCGAACTCCTCCCGATCGACTCCGAGAACAACACGGCGCGCGAGCTGATCAGCAGGTTCGCGGAGAACGGCGGATAACTGAGCGACCGTCACCGTGCGCCCTCCACCACCTCGCTCACCCCACCCCGCCGGATCAGCCCCGTCAGAGCCCGCAGGTCGGTGTCGAGCCTCCGGTCCGTGTCGAGGAAGGCGGCGTGTGTGCGGACCAGGTCGAAGACGGCCCGGGTGCCGGGGGCGAGGCGGTCGGGGCCGCGTAGTTCGGCGGCCTGGCAGCAGGCGAGGAGGTGGAGGGCCGCGATCTCCGTGACGAGTTCGACGACCGTGCGCGCGTCGCGGGCGGCGATGGTGCCCATGCTGACCTTGTCCTGGTTGTGGGCCTCGGTGGAGCGGGAGTGGGCGGTCGCGGGGTTGGTCAGTTTGAGGGCCTCGGCGGCCAGCGCGGAGCACGCGATCTGCGCGCCCTTGAAGCCGTGGCCCATCCCGGCGCTCTCCTCGGGCGGCGCCGCGAGGTTGAGCGGCAGGCCCCGGTTGAACTTGTCGTCGACGAGGAGCGCGAGCTGCCGGTCGAGGAGGTCGCCGACGCTGGCGACGGCCGTCTTGAGCGCGTCCATGGCCTGTCCGACGTGTCCGCCGTAGAAGTTGCCGCCGCTGAGCGGTTCGTCGAGGGCGGGGTCGAAGAGGGGGTTGTCGTTGCTGGAGTTGATCTCGACGTCCAGCCAGGGCACGACCCAGCCGAGGGTGTCGAGGAGCACACCGGTGACGTGGGGCGCGCAGCGCACGGAGTAGCGGTCCTGCACGGCCCGCTCCAGCGGCACGACCTGCTGGGCGCCGATCCGGGGCAGGCCGGCGTGCGCGCGGAGGTGGTCGGTGGCGAGCCGGGAGCCGGTGAGCAGGGCGCGGATGCGGGCGGCGCTGCGCAGTTGCCCGGGGTGGGGTTTGTTGCGGTGGACGGCGTCGTGGAAGTGGCCGAGGTTTCCCTCCAGGGCCTCGCAGGTGAGCGCGGTGCACACGTCGGCGACCAGGGCGAGGTGCTCGGCGTCGTGGGCGGCGAGGGTGGCGAACCCGGACATGAAGGAGGTGCCGTTGATGAGGGCGAGCCCCTCCTTGGCCTCCAGCGTGACGGGGGTCAGTCCGCAGGCGTCGAGGGCCTCGGCGGCAGGCAGGGGTGCGCCGCGGTGGGTGACCTCGCCGTGGCCGGTGAGGACATCGGCGACGTAGCACAGGGGCACGAGGTCGCCGCTGGCCCCGACCGAGCCCCGTTCGGGGACGCGGGGCAGGATGTCGTGCCGGAGCAGGTCCAGGAGCAGGTCGACGAGGTCGCGGCGGACGCCGGAACGGCCCCGGGCCAGGCAGTTGGCGCGGATCAGCAAGGTGGCGCGGACCACGTCGTCGGCGGTGTCGGGGCCGCTGCCGTTGAGATGGAAGCGGATCAGGCCGTGCTGGAGAGCGGCGGCGCGGCCGGTCCCGACGTGGAAGCGGGCGCTGTCGCCGAATCCCGTGGTGACGCCGTAGATGGGCCGGCCGGTGGCGATGAGCCGGTTCCTCAGGTCGACGGAGGCGGCCATCTGTTCGGCGGCCTGTCCGGACAGGGCGAAGGCGGTGTTCCCGGGGTGGCGTGCCACGGCCGCGACGTCGGCGACGGTGAGCGTGTCCTCACCGATGTCCATAGGATCCGTCAAAGTGAGTTACTCGCATTCGATCGACCGTGAAAGGTGGAGGGTTTATCCGCCCTCATTTCTCAAACTATTCCAGCGGGTCTCCGGAATTCCTGTGACAGGCCAGTTCCTTTCCAGGAAATGCGGGTGCGGGGATCGGATGGAATGATCGGTGACCATGAACGCGGCACCGACGACGGTGGATCCCCGGCTGCACGCGATAGCCGCCCGGCCCCCTGATCCGTCCTGGTCGACCGAAGATCTGCTGGCCGCCGCCGGGGACCGGCTGTCGGAGCGGCTGGCCGCCATGCTGGGCGACCTGGGGGTGGCGAAACGCCATTCGGTCCTCGCCAATTACCCCGAGGTGCTGTTCGAGGGCGCGGCGCCGCGTCTCGACGTACGGGCCTCGGAGCTGTCCGCGCGCACGGCCGCCGAGTGCCTGGAGAAGTCCGGGGCGGCGCCGGAGCGGATCGGGCTCGTCCTCGGGGTGACGAGCAGCCCCGGGCGGCTGCTGCCGAGCCTGGTGTGCGACCTGTTCGGCCTGCTGCCGTGGCTGCCGCGCGACGCGGCGAACCTGAGCATCGCGTACATGGGCTGCTCGGCGATCGCGAAGGCGGTGGAGACGGCCCGCTGGTATCTGACCTGCTGTCCGGACCGGCTGGTCCTGGTGTGCTTCATGGACGCGATCACCCCGCTGTCCCCGGTCCTGCCGGGCCGCTACAGCCACTTCGACGAGGTGCCGCCCGAGGAGCGCCAGCGGACCGTGAACGCCCTGCACGGCTTCCTGTTCGGTGACGCGGCGGTGGCGATGCTGCTGGGCGCGGACGGTCCCGGTCCCGCGTTCGGCCCGGTCGCGCACCTCACCAACGAGCGGGCCGAGGACGCCGAGCTGGGCACCGTCCCGGACGGCGGCTCGGACCTGCCGGTGGTGCACGGGCGGCGCGTGTACACCCTGAGCCCGTGGGTGTCGGCGCGCGGCGCCGCGTACGTGGAGGCCACCGTCGCCGACCTGCTGCGCACGCACGCCTGCGGGATCGCGTCGGCCGCCGAGGCGACGACGCTGCTCCTGCACACGGGCAGCACCCGCATCCTGGACACCCTGCACGACCGCCTCGGCCTACCGCCCGGCAGCCCGGCGACCCGCTCCTCGTACCGCGTGCTGCGCGACTACGCCAACACCGTCGGCTGCTCGGTCCCGATGATGCTCGCCGAGCCGGTGACCCGCCCCGAGGGCACGGCGCTGGTCGTCGCCTTCGGGCTGAGTTTCAGCTGCGGCGCGTTCACGATGACGGTGCCGCCCGGGGGCTGGACCCCGTGAGCACCGCCGCCGGCGTCCCTTCCCCGGCCCGGATGTACGACTGGCTGCTGGGCGGCAGCCAGCACCGCCCCTGCGACCGCGCCGCCGCCGAGGCCCTCGAAGCGGCCCGCCCCGGGGCGCGGGCCAGCGCGCGGGCCAACCGGGCGTTCCTGCGCGGCTTCGTCGGCCACTGTCTGGACCGGGGTGTCGACCAGTTCCTCGACCTGGGCAGCGGCCTGCCCACCCAGGGCCACGTCCACCAGACGGCGCACGCCCGCGCCCCGCGCGCCCCGGTCGTGTACGTCGACCACGACCCGGACACCGTACGCACCGCCGCCGCCCTCCTGGCCGACGAGCCGTACGCGGTGATGCTCGAAGCGGACCTGCGCGACCCGGCCGCCGTGCTCACCGACCCCCGTCTCCTCGCCCTGATCGACCCAGGTCTGCCGGTCGCCCTGAGTCTGGTCTCCGTCCTCCATCTGATCCCGCCCGAGGACTCCCCCGGCGAGATCGTCGCCGCCTTCCTCGACCGCCTCCCTCCGGGCAGCCTCCTCGCCCTCACCCACCTCAACGCCCCGGCGACCGCGCGGGTTCCCACCCGGCCCCGCCTGTACGACCGCACCGCCGACGAGATCCGGGCCCTGTTCGCGGGCGCCGACCTGCGACCACCGGGCCTCACCCGCCTCCCCGGCACCCCCGTCCTGGCCGGCATCGCCCGGGTGGCGCCCCGCTCCCCCGCCGGCGGCCCCCTGGACGCGGCGCGGGCGGCCCGCGCCCTGCCGACCCCGGCCGGCCGCGCGGACCCGTACCCGTACTACCGGGTCCTCAACGACCTGGGCCCCGCCCACCGCCTGACCGAGAACCGGTACGTCGCCAACGGCCACGCCTGCGTGGACCGGGTCCTGCGCGACCCCACGCTGCGGGTCCGGGACCGTGAACTCCTCGACCGCTCCTGGCCCGAGGGCCACGACCACCCTTCGGTGACCCTCCAGTACGGCTCGATGATCTTCGACAACTCCGCCGCCCACGACCGGGTACGCCGTCTCATGGCTCCCGCGTTCACGCCCCGCCGGGTGGCCCGGGCCGAAGCGGACATCACTGAGCTGGCCGGGCGGCTCCTGGAGCGGCTGGACGGCGAGGGCGTCGACCTCGTCGGGGAGTTCGCCTATCCGCTGCCGTCGGCGGTCGTCGGTGCCCTGTTCGGCGTGCCCGAGGAGGACGCCGAATGGCTGCGTCCGCGCGCCGACGCGGCTGCCCGGGCCATCGAACCCGACGCCCAGCACCGGGACTTGACCGACGCCGACGCGGCGGCCGAGGAGCTGCGGGGGTACCTGCGGGACCTGGTCGCCGCGCGGCGTGCCCGGCCCGGCGAGGATCTGCTCAGCGCGCTGATCGAGGGCTGCGACGCCTCCGACCTGATCACCAACCTGGCCCTGCTGCTGATCGCCGGTTTCGAGACCACCACCCACCTCATCGGCACGGCGGCGACCCTGCTCATGCGCCGGCCCGAGCACTCGGCGGCCCTGCGCGCCGATCCCTCGCCTTTCATCGAAGAGGTCCTGCGGTACGACGGGCCGGTCCAGACCACCGTCCGCTGGACCGCCGAGGGCACCACGCTGGAGGGGGGTCTGCGAGTGCCGCCCGGGGGCCAGATCCTCGTCCTCCTGGGCGCCGCCGACCACGATCCGCGCCGCTACCGCGACCCGGACGTCTTCGACCCGGGGCGGCCCGATGTCAGGCCGCTGTCCTTCGGCGCCGGACCGCACCACTGCCTGGGCGCCGCCCTGGCCCGGCTGGAGGCGCGGATCGCGCTGCCGATGCTCGTCGCGCGCTTTCCCGGCCTGGCCCCCGCCGGGCGGCCCGTGCGCCGGGACCAGTTGACCCTGCGCGGCTACGACCGCATCCCCGTCACCCCGGGCTGAGCCGCGCGCTTCGCGAGGACCGCGTGGAACCCGAACCGCCACACGGGGCGCAGTCCGGTGCGGAACTCCTCGAAGGAGAGCTGTCCGTCGCCGTCGGTGTCGTAGACGCGCATGC
Source organism: Streptomyces sp. 4F14 (assembly GCF_048159485.1). NCBI lineage: Bacteria > Bacillati > Actinomycetota > Actinomycetes > Kitasatosporales > Streptomycetaceae > Streptomyces > Streptomyces sp. 4F14. The sequence goes on from NZ_JBLRVY010000038.1 coordinate 101,551, forward strand.
AGCGGGCGATATCGCTCTCGGGCAGGCCCCAGCCCAGCAGGAGCAGGCGCAGTTCGTTGGCGTCGATGCTGCCGTTGCCGTCGAGGTCGAGGCGGTCGAAGACCAGGCGGGCCGCCTGCTCGGGGGTGGTGTCGGCGCGCGGCGCGTCCGGCCGGTGGAGGGCGTAGAAGTGCTGGTGGAAGGCGTCGAACGAGAGGTGCCCGTGCTCGCCGTGACGCTCCAGGAGGGCGTGCACGTACGGCCGGGACAGCCCGCAGCGGTCGGCCATCGCGTCGAGTTCGTCGGCGGTGAGGGTGCCGCCGCCGTCCGTGTCGAGGGCGTCGAAGACGGCACGCGCCCGCTCCCGGTCGTCCGCCCCGGCGGGGCCCGTCATCGCGGACCAGGCGACGCGGGCCCGTTCCTCGACGAGGGTCTCGCGTCCCCGTTCACTCGTGTACGCGGCGAGTTGGGCGGGCGACGGTTTCAGGACCGCCCGATAGAGCAGGGCGTGCGCGAACACGAAGCCGAGGAGCAGCAGGTTGCCCGCGAAGCCCACGGCCGCCGGGACCATGACGAGGCCGGCGAGGAGGATCGCGACGGAGTACGTCGACTCCGGGAACAGGCCGAGCGCGTTGAAGAGGCCGATGAACACCCGGCACCAGACGTACACGTTGAGTACGAGGAAGGTGTTGACGAGCCAGAACTCCGAGTGCGGGTCGAGCAGCAGCCGCAGCGCGCAGTAGGCGTGCAGCAGGATCACGAACACGTACCCCGGGACCATGACCGCCCGCGAGCCGAAGACGATCGTCGTCTGCCAGGCGGCGGTGGGGACGTGCAGGACGAGCGCGGCGACGGCCATCACGGTGGCGGGTACGGCCGGATCCGCGACGAAATACGCGACGACTCCTGCGGCCAGCTCGACCGTGCCGCCGATCGCGTGCACACGCACCGCGAGCCGACGCCCGCGCAGCAGCAGGAACTTGGGGTGCGGCGGGGTAAGGAGGTGGTACAGCAGCACGAACACGTTGCAGAACAGGGCGGCGGCACACAGCGCGAGCCGCTGCGACTCCCCCGCCTCGTCCCGCCTGACGAGCAACGCCATCAGAGGCAGCGTCACGGCGATCAGAGGCAGAAGAACGAACGCCAGATACTTCACCCGACGCTTCGCGTCCAGGGAGTCCGAGGGGTCCGACGGGTCCGGTGACAGGGGGCGGTTCGGTGCAGGCTGCACGGGAACACCAATCTGCCGGTGCGATTACTCCATCCTGGCGCATCCGGGCCACGGTCCGCGCTGGTCAGGCGGGTCTTCGCGGCCAGGTTCACTCGTGCGGGTGACACGCCTCGGGGGTCGGCCCGGCGGTCGTGGTGAGGTCGCCGAGCGCCGCATCACCGACCAGGTCAGGAAGCGCCGGTCTCCGGCTCGGGGCGGGGCAGCTCGTCCAGGTCGAGGGTGTAGGTCCGGCCGTCGGCCAGCTCGACGGGCAGCTTGCCCGTGCCGTACTTGTGGGTTCGGGCCGTGATGTAGCCGGTGCCGGTGGGCTCGGTGTGAACGACGACCTCCGCCGCGTACGGGTCCACGACCATGTAGACCGGGATGCCGTAGCGGCCGTACTTCGCGGTGCAGTCGTCGTAGTCCTTGCGCGCGGAGGAGACCGAGACGACCTCCGAGATCAGCAGCACGTCCTCGAAGCTGTAGCGCTTGCCCTGCGTCTGCGCGTCCTCCCGCAGGATGGCAAAGTCCGGGGCGGAGTTCTCATCGGCTGGGAAGTCGATGTAGACGTCGGAAGCAGTCTTTGCGTGGCGGCCGAGAGCGAGTGAGTCGATCTGCATCGACTTGATCGTGCTGGAGTGCTCGAAGCTCCGCGGGGTCATGACCACTTTCCCGTCGGCGCCGAAGAGGACCGTGTACCCAGCGGGTAACTCGGTCTGCATGATCGCATCGACACTCATCGACGACTCCTCCCTGTCGTTTCTCAACATAGGGGTCTCCCTCTCCCGACAGCCGCCGCAAGGGCCCGGCGGCCGAGACCGAAGCCATGCCGGAACACGGCCCGATAGCGTGGTGGGCGACCGGCTGCCGATGAGGAGGTGGGCCAGAGTGACCCTTCCTGTGCTGCGCCCCCGCCCCGGCAATCTGCGGGAGGTCGCGGAGCGGATCGAGGCGTCCACCGGGCTGCGGGTCGAGATCATCGGAGGCAGTCTCGTGATGTCACCCGCCCCTGGTGGCAAGCGTGCGGGTACCGTCCGCCGCCTGCGGGTGCAGATCGAGTCCCGGCTGCCCACCGGTCTCGCACCGTACGAGATGTCCTCCGTGGCCATGCCGGAGGACCCCGACGACTACGCCACACCCGACCTGACGGTCCTTCCAGTGGAGTGGGACGAGGACGACTCCTGGCTCGCCGACCCCGCCGACGTCGCCCTCGCGGTCGAGGTGATCTCGCAGTCCGAGAAGGCGAAGGACATCACCGACAAGAACGGCTGGTACGCCCGTGCCGGGGTCGCCGTTCTCCTCGTCCTCGATCCCCGTACCGGCCGCTGGACGCTGCACACCAGGCCCAAGGACGGCGAGTACCACGGTCAGGTGCACGGTGTGTACGGGGAGACGGTCGAACTGCCGGTGCCTCTGCCGTCCCCGGTCGACACCGGAGTCCTGCCGCTCTACGGATCCTGACCCCGTACGGGCCCTCCTCGTGCATGCGGTCCTCCTCTACTCGGGGGGCGTGCGGGTGCGGCGTATCGCCCAGGCCAGCAGGGCGGCGGACGCGAGGGTGAGGAGCGTGGCGGAGACGGTGGCCGCTTCGTGGAACCGGTGGGTCTGGTGGGTGGTCCAGTGGCCGGCGGTGATGTTGCCGGTGAAGAGGGCGGCGAGGACGGTGCCGGCCACGGCGACGCCGGTCGCGGCGGTGACCTCGGCGGCGGTGTCGATGAGGGCCGCGCCGGTGGAGGTGCGGTCGGCGGGGAGGCCGTTGAGGACGTTGACGCCGGCCGCGGCGCCGACGACGCGCATCCCGGCGGCGACGAGGACGAGGGCGAGCGCCACCCAGGGATAGCCGAGGTTCCCGGACACGGTGTAGACGGCGAGTCCGGCCACGACCGACCCGGCGCTCATCCAGGCGGCCCGGTCGATGCCGACGCGCTCGACGAACCGGTGCACGAACGGCCCTCCGGCGATGAGGACGACGACCTGCGGCAGCATGCCGAGCGAGGCCAGCGCGGGCGGCCACCCCCAGTCCAGCTGCAACTGGAGCGTGACCAGGTAGGCGAGCCCGGCGTTGGCGAGCCCGGCCGCCGCCTTGTAGGCGAGCCCGCCGGACACCTTGGGCCGGGCGACGAGTGAGAGGTCGAGCAGCGGATGCGGGACCGTCCGCTCCCGTACGACGAACAGGGTCCCGGCGAGGACCGCTCCGGCGAGCGCGGCCCAGGGCGTCCACGACCGGGCGCCGGAGTCCACGAACAGGGTGGGCGCGACGAGGGTGAGGACGATCGCCGCCGTACCGAGCACCCCGCCGGGCAGGTCGGCGGGGGCGCGGTGCAGGCCGGCGGGGTCGTCGGGCGGGACGCCCCGGCGGATGCCGGCGATGGCGAGCAGCACGATCGGGACGTTGACCAGGAGCAGGACCTGCCAGGGCGCGAAGGACAGGACGAGGCCGCCGACGGTCGGGCCGATCGCGAGCCCGACCATGCCGACGGTCGAGATGAGGGTGATGGCGCGGACCCGCAGCCCCTCGTCGTCGAAGAGGCGGAACGCCATCGCCATGGTGCCCGGCGTGGTCATCGCGGCGGCGAGGCCCATCACCGCGCGGACGGCGACGAGCGCGCCGGTGCTGGTGACGGCGGCGGTGGCGAGGCTCGCGGCGCCGAGCAGGACGAGCCCGGCGATCATCACGCGGCGCCGCCCGAGCCGGTCGGCGAGGACGCCGAACACGAGCATCAGGCCGCCGAAGACGACGGAGTAGCCGTTCGTCACCCATTGCAGGGCGATCGTCGGGGCGTCGAGTTCACGGCCGATGGTGGGCAGCGCGACGTTCAGGACGGTGTTGCTCATCATCTCGAACAGGAAGACGGCCGACAGGCCGACGAGGGCGGTCCGCGCCTCGCGCAGGGTGCGGAACGGCCGGTGGGTGGTGGTGGGGGATGCCATGGGGCTCCTCTCCGGAGGATCCGGAACATCGACGAACAGTGTTCCACAGACGAACACTGTTCTACGCAAGGAACGGCGTTCGCGTCAAGCTATGCTGGACCCGTGACGAACAAGAGCGAGTGGGCCGCGAAGATCGCCGCCCTGGGCGAGCCGGACCGGGACCGGCGGACCGGGAAGGCCCCGATCACCGTGGCGCGGATCGTGGACACCGCGTTCCGGCTCGTCGAGACGGACGGCTTCGAGGCCCTGACGATGCGCCGCGTCGCCGCCGACCTCAAGACCGGACCGGCCTCGCTGTACGCCCACGTCCGCAACAAGGCCGAACTGGACGAGCTGCTGATCAGCGAGGTGTGTGCCCGCATCCCGGTGCCGGAGCCCGACCCCGCCCGGTGGGCCGAGCAGATGCTCGGGATCTGCCGGGCCCTGCGCGACGAGTACCTCCGCTACCCCGGCATCTCCCGCGCCGCCCTGGCCGCCGCGCCCAACAGCCTCGACGCGCTGCGGCTCAGCGAGGGCATGCTGACGATCCTGCTGGCCGCTGGGGTGCCCCCGCAGTCCGCCGCGTGGGCGATCGACGCCGCGTTCCTGTACGTCTCCGCGTACTGCTTCGAACTGTCCCTGCGCACCCACGCCGACACCGGCGTCGACCAGCGCGTCCTGGACCGCGACGACCTCGCCGAGCGCTACCGCATGCTCCCCGCCGACCTGTTCCCCAGCACGGTCGCGCACATCCGCGAACTGACCTCGGGCGAGGGACACGAACGCTTCGAGTTCACGCTGACGGCACTGCTGGGCGGTCTCACGCCGTCTCGATGAAGTCCAGTTCGGCGTAGAGGTCGCCCTTGGACAGGGTGATCGTGTTCCAGCCCGACTCCAGCTCGACGGACTTGGTGGTCGCCTGCCAGTGCTCCCAGGCCGTGTGCGGGTAGGAAACGCTGCCGACGACCGTGCCGTTGACGGCGAGGCGATGGGAGGCCGGCGCCGGGGTGCCCGACGCGTCCCGGGAGCCGTTCGCGAAGTGGACGGTCAGCGTGTGGGCGCCCGCAGAGGCGGCGAAGACCCTGAACTCGACCGCGCTGTCGGGGAAGTCGATGCGGCCGACGGCCCGGTCGTCGGACGCCGTGGAGGTCTCGCGGACGACCGCGTGCGTCAACCGGGCGTTCTCCGCCTGGTAGATGACCTTGCTGCCCCGCACCACGGGATAGCCGTCGGCCCAGCCCAACTCGGCCTGGTAGAGGACGCGGATACGGCCCCGGTGACCGTGGAAGAGAATCCGATCGCGTCCGTCGGGCCCGGTGACCACGTCCTGTCCCCCGGGGCCGTGGACCGCACCGGAGAAGGTGTCCGTGGTCATCAGCGGCCGGAACGCCTTGGTGTACGGCCCGGTCAGGGCCGGGGACACGGCGTACCCGGTGGCGTACGCGTCGGTGTCGTAGGCGTTCGCCGAGTAGAACAGGACGTAGTGCCCGGCGCGTTTGACGAGCGTGGGCGCCTCCACGAGACGCCCCTCCCAGGGCCGGTCCTGCCGGATCAGACGCACCGGATCGCCGGTGACCCGGGTGCCGTCCCAGGTGGTGGGCTGGAGGTGCAGCCACGTGTCCTTGCCGAGGCCGCAGCAGTTGCCGTCGTTCTTCCACAGCAGGTAGCGCCGGCCGCCCTCCGTGTACGTCGAGGCGTCGATGGCGCCGCCCTCCCCCGCCGGGCAGACCAGCGGGGTGTCGCCGACGGGGTGGAAGGGGCCGTCGGGCGTGGCGGACCGGGCGACGCCGATGCACTGGCGGCCGCTCGCCCGGTCGCGGGCGGTGTACTGCATCGTGAACCCGGCGTCGGCGGCGAACACTTCGGGCGCCCACACGAGGTCGGCCCGGGGCTGCGCCCAGGCGCCGAGCACGGGCAGCGGGTCGCGGTCGTCGGGGGTCCAGTGCTCCAGGTCGGGCGAGGTGGCGTGCTGGAGGTGCCGGCCGCCGCTGCCCGTGGCGTACGCGTGGTAGGTGGTGCCGACCTGGAGGACGTCCGGGTCGGGGAAGTCACGGTCGAGCGGGGACGCCGGGTGGGCCGCGGCGAGGCAGAGGGCGGCCAGGAGAAGGGCGAGGCGGGGCATGCGGGACTCCTTGCGGACGGAGGCTATGCCAGTTCGATGCCGTCCAGTTCGGTGAAGAGGTCGCCTTTGGAGAAGCGGATCGTGTTGCGGCCTGCGTGGAGGAAGACCGTCACCGGCTCGGTCTTCTGCCAGTTCTCCCAGCCGGTGTGGGGGTAGTGGACGGGGCTCGCGACGACGCCGTTGACGGCGAGGCCGTGGGAGGCGCAGGAGGGGCCGCCGCCGCTGTCCTGGGAGCCGTTGCTGAAACGCACGCTCATGGCTCGGGGGCCCGCCGAGGCGGCGTCGACGGTGAACTCGACGTAGCTGTCGGGGTAGTCCATGTGCGCGATGGCCTTGCCGCTGCGGGCCCCGGTGGCGTCGCGGATCGTCACCTGGCGCGTGCGGGCCTTCTCCGCCTCGTGGAAAACGGGCCTGCCGTCGTGCGGGGCGCCCTTGCCGACGGCGGCTGCGAGGGCGCCGTCGCGTTCGGGGCCGGCGAACTGCACCCCGTACACCGCCAGGCTCGTACCGAGAAGGACGGCGGTGATCGCCAGGGCGACGAGCCAGGTGCGTGTCGGGCGCTGTGGTGCGGGAGTTGGGGCGGGTGTGGGTGCGGGGGCCGGTTTCGCCGAGGTCTGGGGGTCGGCCGCCTCCCACAGGGCCCGGAGTTCTCGCGGGTCGCCGTCCAGGATGCGGCAGATCTCGACGACCACCGACCAGGGGGCGACGCCGTCGCCCCGGAAGTAGCGCGAGAGGGACGAGTCGCTGACGGGGACCCGCTTCTCCAGCTCCCGCAGAGTGAGTCCCGACCGGTGCTGCAACGCGCGCAGGGCCGCGCCGAGCTGCCGCTGCGCCACCAGACGGTCCGGCTGACCGCTGTCCGTCATGACGGACGTCTCCCGAGGGTCGGCAACGGGTGTCCCGTTGACTGCTTCATGGCGTGGGACCGGCTGTCCCAGCAGGTCAGGACTGTATTTATACGGACATGGGAGCTGCAACCGGCTGGGGTGCAGGGTCGATTCACCGGCCGCCCGGTTCACCCGTACGGCGGAGCGCCCGGCCGGTGGCGGGCCGGGCGCTCCGGACGGCGGGTCAGTCTCCGTACTGCACGGGCCGGTACGCCTTGTACTCGCTGCCGGCGTTCAGCCCGTACGTCAGCGTCCGGTGCGAGGTGCCGGGGCCGCTGCGCTGCTCGTAGGCCAGGTACGAGGTGTGCGCGGCGTCGTTCCACCGCTCGAAGATGACGGCGTGGCGGGTGTTGCTGTTGCCGATGGCGTCGATGACGAGGTCACCGGGCTGGAGTTCGCCCATGCCGATGGGGCGGGTGATGCCCCGGTTGCCCGCCAGGCCCACGGTGGTCTCGCCGGGCGTGCGCAGGCCGAGCGCCATGGAGACGTAGCCGGAGCAGTCCTGGCGGTAGCCGTCGCTCCAGTGCGCGTTCTGGCTGTACGGCACGGGCCGGCCGCCGTTCGCGGTGAGCCAGGTGGCGGCGCGCTCCAGGGTCCGCTGGCGGGTGCCGCTCGGGGTGCCGCCGCCGGGGTCGCCCTGCACGGGGACGCCGGGGAGCCGGTCCTCGGGGATGTCCACGGCGACGACGGTCAGGAAGCCCGTCACGGGCGAGGTGATGTGCGCCATGAAGGTCGAGCAGGCGCTGCCCTCGCAGACGCGGCGGCCGGTGTCGACCTGGTAGTCGGCGGTGACGCGGTCCTCACCGGCCGCGTTCCGGTTGATCATGCCGACGGAGGGCGAGGAGATGTCCGAGGTGGCATGGACGATCCACCGGGTGCCCCAGGTGGGGAAGGACGCCTCGGCCCGGGCCTGGTGGGCGTACGCAGGGGGCGCGGCGTGGGCGGCGAGGGTGAGGCCGGGGGCCGTCAGGCAGGCGAGGGTGAGGGCGGGGAGGATGCGGCGCAGCCTGCGGGTGGGGCGGTTGGGCATCAAAGGGCTCCTTCTACGAGGTGGCGGTTTCTGGCGGTGGCGGGACGGTGAGGTGGTCGGCGACGGCAGGTCCGCGAGGGGTGCCTGCGGCTCACTGCCACTGCTGGTTCGCCGATCCGCTCGCGCACGGCAGGGCGATCAGCCGCCGGCCCTCCCCCGGGTCTGCGACGCACGCCCCCGTGCTCACGTTCCGGAACATGAGCCGGCCGTCGGACCTCTGGAGCTTCCACTTCTGGAAGTCGAGCCCGTTGCACGGCCAGGTGCGCAGGCCGGCCGCGCTGTCGTCGAGGCACCGGCCGGTCGCCATGTTCGAGAACTGCCGGGCGTCGTCGGTGTGCCGGGTGACCACCCACTTCTGGTGGTTGTTGCCGTTGCACTGGTAGCCGCGCAGGCCGCCGCCGTCGCTGTCGTCCATGCACAGGCCGGAGTGGACGTTGCGGTACGTCTCCTCGGCCCGCACCTGGGCACCGGCGGAGGCGGAGGCGCCGAGCGCGGTGACGGCGAGCGCCACGAGGGCGGGCAGGACGGTGCGTACAGGATTCACGGGAAGTCCCTTCAGGGCATGCGGAGTTCGGCCGAGCGGCCGGGGGGACCGACGCTCTGTGGCGGTCGGTGGGACGAGTCTGCGCGGGCCGACGCCGGGCCACACCCGGATCCCGGCCGCTTCGCCCGCCTCGGGACAGGGGCGGCGCCGACCTGCCGGGACACCCCGGTCCCGGGACGGGAAGCAGCCGGCGGGACGGGCCGGCGGGCCCTCCGGACGGCCGGAGCGAAAGTTTTCGCCCCTGGTGGTGACCGAGGCGCGTGGTGCACCCTGGACAAGATCGCCGCAGCCCTCGCGCGCGCGTCCGGCTCCCCACCCCTCCAGGAAGCGACCCGTCATG